>JANQIO010000035.1 GCA_028282105.1 Halieaceae bacterium | reverse complement strand
TTCAGCTTCCTGGGTACCAGCTCGTTCTTGAGTTTCACGTACTGGGGCATGCCACCTTTATAGGGCGGGTAGTCTTCGCCCTGGATCAGCGGTGCCAGGTAGTCGCGGGCGGCGGGAGTGATATTGAAGCCGTCGCGGGTGATGAAGCTGCGCGGCATCATTTTCTCGACGTTGGCCACCTTGTCCAGCGGCGCCTCGCCAATCGACCAGCTATAGCGCTTGCCCTTGCCGCGGACGATGGCCGGCATGATGGCATTGTGGCCGACGGCAGCGAACTCGACGGCGGCCTTGCCCACCGCATAGGCCTGCTCGACGTCGGTGGCCGAAGCAATGTGGCGGGCGGCGCGCTGCAGGTAGTCGGCCACCGCCCAGTGGTATTTGTAGCCCAGGGCGTCTTTCACCATGGCGGCCAGCGTGGGGGCCACGCCGCCTAGCTGCGCGTGGCCAAAGGCGTCCCGGGTGCCGGCATCTGCCAGGAAGGTGCCGTCCTTATACTGGGCGCCCTCCGAGGCGACGATCACGCAGTAGCCACTTTTTTTCACGGTGCGATCGACCTTCTTGAGGAATTTGTCTTTGTCGAAAGCGATTTCCGGGAACAGGATGATATGCGGCGCATCGCCCTCCTGCTCGGCGGCGAGGCCGCCAGCGGCGGCGATCCAGCCGGCGTGGCGACCCATGGCCTCGAGGATGAAAACCTTGGTGGAGGTTTCGCACATGCTGGCCACATCCATTGCGGCTTCGCGGGTGGAGATGGCAATGTACTTGGCGACCGAGCCAAATCCCGGGCAGTTGTCGGTTAGCGGCAGGTCGTTGTCCACAGTCTTGGGAATGTGGATGGCCTGCACCGGGTAGCCCAGGGTTTCCGAGAGCTGCGACACCTTCAGGCAGGTGTCGGCTGAGTCGCCGCCGCCGTTGTAGAAGAAGTAGCCGATGTTATGGGCCTTGAATACTTCGATCAGCCTTTCGTACTCAGCGCGATTCTCCTCAATGCTCTTCAGCTTGTAGCGGCAGGAGCCAAAGGCCCCCGATGGCGTATGCCGGAGCCCGGCGATGGCGGCCCTGGTCTCTTTGCTGGTGTCGATCAGCTCCTCACGCAGCGCGCCGATGATGCCGTTGCGCCCGGCATAGACCTTGCCGATTTCGCTGTGGGCGCGCGCGGTCTCGATGACGCCGCAGGCGCTGGCGTTGATCACAGCGGTAACCCCTCCCGACTGTGCGTAAAAGGCATTTTTCCTCGCCATTGTCTCTTCCCCGGATGATTTGAGCAGTGAGCCGCATGATACACTGCCGCCCACCATTCGAGGGATGACCATTGTCAAGACACGTCCATATCCTGGGCATCTGCGGTACCTTTATGGGCGGCATTGCGCTGCTCGCCCGTGAACGCGGGTTTCGTATTACCGGCTCCGACGCCAACGTTTACCCACCCATGAGCACCCAGCTCGAGGCCGCTGGCATCGAGCTGATGGAGGGCTATGAGCCCGGCCACCTCGAGCCGGCCCCTGACCTGGTGGTGGTGGGCAACGCCCTGTCTCGTGGCAATCCCGCGGTGGAATACCTGCTTAACAGCACCATCCCCTACACCTCGGGGCCTCAGTGGCTCGCGGAGGAGTTGCTGCAGGGTCGCTGGGTCATGGCGGCCGCCGGCACCCATGGCAAGACCACCACGGCCAGTCTCATGGCCTGGCTGCTGGAGCAGGCTGGCATGGCGCCGGGTTTCCTGATCGGCGGTGTACCGGCAAACTTCGGCCTGTCCGCCCGCGCCGGTGACAGTGATTTCTTCGTGGTGGAGGCGGATGAGTACGACACGGCCTTTTTCGACAAGCGCTCCAAGTTCATTCACTACCGGCCGCGCACCCTGTGCCTGAACAACCTCGAATTTGATCACGCTGATATCTTTCCTGACCTGGCGGCCATTCAACGGCAGTTCCATCATTTATTGCGCACGGTACCCGGGGAGGGCCTGGTGGTTCATCGGGCGGGTGATACCGCCCTTGATGATGTGTTGGCGCAGGGCTGTTGGACGCCTCGGTCCAGCTTTGCAGTGGAGACCGCGGCTGACTGGCGCGCGGTGCCGGTTACGCCCGAGGGCAGTGAGTTCGACCTGCAGCATGGTGAGCAGTCGGTGCGGGTGCGCTGGTCGCTGCTCGGGCGCCACAACCTGGAGAATGCACTGGCCGCGGCTGCGGCTGCCCACCATGTCGGCCTGTCGCTCGAGGTCATCGCCGAGGGGCTGGCCAGCTTCAAGGGGGTAAAGCGGCGCCTGGAACTGTTGGCGGATGTGGAGGGCGTGCGTGTCTACGATGACTTTGCGCATCATCCCACAGCGATCGAGACCACCCTGCAGGGAATGCGCAGGGCAGTGGGCGGGGCGAGAATCATCGTGCTACTGGAGCCGCGTTCGAATACCATGCGCGGTGGCCAGCACCGGGCCGCGCTACCGGCGACCGTGGCGGCGGCGGATCAGGTGTTCTGGTACCAGCCGCCCGGCCTGGACTGGGACCTGGCAGATGTGGTCTCGGCCAGTCCGGTGGATGCATCCCTTGCCACAGATATCAGCACCCTGGCGGCAGACGTGGCCGCCATGAGCCGGCCGGGTGATCACATCGTAATTATGAGTAATGGTGGATTCGGCGGAATCCACGCACGCCTGGTGACGGAACTTCAGCAACGCCAAGAGTCTCAGGCATAGGATTCAAGCAGAGCGACACCATGCCATCTTCGACAATTGCCCTCTACGACCGCTGGGTTCTCCAACGGCCACTCCTGAGTCTGGCTTTCTGTGCCGTGCTGCTGGGGTTGCTTGGCTCACAGGCCCCCGCCACGCGCATTGACGCTTCCGCCGATACCCTGGTGTTGGAGGGCGATGCTGATCTCGAGTACTTCCGGGAAATCGGCAAGCGCTATGCCTCCGGCGATTTCCTGGTGGTGACCTTCCAGCCGCCGGGAGACCTGCTGGGCGACGAATCACTGGCGGTCATGGCCAGCCTGCGCGACGAGCTGGCAGCGCTGGATGGCGTCTCGGGCGTCACCACCATGCTCGACGTGCCGCTGCTGCAAAGCCCGCCCATAGCGCTGGCCGACGTCAGCTCCGATACCGGTATGCCCACGCTGGCGGATCCGGATATCGACCGGGAACTGGTGCGGCGCGAATTCCAGGAAAGCCCTATCTACGAACAGCTGCTGGTCAGCCCGGATGGCAATACCGCCGCCATCCAGGTCAATCTGGCGCGGGACGAGCGCTACTTCGAATTGCTGGATCGCAGGGAATCCCTGCGCGAGCTGGAAGCCAGCGGCGAACTGTCCGCGGCAGACCGCGAGGCGCTGCAAGAGGCGGAGGCCGTGTTCAAGGCCTACTCGGCCGAGTATCAGCAGCGCTCCAGCGATCTGGTCGCCGACGTACGGACGGTGGTGGATGGCTATCGTGATCGCGCCCGCCTGTTCGTCGGTGGCGTACCGATGATCGCCGCCGACATGGTGGCCTTCGTTCGCAGCGACCTGGTGACCTTCGGCGCCGGCATCCTCGGCTTCATGTTCGTCATGCTTACCGTGATATTCCGCCAGCCGCGCTGGGTGGTACTGCCGATGACCACGGTGTTGGCCTCGGCCACCTTCATGCTTGGTTTGCTGGCCTGGCTGGACTGGCGCATGACGGTCATCTCGTCCAACTTCGTTGCGGTGCTGCTGATTGTCGGCCTCGCCATCGCCATCCATCTGGTGGTGCGCTACCGCGAGCTACAGCTATCGCGGCCGGAAGCCAGCCAGCACGAACTGGTGCGGGAGACCGTGCGCCTGATGTGGGTGCCCTGCGCCTATACCACGCTGACCACCGCGGTGGCTTTCGGCTCGCTGGTGGTCAGCGGGCTGCGACCGGTGATGGACTTCGGCTGGATGATGACGATTGGCATCTCCGTCGCCCTGTTGCTCACCTTCGTGGTGTTGCCGAGCATTCTGGTGCTACTGCCACGGGGCAGGACCTCTGATCCCAACAAGCGCCTGGCCGGCCTGACGCCGGCTTTTGCACGTTTCACCGAGAGAAATGGCGCGGCTATTCTTCTGGTGTCGTTCCTGCTGCTGGCGACGGCGGCCTACGGTATTAGCCGCCTGCAGGTGGAGAACCGTTTCATCGATTACTTCCACGAGAGCACCGAAATTTACCAGGGCATGGAGCTGCTGGATGCCAGGCTGGGCGGAACCATCCCGCTGGATATCGTTATTGAGGTAGAGGAGAGTGCAGCAGGACCGGTGTTTGCACAGGACCCCGGCGAAGCTGCCGGCGAGATAGCTGCGGCCGCCGATGAAGCGGATGAGCTGTTTAGTGACGACCCGTTTGCGGATGACTTCGAAGACGACTTCGACGATGGCTTCGCATCCAGCGGCGACGACTTTGAGCAGAGCTACTGGTTCACCGTGCGCGGCATGGAACAGTTGGAAGACATTCACGAGTACGTCGACTCCCTGCCGCAGACAGGCAAAGTGCTGTCACTGGCCACCACCTACAAGGTGGTCAAGCAATTGCTGGACGGCGATGTCGGCGACGTGGAACTGGCGCTGGTACAGAAGAGCCTGCCCAGGGATGTCGCCAATCTGATTGTTGCCCCCTATTTCGACGAGGACGCCCAGCAGGCGCGTATCTCCCTGCGGGTTAAGGAGACCAGCCGCGAACTGCGCCGCGACCAGTTCCTGAAGGACCTGCGCTCGCATCTGATCAACGACATGGGTCTGGATGAAGATCGGGTACACTTCACCAATATGCTGGTGTTGTACAACAACGTGCTGCAAAGCCTGTTCAAGTCACAGATTCTCACCCTGGGCGCGGTGTTCGCGGCCATCGTGATCATGTTCTTTATCCTGTTTCGCTCCTTGAGCCTGGCGCTGATCGCCATAGCACCCAATATCCTGGCGGCGGGCATGGTGCTGGGTATTATGGGGTTAGCGGGGATTCCCCTGGATATCATGACGATTACCATAGCCGCTATTGTGGTCGGCATTGGCGTCGACGACACCATTCACTACGTGCACCGCTTCAAACGTGAATTCCCGAAAGATCGCAACTACCTGGCCACCATGCACCGCTGCCATGCCAGTATCGGCCGCGCCATGTATTACACCTCGATCACTATCATCGTCGGTTTTTCGATACTGGTGTTCTCCAATTTCACGCCCAGCATCTACTTCGGCCTGCTGACCGGCTTCGCCATGTTCGCGGCACTGGTGGGCGCTCTGCTGCTGTTGCCGCAGTTGTTGATCACCGTTAAACCACTGGGGCCCGAAGCCTGATGGAAATCCCGCTGTTCCCACTTTCCAGCGTGCTGTTCCCGGGCGGCCGCATTCCCCTGCAGATTTTCGAGCAGCGCTACCTGGACCTGGTGCGCGGCTGCATGAAGGAAGACTCCGGCTTCGGCATGGCCTGGATCGCCAAGGGCGCGGAAGTGGCCCACCCCGGAGTCGGCCAGCCGAATCTCGGCGAGTACGGCTGCTATGCGCGTATCGTCGACTGGGATTCCCTGCCCAATGGGCTGCTGGGCATTACCATCGAGGGGAATGAACGGTTTACGCTGTCCGGTGCCCGGGCCGAATCCAACCAGCTGGTGATGGGGGAGGTCAGCATGGAGCCGCTGCGGGAGCCGGAACCCATGCGCGAGGACTGGGATTCCATGCTGGCGGTACTGCGTAGCCTTGAGCAGCACCCCCACGTGCAGAAACTGGGCATCCGGCCTGACCACAATGACGCCTGGCAGGTGGGCTATGCCCTGGCACAACTTTTGCCGGTGGATGAGCGCATCAAGTACCACCTCCTGCGCCTCGACGACATAGAGGATTTTATGGGTCAGATGGACCATATCCTCAACGAGCTCGGTGGCGTCGAAGACGACTAGTCACGCCGTGCTGGCCGTGTTGCTCAGCCTGGAGCAGGGCGCCGCAGCGGCATCACTCGACCGCTGGCGCTTGCTCTCCGATCGCGTGATGGGCGGTATCTCTGTCGGTGAAGCACAGGAAACCGTTGTTGCGGGGCGTCGCTGCCTGCGCATGCGTGGCGATGTGCGGCTGGAGAACAACGGTGGCTTTATCCAGATCGCCACAGATCTGGATGAGGGGCAACGCCGGGCGTTTGCCAAGGGCGAGGGCATCGAACTGTCCGTCTACGGAAATGCCGAAAGCTACAACGTGCACCTGCGTACCGACGCGATGCGCTATCCCTGGCAATCCTATCGCGCCAGCTTCCAGGCCAACGCCGAGTGGCAGACCCTACGGCTACCATTTTCCGAGTTTCAGGCCCACCGCGTGGAGGGCGAGTTCGAGCCGGGCCAGGTACGGCGCATCGGCCTGGTTGCGATAGGCCGCGCCTTCGGCGCTGACCTGTGCGTCGCAGAAGTCAGCGTTTACTGAAGCGAGCCGGAAACCAGTGGTTGACAGCGGCGGGGGTGCAGGCAGTATTTTGGTCGCACAGCTTGCCACCGGA
This sequence comes from Halieaceae bacterium, assembly GCA_028282105.1. Lineage (GTDB taxonomy): Bacteria > Pseudomonadota > Gammaproteobacteria > Pseudomonadales > Halieaceae > JANQIO01. The sequence continues at coordinate 16,266 of JANQIO010000035.1, read as the reverse complement.
GGCGTTGCTCGTTCGCCGATCCGCCATGCCCAGGGAAAAAGATAACGAATACCTCAGCCCGCTGCTGTCCGACATCCAGGATTACGGCGCTGAGGAATCTGATGTTCGCGAAACAAAGCGCCCCACTGCGCCACCCACGACCATCCGCAGGCAGGCGGCGACGTCGTCGATGCTGGCGCCGGCCGTGCTTTCCGCCATGCTGCTGGTATGCGGCTATTTTCTCTGGCAACAGTCCGTGCAGATCAGTCAGCTGCAGGCTGAAGTCACAGCCTTGAGCACACGGCCCCCCGCCGAAGTCATACCGCAGCTGTCATCCCCCGGCTTTAGTGCTGTCGAGCAGCTTGCGAATCGCCTGCAGGACGAGCTGGTTGCACTGAACACCGAACTGGAAGCGATGGCTAAGCGCATCGACGAGTTGGAGTTGGCGAGTGTGGATCTGACGCTTGATGATACCCCAATGGCTATTATTGAAGCCGAACCGGGTGCCGAATTGCCGCTGGCATCAGCGCTTGATCCAGCCGCCGTGTCTGCAGAGAGCCGCGTCAATGAAGCGGTTGCCGCGACAGTTCCGGAGCCTGCTCCGGCAACGCCCGCCGAAGCGGAAGGTGACTGGTTTATCAACCTGCTCAGTTTTGGCACCGAACAGGCGGCCGAGCGTTGGGTGGCGACACTGGAAGATTCACCTGGCCCGCTGCAGGTAGTACCGATCAGTCGTGCCGATCAGACGCTCTATCGCGTGCGGGTGGCAGGCTTGCTCAGCAAGGAGGATGCCCAGCAGGCCGCCGCGGACATCGCAGCGCGCTGGGAGGTAGAAAACGCCTGGGTCAGTTCGCGCTAGCTTAAAAGCACGCTGGCAAGAGTGAGCCCAAGGCCTGAATCACGTCACCTTGCGGCCGGTCGGTTTGAGCGCTTTTCGAGCCGCCGAAATGGTCTTCGCGCTGGGCGGAGGCATCACCATCGCACCTTTGGGGGGTGCTTTGACTTTCGGTTGCGCCAGTGGGTTGCGCGCAGCCGCCACACTTTCTTCCGCCATACCGCCTTTGATGTTGCGCTGGTTTTCACGGTCAGCGACGTAAGCGGCTCCACTGATCCCGGCTTTCAGAACGCCGCCGACCAGCGGGACTTCCCCGGCTAGCGTCTTGGCGCCAGTCGCACCCGCATCAATCATGTCGGACCTGGCCTGGGCTTCCAGCCGGTCGGCGCGAGCGCCGCCCTGGTACGAAGTGGTGACCTTGCTGAGATCGCCGGAGTTTGAGCTTACAGCGGTCTGGGCGCGGAACTGACCCGCGGCGGCCTTTTCCCGCCGCGCCGCATCTGCAGTGAGGCCCGCTTTGGCGGCGCCTGCAATCAAGCTTGCACCGGGCACCGGCGCACTACTCAACATACCTACACCGCTGGCAACGGTCTTCTCAGTCTCCGCGCGCGCCTGTGTTTTGCTGGCCCCCGGCGCAGCGTCGGCGAGCACCTGGGCTCCCCGTCGACCTGTTGTCGAAGCGATGCGGTTGGCCTCAAGTCTGTCTGCAGTATGCATGCCGCCAAACATTTTTGGTGTCAGCTTTTCTTTGAGATTGTGCAGCCCGCGCATAAAGCTGCCACGCGTTGCCTGCGCTGTGGAGAAGGTGTCGATCTGCTGGCGCCTCGCCGCACTGGCCTTGTGCATACTGCCGGGACCTGCACCGATGGCAGTATTAAGCCTGTTTTTAAAGGGTGCGTTGTTGGCTCCGGAAGGTCTGACTGAAGGTCGACGCTGTGACATGGTTTTCTCCCGCAAAAAGCTGAATGCAGTGACCGTGAATTTTAGAAGTGTAGTCGAAGATTTCCGGCGTCAAGAAAAAACTCAAAAAAAAAGCCCTCAAACGCGTTCGATCTCTGGACAGGATGTTGGCCATGAACTAAAGACATATCTTCGGTCGGCCCACATGGCCGGCAACTGCGACATCTATATACCTACAGCGAACAGGGAATAGCGGTCAGCGTGATCGACAAAAAAATAATACTCGTTGAGTTCGACTCTGGCCCCCGGCAGGAAGCCGTACGCCTTGCGCTGATTGCCCACAATATTCATTTTCATGTCGTGTCCGGCGCACAGTGGGTGAGCCAACCCTGGGCTGACGATCTGGTATCTCCCGAACCTACAGTGGTGGTTTTCGAGGCCGGGGCACCCGTGCCGGAGTTTCTCACCGCGTCACTGCAGCTGCACAAGTCGTCGGCGCTGGTAGTGGCTGATGCGCGCAGCGGAGCTGTCAGGGTCGCTGAAAGTCTACAAATACAGGTGTTTTCGGAGTCTCTGCAGGCGCCGGACTTTATTGCCAGCGTGGTCGAAATGATCGGACGCTGGCACCAGGTGCACAAGCGCGACTGGGGCACGGACGTCCTGCACGCCGTGGCGGGCGCCAACGTGGTGGCTAGTTCGCCCGCCATGAATGAAACCCTGCAGCTCGTGGAGAAGGTTTCACAGGTCGATGCAGGCGTCTTCATCAATGGAGAAACCGGCACCGGCAAGGAGTTGATCGCGCGTGCTATTCACTACATGAGTGAGCGCTGCGACGACCCTTTCATCCCGGTGAACTGCGGTGCGTTCACCGATGACCTGTTGCTCAGCGAGCTGTTCGGTCACGAGAAGGGCGCATTTACCGGTGCTGAGAAATCACACACCGGCCTGATCGAGCGCGCCAATGGCGGCACGCTGTTCCTCGACGAGATCGACACCCTCTCGGCGAAGGCACAGGTGGTACTGCTGCGTTACCTGCAGGAGCAGGAGTATCGGCCGGTGGGCGGTGATGATCTGCGGTCCACCGATGTCAGGGTGATTGCAGCCAGTAACGCCGACATAGACGCCCTGGTGGCGCGCAATGAGTTCCGTCAGGACCTGTGGTTCCGCATTGAGATTCTGCGCGTTGATCTGCCGCCGCTGCGTGACAGGCATTGCGATATCTTCCTGCTGTCACAGTTTTTCCTGCGCCAGATTGCCGACAAGTACCGCCGCGAGATCAAGGTGCTGCACGCGGACACTGTTGACTGGATGGAACGCTACGCCTGGCCCGGTAACGTGCGTGAGTTGGAGAACTTCCTGCATCGCGTGTTCCTGATGACTGACGAAGATGTTCTCAAGGTGCCTGCCAAAGGCGCGCTGACGGAAACCCCGCAGCCGCCCGTGCGCAGTTTCCAGGATGCCAAAAACCAGTGTATTCGCGACTTTGAGCGTGATTACCTCGAGCGCGTGCTGCGTGAAACCGGCGGCAATATCACACTGGCCGCGCGTCGGGCCGAGAAAGAGCGACGGGCCTTCACGCGCCTGATGGAGAAGTACGACATTCGTCGCGAGCAGTTCCTCTCGAAAGACAGCAACACCCACTGACGTTCACAGTTTTCTGGTACTACTTTTCCCTGCGATGTAAGCCGCATGCAGAGCCCTGCAGCAGTGCTGCGCCGGTAGCGTGGCATTCCTGCCTCAGTTGAGGCTTTTCTGCCTCAGTTCCCGAGAAACCGCGCCGCCGCTGAAAAACACCCGCGTAGATCCCTTCTGAAGTGAGGCAGTGTTGCCTCACTTCACTCCCGTTGTGAAAACCGTAGAACCCTTTAAATACAGGTCTTTGCGCGCTTTTTCGATTGTTGGCACGGGAGTTGCTCCATCAATAGGGCAGGCTTAGTCGAGCGTGGTGATGCACTGCGCGGATGAAGAAAACAGTTTGGCAGGGAGCGTTCATGGCAGCGAATACTTCGATTAATAGCGACGAGATAAAACCACCCCGCAACGTCAAGAAAACCGCGACCGAGATCAAGCGATACCTTGAAGCGCGGCCGAATGCTGCCGAAACGGTCGACGGCGTTGCCAAGTGGTGGCTCGCGCGCCAGCGCTACGATGATTCGCGCGCGCTGGTGCAGGCGGCCCTGGAGTACCTGGTGGCCCAGGGCGAGTTGAAGAAACGAAAGAGTGGTGGCAAGGAGATCTACTGCCGTGCCGCCAGGATGCGATAAACCCATGCGCATAGCGCAGCAAGTAAAAATCTGTAACAGGGAGAACACCTGATATGGCTGAAAGTACACAGAAGAAACTGGGCAGGGTTCGTCCCCCCAGGGTTCAGATCACGTACGACGTCGAGACGGGTGGTGCTATCGAGCGCAAGGAACTGCCCTTCGTGGTTGGCATCATGGCGGATCTCGGTAGGTCCGAGGCCGGACTGCCGCCAATGAAGGAACGAGGCTTCGTCGAAATCGACCGGGATAACTTTGACCTGGTGCTGGGCGCGATTGCGCCACAGGCAGCCGTCTCGGTGGACAGCGTCCTGCCGGACGCCGCTGAGGGCGACAAAGTCGGTGGCAAGTTCGTGTTTACCTGCATCGAAGATTTCGAGCCGGTACCACTGTTGCTGCAGGTTGAACAGCTCAACCAGCTCTACCGGGCGCGCTGCAATATGCGCGACTTCCTCGCCAAGCTGGACGGTAATGACGCCCTGGACAAACTCTGCCGCGAGATGCTCCACGGCAGTGACGACGAGGACGCCGCCAAGGCAGCGGAGGAGCTCAAGGGTAAGTTGATTGCCGACGCGCCCGGGCTGCTTGATGCCCTGGAGGCCAATCGTGAGAAGGCCCTGCTCAAACACCTCCCGGCCAAGCTGACTGCGCAACTCAGCAAGGCACTGGAGAAGGACGACTTCACCCTGGAAGAGCTGAAGTCGGGAGACAGTGCTGAAAAGCTCGCGACCATGCCGGACGAGTACCAGGTGCAGCTCAAGATCGAGCTGGGCAAGCTCGACAAGATCAAGACCGTGCATGACGTGCCGGCGGGCCACCCGGCCTGGGAGGATGTCTGGAATGCGCTCTGGGAGGGCGTGGACATCCCCGAGAGCTTCATGACCATGATCTCCGATGGCCAGATGGCGCAGGACACGTCGCAGCATCGCTACACGGCCATGCTGGTGCGCCAGTTTGTGGTCGACACCCTGGAAGGCTTCGACGCTGGCAGTGTCGAGGAAGGCGCGCCGAAACCGGACGCCGCGGCGCTCGGCAACAGCCGCATTGCCGACATCGACGAAGCAGTCAGCCGCCAGCTCAACCTGCTGATGCACGACGAGAAAATCCAGAAGCTGGAAGCGACCTGGCGCGGTCTGCATTACCTGGTGATGAACTCCGAGACCGGCACGATGCTCAAGCTGCGGGTGCTCAACACCTCCAAGGATGAGCTCCGTGACGATCTCACCAAAGCGGTGGAATTCGACCAGAGCGCACTGTTCAAGATGGTGTACGAGCAGGAGTACGGCACCTACGGTGGCAACCCGTATAGCGTGCTGATCGGCGACTTCGAATTCGGCCGTTCCAACCAGGACATGCTGTTACTGGAAGGTCTGGCGAGTGTCGCGGCGGCGGCCCACGCACCGTTTATCGGCGCGGCTTATGCCAAGCTGTTCGACCTCAACGACTTCTCCAACCTGTTCAAGCCCCGCGACCTGTCGAAGATCTTCGAGAGCGCGGAGCTGATCAAGTGGCGCAGCTTCCGGGAGTCCGAGGATTCCCGCTATGTCACGCTGACCCTGCCAAAGGTGTTGCTGCGGCTGCCCTATGGCCAGGACACGGTGCCGGTGGACGGCCTCAGTTTTGAGGAAGACGTCACTGACGATGCCAGCAAGTTCCTGTGGGGCAACCCCGCCTTTATCCTCGGGCAGAGAATCACCAACGCATTCTCGCTCTACGGCTGGACGGCGGCGATACGCGGCGTCGAAGGCGGTGGCCTGATTGAAGGCCTGCCGGCTCACACCTTCAAAACCGACGCCGGTGATATCGCCTTGACCTGCCCGACGCAGGTGGCGATTACCGACCGCCGCGAGAAGGAGCTGAACGATCTGGGCTTTATGGCGATCTGTCACTGCAAGGGCACCGACAAGGCGGCCTTCTTCGGCGGTAGTTCCACCAACCAACCCAAGAAGTACAACACTGACGCGGCCAATGCCAATGCCCGTATCTCGGCCATGCTGCCCTATGTGATGTCGGCCTCGCGCTTTGCCCACTACATCAAGGTGATCATGCGCGAGAAGGTCGGCAAGTTCATGACCCGCGGCAACGTGGAGGACTACCTGAACACCTGGATCGCGCAGTACATCCTGCTGGATGACACGCCGCCCCAGGATATCAAGGCCAAGTTCCCGCTACGCGAAGCGCGCGTCACCGTCACCGATGTAGCCGGCAAGCCGGGCTGCTACCGGGCCACGGTGTTCCTGCGGCCGCACTTCCAGCTGGAAGAGCTGACTACATCAATACGCCTGGTGGCGGAGCTTCCGGCCTAAGCCGCGCCGCACCTGGATAAAGCTTAACAAGGGAGTCAAACCATGGATCTAGTGCTTCTGAAACCCGGCAACGAAGACATCATCACCGGTGATACCAACGAGGGCGGCAGCCTGATCGTGGGCCCGCTGGCGGGTGTGGATATCGAGCTGAACAACTGTATGGAGCTGGTATCCATGCACTTCGGCATGAAGCAGCAGGTGACCACAGATGTGAGCAACAGCGCCCGCACCTCTGGCCGCCCTAATCTCCACGACATCACGGCAGTGAAGTACTTCGACAAGACCTCGCCGAAGCTCTACAAGCACTGCCTGAGTGCCATGCCACTCGACGACGGGCAGACGCCGACGGAGATTTATATCTGCCGTAACTCCGGTCACGACGATCCCGAGGAGAACACGATCGCCAACATCATGACGATCCAGTTGTTCAACGCCATCGTCTCGTCTATCGAGAGCCAGTCTCATCCCGATGACATGGCCACGGAGCAGTTCACCATCAACTACACGGCCATCACCTGGACCTACACGGTACAGAACAGCGATGTGTCCCTGGGTGGCAATGTCTCCTACGGCTGGAACGTGGCCCAGAACCGGTACATGGCTGCGACCCTGTAATAGGGGGTGGGATGAAGCTTCTGTTCGAGCGACTAACGGAACACTCAGCGCATGGTCACGACGGTCCCTCCAGCCTTCGCCAATCAGTTATGGAAGAGGTGGCGCGATTACTGTCTTCGCGCTCCTACTTCGGCGGGCTGGAGAGAGACCCGGGCATTCGCGCCGCCGATCCGGCCGATCCGCTGGCGTCCGACATCTTCCGCTTCGGTATCCCCCGCGCGGTGGACTACTTCGGCAACAATGTCCAGGACCTGGCGATCCTGCGTCGCTGCATCAAAGAAGCCATTGTCAGCGGCGAGCCGCGCATTCGGCAGGTAAGCGTCGACGTCGAGTCGCCGAAGACACCCTTCGATCCCATCACGGTTCATATCACGGGCCTGATCTCAGCCGAGGAGGGCCAGGAGTGGGCCAGGTTCCCGGTCGAACTCGCACCTATGTAGGGAGGCGCTGGTGCAATGTCCGAAACGCAGCTCATCGATTATTACCAGGCGGAACTGGAGTACCTGAGACGGCGCTCTGAGAAGTTCTCTGAAGACCATCCCGCCGTCGCCTCCGAGTTACAGCTCAACCGGGGCCGTTCTGAAGATCCCCACATCGAGATGCTGCTGCAGTCCTTCGCCTTTCTCACGGGCCGGCTGCAGTACCGGCTTAGCTCCGAGGCGGCGGAGATATCCAACAGCCTGCTGAACCTGCTCTATCCCCACCTGACCGCGCCGCTACCCAGCATGATGGTGGTCAAGGCCATGGTGGACCCTGGCGCGGTCACCATGGAGAAGGGTTACTTCCTGAAGAAGGGCAGTCTTACCAGTTGCCAGGTCACGCGCACGGATGGACGCAGCCACCTGGCCACCATGTCGGTGGGCTACAGCAGTCAGCTATGGCCGCTTCAGGTCGCAGCGGTCGCCCTGGAGGACATTACCCTGTACCCGGACCTGGTGCGCGACGGGGTTCGCAGCGCCCTACGGGTACAGATTCGCTCGCCGGGAAATGCCGACCTCGGCAGTATCGACCCGGGCAAGCTGCGCTTTTTCCTGGGTGGCTCGCGCCGTCATTCGGCGCTGTTGTACAGGCTGCTGAGTGGGTCGGTGCAGGGTGTTGCCTGGGCATCGGACGCGGAAGGCCGCGGCGAGCCCGAAGAGATTGACGCCCGGGTGCGCTGGCTGGGCTTTGAGCGGGACGAGGCGCTACTGCCCTACAGCGATGTCACCCATCAGGGCTATCGACTGCTGCAGGAGTACTTCGCCTTTCCGGAGAAGTTCCTGTTTTTCGATCTCGAGTCCCTGCCGGAAATGAACGCCGGCAAGACGCTGGACCTGCTGTTCCTGCTGGACGCGCCGATCGAGGACCCGCCCTTCCTGCAGCCCGAAGACCTGCAGCTCAACTGTGTGCCGCTGGTCAATCTGTTTCCGAAGATTACCGATCCCATTCGCCTCGACCACACCCGCGAAGAGTATTTGCTGGTGCCCGACGAGCGCCAGTATCGCACCTGCGAGGTGCACACGGTGGAGGATGTGTTCGCCACCGGGCCGGACAGCCGGGTGCGGCGCCTGCAGCCGCTCTACGGCCAGGTGCTGGAGCCGGGCGGCGACGAGCAGGACCGGCTGTTCTGGACCTCACGGCGCGAACGCAGCCAGGTGCGTTCCATACCGGGCACCGAGCTTTACCTGGCTGTACACGACCTCGCGCTGGATCGAGATAGCCCGCTGGATGAATCACTACATGCCCGCACCCTGTGCACCAACCGCAGCCTGCTGGAAGGCCTGCGCCTGGACACGGTGATCCGGCTGGAGGGCTCGGGCCTGGTGTCGGAGTTCAAGCCGGTCACCCGCCCGACCCGCCACCAGTCGCCGGAACTGCAGGGCCGTGCGAGCTGGCGCCTGGTATCGCTGCTGGGAGTGAACTACCTGTCGCTGTGCGATGACGAGGCGGGGCTGGGGGCCTTCAAGCAGATTCTCAGGCTGCACGCCGGCGAGGCCGACGCTACCCGCGCGGCGCAGATTCGCAGTATCGATACGCTCAAGTCGGCACGCTCGGTCGCCCGCATACGTGAAGACGCCTGGCGCGGCTTCTGCTACGGCTACGACATCGAAATGCGCGTCGACGAGGTGGAATTCCAGGGGCGATCCATCTGGTTATTCGGTGACGTGATGAGCCATTTCCTCGGCCTGTTCGCGGCCGTCAATAGCTTTGTTCGCCTCACGCTGGTGGAAAAACGTAAGGGAGAATCCAGGACATGGCATCCTCGGGTTGGCGATCAGGCACTACTGTAGCCGAGGTTCTGGCTGAGCACGGCGGGCGCTTCGGGTTTTACCAGGCGGTGCGCCTGCTGGCGCGTTCCGCCGGCCGCACCGGCCTCAGCGCCGCGGCGAGAGACAGCCTCAATGAAGGCAGGAGCATCAGTGATGCGGTGCAGTTCAGCGCCGAGGTCGGAGACGGCTTTCGCGGATCTGAGATCGGCTCGGTTGATTTTCTCAAGGACGCCGGACTTGTAGACATCAAAACCAACGGTTGGGGCATTGCCGGGCCGAACGGGCCGCTGCCTCAGCCCTATGGCCAATGGGTGCTGTCCAACTCGGCCGAAGGCGACTCCGCCATGGAGGCCTTCCTCAATATCTTCAATCACCAGGTCAACGTGCTGCGTTACCTGATCCGCTCGCGCACCCACCTGAATCTCAATGACGCACCGCCGGAGGATGCCCGCTGGGCACAGTACCTGGCGGCGGTGCAGGGCCTGTCGGAACATGCCTTTGAATCGCTGCTCGACCGCAAACTGCCACGCGCTGCCCATCTGTTGGGCTTTGGCGGCGTACTCTCTGATCGCCACGTCAGCCTGCCCCATGTGTGTAACGCGCTTAGCGCACTGTTGCGTTTGCCGGTGCAGCTACACAGTTTCCGCGGCGAGTGGCTGCCCCTGCCGAACGGTGAGCGCGCCCAGCTCCGCAATCGCGGCGCCGACCGGCTCGGCGCCGGCAAAGTCCTGGGGCAGCGTGTCTGGCAGCAGCATGCCGGCGTGACCTTTGAAATCGGCCCCCTGGACTGGGACACCTTCAACCGACTGCTGCCATTGCCCACCATGGGTAATCGCCATGCGGAGCTGCGGGCCTTGTCGCTGTACACCACAGACCGGCGCTGGACCCTGGCATTCAGGTTGGTGCTGGACGAAGACGCCATTGAGGCGACCCGGCTTGCGAAGGACCAGCGCGACAGCGGCCGGGCCCGGCTGGGCCTCAATACCTGGCTGCCCGGTCGGCATGCCGAAAGTGATCGCAGTGTCAGTTTCGTAGTGAGGCCTGATTGAGCATGTCGGACGTTTTCTCTATCGATACCCGCAGCCACATCGGCAGCATTGATTACACGCCGCCGCGCCTGTCATATCGATTCCTGCTGCACAGCAGTGAGGATATCGATGACGACATATTGCGGCTGGTGAGCTTCAGCGGTCAGAGCGCGGTATCGCAGCCCTTCGACTACCAGTTGGTGTTACACGGTAACGAGGAACTGCTGCGCGACAGCGCCAGCCGCGACTTTTCCTTCCAACAGCTCATGGGCCAGACCGCCACGGTGATGCTGGGCGCACCCGGCGGTACTACCTGCTACAACGGCATCATCACCAGCTTGTCGATGGCAGAGACAGGAGTGTTCAATGCCAGCCTCAAGCCGGCGCTGTGGAAGCTGAGTTTCGCGAACAACTACAAGGTTTACAGCGGGACCATCAAGGAAGTGCTACGCGAAGTGCTGGCCCGCCACGGCATCGGCGAGACCGCTGGCGCCATGTATCACTGCAACCTCGATGGCGTCAGCGGGCTGGCCGAGGCGCGCCGCCAGGACTGGCTGCAGGCCGGTGAGAGTGACCTGGAGTTCATCACCCGGCTGATGTCCAAGGTCAGCATCTACTACTACTTCGAGCACGGTTCCGACCGCCATACCCTGGTGCTGTCCAACCGCTCCGGCCCCGGCAGCTACCGCCAGCTGCAGGGCCCTGACAATTCACCCATGCAGCTCTACTACACCTTCAGCAAGGTGGATAGCCTGGAGCGCGACGACGTCATCAGCAGCTTCAGCTACAAGCAGGACATGACGGTGTCCTCCCTGCGCACAGTGGTTGCGGAGAAGGAAGCGGCCTGGGAGCGCGATCTGACGGCCAGCGCCAGCAGCTATACCAGCGAGCCGCGCTACGCCCGCGACCAGCGCGTCGCCGAGGATGAGAGCTATTGCCAGTACCACGCCTTCCAGTACGGCACCAGCACAGAGGAAGCGGAAACCTACGCCACGTCGGGAATCAACAAGCTGCTGACATCCGCCAGCGAGATCTCCGGACAGTGTTCCCAGCCGCGGCTCAAGCCGGGCTATACCTTCTACACCGTGCAGCATGTGGCCGAGGGCAGCCAGCGTGGCGATGTCATGGCCATGCGCCCGCAGCTCGACCACAAGTGCTTTGTGGTCACCTCGGTACAGGAACAGGCCAGTGCCGAGGGGCATTACAGCACTCAGTTTGTCGCCACCTCTGCCGACGGCCAGCTGTTTGATTTCAATATGCACGGCACCCAGGTTGGGTCCGTCCTGGCGCGGGTGGTGCCGCCGCCCGACCAGACCGCCGCACCGCAGCCCTACCTGCACTACCTGGACAAGCCCAACTTCGCCATGGGCAGCCGGCGCTTCGACTCCAGCTACGGAGAATCGCTGGATGCCACCGGGGTCTACGTGGTGTTTGCCACCGACCAGTTCTCCGGCCCGCCCATCTGGGTGAAGCTGTCGGAAAACATGCAGACCGTGCCGGAGATCGGCGTGATCGTCACCATTGCGCGGTCCAACGACGACTCCGAGTTGCCGGAAGTGCAGGGCATCGCCCAGTCCAAGGGCAATATGGTGGTGATTCCCGATGACGCCACCGACAGCACCAACGTCGGTGACAGCTATTCCACCAGCTTTGGCGACAACCACTCCATCGCTTTCGGCAAACACTCGAACAGCGACCTGGCCGCGGCGCGGGCAAACATCAGCGAGCAGTATGCCACCGGCAAGTTCAAGGGTGTGTCTTTCTCCCAGGGCGCGAGCTACAGCTACGCCATCTCGGAGAACGGGGCCGACGGCGTGCTGGGGGAGAACATCTCCTACGGCAGCAGCGCCAGTGTCTCCCACAGCGCCTACTCGCAAAGTTACTCGCAGCATGGCACCAGCGACAGCGTGTCGCGCCTGGATGCCTCCAACAGCGTGTCGGAACTGGGCGTCAGCCGCAGCGAGAGCACCATCCTCGGCAAGACCTACAGCCGCAGCAAAATCCTTGGCGGCTCGCTGCCGGCGGCGCCGACCAGCCCGTTTGGCGCGGGCAGTGTCTGCGACGGCATCAGCGACTTCACCGCTTCGTTGTCTGCGCTGGCCGCCGACGCCTCCGCACCGCTGTCGAGCTGGAGCACCTACAATCTTTCTGAAGTGCATGGCGGCAGCTTTAGCCGCAACGCCATGCGCGGCAATTCCCGCAACGAATCCCTGATGGAGGGTGACTCCATCAGCATTTCCAAGATTGCCAAGAGCTACAGCAAGTCAGAGCTCACCGGCTCGGCGCCTTCCTCGGCCAGCAGCGAGGTGGGCAGCTTCCTGGACAAGGCGATCGACAGCATCACCGAGCTGGATAGCTGGACCTCCTACAACGATTCCAAGGTGACCGGCGACACCTATAGCAACAGCACGGTCACCGGCCTTGCCAAGAGCGTCTCCAGCGTGGGCAGCAGCGACAGCAGCTCCAGCGTTGGTACCAGCATGAGCAACTCGACGGTGGGTGCCAGCATGAGCAACTCCGCGGTGGGCGCCAGCATGAGCAATTCCGCCGTAGGCGCCAGCATGAGCAATAGCGCAGTGGGGGTGAGTAACCAGAACAGCGTCACCGGGGGCAGCTACAACATCAACCTGTCCCTGGCCAGCGGCCGTTGCGATTTCGACCTGGCGGGCTATCTGTTCGGCAAGAAACCGGATCTGGACACCCGGGTCGGCGTGCTGGAGAACGAGCTGTCGGCGCTGAAGTCGAAGATTGTCGGCCTGGACAGCACCTTATGAAGATCATCAAGCCAATGAAACTGGGTCTGCTGCACCGAAGCTACAGCTTCCGCCAGCAGCACTTTCAGTCCGTGGCGGCCCTGTGCTTTTTCCAGCTCAGCACCTCTGAGGTGTTGCAGGAAATGGCGCAGTGGAAAAAGGTGCAGGAGTCCCTCGGCGAGGCCACACCGCTGGATATCGCCATGCCGAAGCCAAAGGGCGAGTTCCTGCTGGCCGGCAGTGCGCACACGCCCGCTGGCAAGCCTCTGCCCACCATGCGTGTGCGCGCGCGGGTCGGGGAACTCGGCAAGCAACTGCAGGTGACCGGCAATCGCCTGTTGCAGGGTGGGCTGATGCCGCTGGAGCGGGCCAGCGCACCTGAACCGTTTACGGAAATGCCCCTGGGTCTGGAAAATGCCTACGGCGGTGAAGGCTATCAGCACAACCCCCGCGGTAAGGGCTACCTGCCGCGCCTGCGCAGTGCCCTTGGAAGCAGCGTCAGCGTAGAGATGCCCAATGTCGAGGATCCCACGGCCTTGATGACGCGAATGCGCCAGCGTCCACCAAGCGCGGGCTTCGGTCCCGAGGACATCGGCTCGCCGGAACGCCGAAAGCTGGCAGGTACTTATGACAAGACCTGGCGGGAACAGCACTTCCCCGGCTATGCACCGGATATCGACTGGTCGCTGTTCAATGTCGCTCCCGAGGCGCAGCGCCTGGATCGCTATTGGCAGGGTGATGAAAGCTTCTGCTTTGAAGGCCTCAGCGCGGACTATCCGATTCTCGAGGGCAGTCTGCCTGCGGTGTACGCCCGGGTGTTCACGCGCTGTAAAGACGCTGAGCTGGAAGAGCTGCCCACCGAGTTGGAAACCCTGTGGTTCTTCCCGGACCAGGACCTGGGCCTGATGCTGTTCCGCGGTTACCAGGCGGTGTCTGATCCCGACGCCGCTGATGTGCAGGAGTTATTGCTGGCCTACGAGAACCGTGCGGATCTACCCCGCACTCTGGACCACTATCGCAATGTGCTGGCCCTGCGTACCGGTGACGAGATGAACCAGCTCGCCCACGCGTTCAACGAGTCGCAGCTGAGCCCGGCCAAATCACCAGAGATTCAGGCCCGGGACGCGGCGGAGGTTGAGGCCGAGGTGCAGCGGCGCGAACAGGAACAGCAGCAGTTTGTGGCTGAGCTGGACCTGCCCGAAGTGCCGGAAGGCGCGGAGCCGCTGCCAACGGTGGATACCGGGCCGGTGATTCCCCCGGAGGCGGTCGCCCGCGGCGATGTGGACCTGAGTGAGCTTTACGGTCACATTGATCAGCGCGTGGAAAGCGTACGGGCCGATGGCGACGCGGCGCTGGCCGAGCTGGAACAGAATCCGCCGCCAGGCGGTGAACCGTCAGTCGAAGAGCAGCGCCAGCGTGCGTTGGCCTTCGCCAGCACGCAACCACGCCGTTTCGGCGGCCAGGGCCAACCGGGCGCGGTGGCAAGCCTGGATGATATGGCCGCTGCCGGTATTGATCCGCAGCCCTTCGTCGACATGGGCTACGACCCGTCCCAGGAGATGGATATCAACGCCGCGCGGCGCCTGGCGCAGCAGCCCATTGCGCCGGCGGCGCCCCTGTACCCCGAAAGCCGCGCCGCTCTGCGCCAGTTCGTGACTGAACTACTGGCGGCAGGTGGAACTCTGGCCGGCCGTGACCTGGCGGGTGCAGACCTGACTGGCATGGACCTTACCGGCGTCGATATGCGCGAGGTCATGCTGGAACAGGCCGACCTCAGCCACTGTCGGCTGGCTGGTGCCGATCTCTCGGGCGTAGCGCTCACGGCCTGTATTCTCGATGGCGCCAGCTTCAGCGGCGCCAATCTTGCTGGCGCAAATCTCTGTCGCGCCTGCGCCAGGGGCGCAGACTTCAGCGGCGCCGATCTCAGCGGGGCGTTCATCAACGAGGCGAGCCTCAGGGGCTGCCGTTTTGATGGCGCGACGCTGGAGAGCGCCCTGGCGCTCAAACTGGATGCGGATGGCACCAGCTTCCGGGGCGCGCGGGTTGGCAAGACCACCCTCAACCAGGCCAGCCTTAGACACTCGGACTGGCGTGAATCCTCCATCGCAGAGTCCTTTCTGCTGCTCTGTGATCTCGAGGGCGCCGACTTCAGTGGCAGCCACTGGCTGCGCACCGCCGCCATGAAGGCCAGGGCCCGGGTGGCGAACTTTGATGGCGCCAGTCTGGACCGTGTGCAAATGGGCGCGGACGCCGACTTCACCGGAGCGTCTTTTCGCGCTACCAACGCCAGCCGCTGCGGCTTCCGAGATACTGACTTCCGGGTGGGCGATTTCCGCGAGGCCAACTTTGAGCAGTGTGACTTCGGCGAATGCGACCTCGGCTACGCGAGCTTCAGGTCCGCCAGTTTGACTGAGTCGGTGCTGTCGGGCGCCGATCTAAGCCATGCCGACCTCAGGGAGCTGCGCCTGCTGCGCGGCATGGCAAGGAACAGCGTGGCACGGGAGGCGGACTTCAGCGGTGCGGACTTCTACGGCACCAATCTCCAGTACGCGACCTGGACGGACTGCGAATTGGAAGGCAGCCGCAACCTGGCGGATAACGCCATGGAACTGGCCTCATGAGCGCCGCGGACTTTCTTGCCCAGTGCCAGCGGCTTCAGCCGGTGCGCGGTGCAGCAGTCGATGGCGAGGTGTTCACCGGTCTTGTCTTGCAGCGGGATATCGTCCAGGAGAGCACTTTCCGCGACTGCCGTTTCACCGAGGCCGGATTTGACGGCATGGCGTTTACGCGCTGTGATCTCAAGGGCGCGCGCTTCAGCCACTGCCGCTTCAGCGAGACCAACTTTATTGACTGCGACCTCTCGGCCACCGTGTTTGAAGCGTGTGAGTTCAGCAATTGCACGTTTACGGAGGGTAGCCTGTCGGGCGCCGCCTTGAGCAACAGCACACTGTTTCGCTGTTCGCTGGCCAAGACCAGCCTGACGCTGGCGCAGCTGAGCAAGGTATCCGTGCAGGACTCTGCTTTCCTGGAGTGCCCGTCTGATGGCCTGCGGATTGTCGATACCCGTCTTTTCAACTTCATGATGGTGAAGACGGATTTCACCCGGGTGCTGTTGCAGGGCACTGACATGGAGCAGGGCCTGATGGTGGAGTGTGACTTCAGCGGCAAGGATCTGGCCGGTTACCGCTTCGCCAACTGCAATTTCCAGAACAGTGATTTCAGTGGAACACGGCTCGATGCGGCGTCGCTGCAGGGTTCAGTGTTTGCCGAGGCCATCCTGGCAGGCACGTCCCTGGTGGAGGTCGATGCCCGCCGCGCGATGTTCTCCAGGGCCCAGATT
>JANQIO010000003.1 GCA_028282105.1 Halieaceae bacterium | reverse complement strand
GAGCGCCAGGCCGCCGAGTCCTCCCGTGACGAGGCGCAGAGTGAAGCGCAGGATGAAGAGAAGAAGGAAGCCGCACCGGCTTCTGACGAGCCTGCCAGCGAAGCAGCCGCACCGGAAGCAGAAGCTCCCGAAGCCGCCGCTGACGACGCAGACGCATAAGACAAGTAACGGAGGAATAACCCATGGCACGCTTTTTCCGTCGCCGTAAGTACTGCAAGTTCACCGCCGAAGGCGTGAAGGAAATCGATTACAAGGATATCGATACCCTGAAGCAGTACATCACCGAAACCGGCAAGATCGTCCCCAGCCGCATCACCGGCACCAAGGCGCGCTACCAGCGCCAGCTGGCCACCGCTGTGAAGCGCGCGCGCTACCTGGCGCTGCTGCCGTACTCGGACGCACACCAGTAAGTTCGTCGCAAGACTGACTCATCGGGTCGGCCCGTGAGAGCCGTCGCCGAATATGTAATGCGGGGCCGCAACCAGGCCCTGTGGGTGTCCGTACTCGGTGCGAGCACCCTGATGTTTTCCTGGCTCAGCGCCGCAGTCCTGGCGCTGGTGACCCTGCGCAAGGGGCCAGGCGAAGGCGCCTACCTGCTGGCCTGGGCGATACTGCCCGCCGGTTTTGTACTGGGCGTATTCGGGGATGCAGGACCCCTGGGCCTGATCCTGGGGACCACGGCTCTGGCCGTGATGCTGCGCTGGACCGTGTCCTGGCAGTTGACGCTCTGCGCCAGCAGCGCCGTCGGTATCGTTACCGGCCTGGGCATGCTGTGGCTGGGGGTGAACTACCTGCAGCAGCTGGAAGGGTTTTTTGCGGAGTTCTTCGCGAACCTGTCCCAGCAACTGTCGCAGCAGGGCGGCCAGACGGTGGAGTTAAAGCCACCGGGGATCGATACGATTGCCGGCCTGCTGGGACTGATGAACGCGATGAGCTGCGTTCTCTGCCTGCTGCTGGCGCGCTGGTGGCAGGCATTGCTGTACAACCCGGGCGGTTTCCGGGCCGAGTTTCACGGCCTGCGCTATGAACCCGCCGTCGCCGGCTTGCTGTTGCTGCTGGTGTTGGGAGTCAGCAGCCTGGGGCTGGATTACCGCCCCTGGGCAGTGTTATTTGCGCTGCCGCTGAGCATCGCCGGGCTGGGCCTGGTGCATGCGCGGGCAGCCTACCGGGGCTATGGTTTCGGATACCTCACGCTGTTTTACCTGCTGTGGGCGTTCCTGGACCCGGTGAAGATGATAGTGATTGGGCTTGCAGTGGCGGACAGCATGGTGGATTTTCGCGGCCGCTGGCAGCCGAAGCCCAACGATGAAGATTCTGACAACGAGTAATAGAGGAAATCAGCATGGAAGTTATTCTGCTGGAGAAAATTGGCAATCTGGGCGACCTCGGTGATCAGGTCACGGTAAAGCCCGGCTACGGCCGCAACTACCTGATCCCACAGGGCAAGGCCGTGCCGGCCACCAAGGACAACGTGGCCATGTTCGAAGCCCGTCGCGCCGAGCTGGAAGCCGCCGCTGCCGAGCAGCTGGATGAGGCCCAGGCCCGCGCCGACAAGATCGCCGAGCTGGGTATCATCAGCATCGAGGCCAACGCCGGTGAAGAGGGCAAGCTGTTCGGCTCTATCGGCACCCGTGACATCGAAGAGGCCGTGACCGCGGCCGGCGTCGAGATCAACAAGGCCGAGGTTCGCCTGCCGGAAGGCGCCCTGCGCGAGCTGGGCGAGTACCAGGTGGAACTGCACCTGCACTCTGACGTCAACGTCACCATCGAGCTGCACGTCGTCCCGGAAGCTGCCTAAACCACAGCGCCCCAAAAAGGGGTCAGAGCCCTTTTCCCTGCCTGGGGAATATGGCTCTGGCCCTTTTTTATGCGCCGGGAAAAGGGCTCTGGCCCCTTTCTGGGGTTGTGCCGCGGCTCCTTATCGGCGGTGAAACTCTCGCCTCCGGGCTGACGTCTACCCACCTCCCGTTTTCTTGCTATTCTCTGTTTCTTACCCCGCGTAAATAGAAACCACTAGCGCCGCGACACAAATCGATCCATGTCCGAAACCGAGTATCCAGCCGATATCATCGACCTGCCCTATGCCGACGACCCGGAAGTGGCGCGTATCAAGATGTTGCCGCACTCCATCGAGGCGGAACAGTCGGTACTGGGTGGACTGCTGCTCTCGGACGACCACTGGGATACCGTGGCCGAACAGGTCGCCTTTGGCGATTTTTACCGGCCTGACCACCGGCTGATTTATCGTCACATGGCCAAGCTGGCCGAGGCCAACGAGCCCATCGATCCGGTGACCGTGGCCGACGCCCTCAACGCCAGCGGCGAACTCGAGAACGCCGGCGGCTTCGGCTACCTGGCCCAGCTCGCCAAGGATACCCCCAGCGCCTCCAACATCCGCGCCTACGCCACCGTGGTGCGCGACCGCGCCGCCCTCCGGCACCTGATCCAGGCCGCCCAGGACATCGCCGACTCCGGCTACAACCCCGAGGGCCGGACCTCCGACGACCTGATCGACGAGGCCGAGCGCAAGATCATGCAGATCACCGAGCAGGGCCCCAAGGCCGGCGGCCCCGTCGACGTCAACCCGCTGCTGACCCGGGCAGTGGAGCGCATCGATGAGCTGTACAATTCCGGCGGCGATATCACCGGCCTCAGCACCGGCTACCAGGGGCTGGACCACATGACCTCCGGCTTGCAGAAGTCAGACCTGGTGATCGTGGCCGGCCGGCCCTCCATGGGCAAGACGAGTTTCGCCATGAACCTGGTGGAACACGCGGTGCTCAACCAGGACAAACCCATCCTGGTGTTCAGCATGGAGATGCCCGCCGACCAGTTGATCGTGCGTATGCTGTCGTCTATCGGCCGCATCGACCAGACCCGGATTCGCAACGGCAAGCTGGAACAGGAAGACTGGCCCAAGCTGTCGGCTGCCGTCACCAAGATGAAGGACGTGCCGCTATACATCGACGACACGCCGGCCCTGACTCCCACCGAAATCCGCTCGCGCGCACGCCGGGTGGCCCGTGAGGCCGGAGGCCTCGGCATGATCATGGTGGACTACCTGCAGCTGATGCGGGTGGCGGGATTCAACGAGGGCCGCACCGCGGAGATCTCGGAAATCTCCCGCAACCTGAAGGCCGTTGCCAAGGAATTCGACTGCCCGATGGTCGCGCTGTCGCAGCTCAACCGCGCCCTGGAACAGCGCCCCAACAAGCGCCCGGTGAACTCTGACCTGCGTGAATCCGGCGCGATCGAGCAAGACGCCGACGTCATCATGTTCATTTACCGGGACGAGGTCTACCACGAGGACAGCCCGGACAAGGGCGTGGCCGAGATCATTATCGGCAAGCAGCGTAATGGCCCCATTGGCACCGCCAGGCTGGCCTTTATCGGCCAGTTCACCCGCTTTGAGAACCTCGCCCGCAACGACTACGACGAGGGTTATCACTAACACACTTCCCCTGCCCATCCCTGGAGCTTCCCATGAACGACGAAATCCGCCGCCTGGTACAGCAGCTCGCTGACCTGGAAGAAGAGCTGCGCGACAAGCTTCACGAACAGGAAACCCGGGTGCTGTACCAGCTGGAGGGCAAGAAAGTCCTGTTTCAGGAACAGGTGAAGGAGGCGCACGCCGCATTGCAAGAGGCGGTGCTGCCCTACCTGCGGCGCGCCAGCTGGCGCAGCTACCTGTCGGCGCCGTTCATCTATTCGCTGATTATTCCCTTCGCCCTGCTGGACCTGTTCGTCAGCAGCTACCAGGCGGTCTGCTTCCCGCTGTACCGCATTCCGCGGGTCAAGCGCAGTCGCTATATTGTCATCGACCGCCACCACCTCAGCTACCTGAACAGCCTGCAGCGCTTCAACTGCGTCTACTGCGGTTACGTGAATGGGCTGATTGCCTTTGTGCGGGAAGTCGCCTCGCGCACCGAACAATACTGGTGCCCCATCAAGCACGCGCGCCGGGTCACCGGCTCGCACACCCGGTACTCCAACTTCCTGGATTACGGTGATGCCGAGGGCTTTGAGGAAAAACTGCAGCTGCTGCGCGAGCAACTGCGCAAGAAGGCCGCCTAGTCGCCCAGGCTTTCGCGAATCTTCTTCAGCTCCGCCAGCGCCTCATCCCGGCTGCTGACCTCGCCGCTACTGGCGGGCAGGGCTGCCGGCGCCTCTATCTCGAGCTGCTCGCCGGCCATCACCTTACTGCACCAGCGCTGGTAAGCGGCCTGGAACAGCGGCCAGCTTTGGCTCTCGGGCTCACTGGCCAGCAGGAACCAGTCCGCGTCGCGGCCGGCGAAGTAGACTGCAGGGTGGCTCCAGGGCTGCGCTGATTTGGGGCTGGCAGCGGCGCAGGCCTCCCGGTAGGCGCTGCGCGCGTCCGGCAGGCCATAGGGGGAGAGGCTGTCGCGGCAGCACTCGATCATGCGGTTGAGGGTGGGCAGGTATTCGCTGGTCTCGATGGCCTGCCTGGCGCCATGCAGCACCTGCTGCACCGGGTAGTCGGCCAGGGCGGCCAGCCACAGCTTCTTTACCTGGTTGAGCTGTTCGCTGTCCGGATAGGCGGCGTAGAACTGGTTGTGGTAGTTGAGCCGGAACAGGGCGAACACCTGGTTGATGGCATCGACCCGCTCCTCGGCGGGCGGGGTTCGCCCCTCCGAATCCAGGGCTCGCCCCTCGGAATCTGGTGCAGAGTGATGGCCCTCAGCGGTCCTATTAAGAACTCGCCCAGCTGCGGTCGTTGAGGTCGTCTGCGAGGCTTCGATCTCGCGTGCGACCTCCTCGATAAGCATCTTGTTGTTCCCCATGGGTGGCCAGTTGGTTGCGTTTCGCCCAGTGATATTTTACATGCTGCAGGAACTTGGTGTTCCAGCTTTTGTAGAGTTTGTTGGAATCGCGCCAGTACATGATGAACTCCGCCAGCAGGCTGTCGGCGAAGTCGGCGTCGATGTGGGACATGCGCAGAATGTCGTAGACATCCTCTGTGGGCCGCCAGTTGTCCGGGATGCGGGTGGGTTCAGTGTCATGGCTCAGCGCCGAGGTATAGCGGGCCCACTGGCGGCGAATGTGTTGAATGAACTTCGAATTCAGCGCCCGCTCCTTGGGGTTGCGCTCACGCCAGTACAGCACGAACTCCGGCACCGCGTCGTCGATAAAGGCGCGGGTAATTTCGGCGCGCTCGAGAATCTCCAGGGCATCCTCGCTGGGGTACCAGTTGTCGTGCAGAGACTCGTCCCTGGGCCGGAAACGTTCGCCGGTATCCTGCTGACTCTGCCGCCAGCGGCTGAGCACGTGCTGGCGAAACTTGTTCTCCCAGGCGTGGGATACTTCGCCGCGCTCGCGCCAGTAGCAGATGAAATCCTCGAGCTGGTCCAGGGCGAACTTCCGCGAAATACCGTGGTTCAGGGCCAGTAGCTGCAGCAGGTCTTCGCTGGGACTCCAGCTTGCCGCCAGCAGGCCGGCGCCGGAGCGGCGCGGCGGCTGGTAGGGTTGTTCCGGGGTGCTGGCGCGGGCCGCTGCCCTGGATTCATTGATGGCAAACACCAGCGCTTCGGCCTCGTGCAGCGGCGGCGACTCCACCAGGATCAGGCCCTTATCGGCCAGGCTGCGAGTCACCCGATGCAGGTCCACGGCAGTCCAGAAGGGCAGGGTGTCCAGCAGCCAGTCGCGCTGCACGCGCAGCCAGGCGTAGCCGCGGTGCTCCTGGGATTCACGGTGTTGGAACAGTTCACTGAGGTGCTGTAGCAGAATGGCTTCTTCCAGCCCGATGGTCTGCGCCAGCGCCGGTGAGAAGACCAGCTGGCGCTCGGGAATGATGGAAGAGTCGGACATGGCCAGCCTGCAGCGATCGGGCCGGACATTCTAGGGCATCGGCCCGGGCTCTGCTAGCATGAGCCCATTGCGGCGATAAAAACACCGATGGCAAAAACCAAGAGTAAGACCGCCTTCGTCTGCAACGAGTGCGGCTCTGAATACAGCAAGTGGCAGGGCCAGTGCAGCGACTGCGGGGCCTGGAATTCGGTGGTCGAGTTCCGGCTCGGCAATCCCGCCCGCGGCGGCGCGGCTGCCCCCAGCAAAAGTGGATACAGCGGCGCCCTGGCCGAGGCCCGGGTCCTTAAGGACATCGATCTCGACGAGCTGCCGCGCTTCTCCTCCGGCATCAGCGAGCTGGACCGGGTGCTGGGCGGTGGCCTGGTGCCGGGCTCTGCGATCCTGGTGGGCGGTAACCCCGGCGCCGGCAAGTCCACCCTGCTGCTGCAGACGCTCTGTCACCTGGCCCAGCAGGTTCCCGCCCTGTACATCACTGGCGAGGAGTCGCCCCAACAGGTGGCCATGCGTGCCCAGCGCCTCGCTCTACCCACTGACCGACTGCAGCTCATGTCGGAAACCAGCGTGGAAGCCATCCAGGCCGCAGCCGAGCAGATCAAACCGAAAATCCTGGTGGTGGATTCCATCCAGGTGGTGCACAGCGACGAGCTGACCTCTGCACCGGGCTCGGTGTCCCAGGTGCGGGAATGCGCGGCCTGGCTGACCCGCTACGCCAAGCAGACCGGCACCGTGCTGTTCCTGGTGGGGCATGTCACCAAGGACGGCTCGCTGGCCGGCCCCAAGGTGCTGGAGCACATGATCGACTGCTCTATCCTGCTGGAGGACACCGCTGACTCCCGCTTCCGCATGCTGCGTGGCCAGAAGAACCGCTTCGGCGCCGTCAACGAGCTGGGGGTGTTCGCCATGACCGGCGAGGGCCTCAAGGAAGTGAAAAACCCCTCGGCCATCTTCCTCAACCGCGCCACGGAGCCGGCCTCCGGTTCCGCGGTGGTGGCCGTGTGGGAAGGCACCCGCCCGCTGCTGGTAGAAATCCAGGCGCTGGTGGATGACTCTCAGATCGCCAACCCGCGCCGGGTGGCGGTGGGCCTGGAGCAGAATCGGCTTAACATGCTGCTGGCGGTGTTGCACCGCCACGGTGGCCTGCAGCTCGGCGACCAGGATGTGTTTGCCAATGTGGTGGGCGGGGTGCGGGTGCTGGAAACCAGCGCCGACCTGGCCCTGCTGTGTGCCCTGGTCTCCAGCTTCCGGGACCGGGTGCTGCCGCGGGAACTGGTGATTTTCGGAGAGGTGGGCCTGGCGG
The DNA here is from genome assembly GCA_028282105.1 of Halieaceae bacterium. GTDB lineage: Bacteria > Pseudomonadota > Gammaproteobacteria > Pseudomonadales > Halieaceae > JANQIO01. The sequence continues at coordinate 3,294 of JANQIO010000003.1, read as the reverse complement.
GGGAAATCCGCCCGGTGCCCAGCGGCCAGGAGCGGCTGGCCGAGGCCGCCAAGCACGGCTTTACCCAGGCCATCGTGCCCCGCGCCAACCTGCCCAAGCAGCCGATACCGGGGATGGACGTAAAGGGTGTTAACAAGCTTGGCGAAGCTCTCGCCGCGCTGGAGGGCTGAGATGCTGCGGGTGGCGGTCGGCTTCATGTTGCTGTGCGCGCTGCTCACCCTGATTAACGTGGCCCGCGCGGAAAGCCGATTTCTGGAAACCCTGACCCTGCGCAACGGCCAGCGCTTGGTGGTGGAGGAGTCCAGCCTGGAACCCCGCAGCATTGGCAGTTACAGCCTCAGGTTGTACGGCGGCGAGCGTCCGGAGTTTCCCTACGATCGCTTCCTCAACGGCCGGGTGTCCGAGCGCGACGGGGTGTTGGAAATGGCGGCGGAGCTGGACAGCCGGCATTGCGACGACTGCTTCACAGTGTGTATGCGCAGCGTCGGCAGTGGCGGCTACCTGACGCACCATATCTACAGCTACACCGGCAGTATCCTCATATTGCAAATCGTCCATAGCATTGGTCGCTCGGGCATGGCCTGCGGTGACCTGGGTGACCAGCGCTGGGAGTGGCCGGAGTATGTACCGGGGGAGGCCGGCCATGGCGGCTAAGCGCAGCGAGCGCGGCTTGCATGAGCTGTACGCCGCAGACCCGGAACGGGCCCAGGCGCGACTGTTTGGCCGCCGCGATGTCCTGGCCGGCATGGGCGCGGTGCTGGGGGCTGAGCTCGTGTTTGGCCGCTTTATGCCCACCGGCCTCATCCCCGCGGCACTGGCGGAGACCACCGAGGCCTTTGTGATCCCCGGCAAAGACCCGGGCCTGGTGGTGCTCAACGACCGCCCCCTCAATGCCGAGACCCCACCGCACCTGCTGGACGACCCGGTCACCCCGGCCGAACGGCTGTTCGTGCGCAACAACGGCCTGCCGCCGCTGAGCGTGGATACCGGCAAATGGGCGCTGACTATCGACGGGGAGTCCGCCCGGTCCACCCGCCGCTATACCCTCGCTACCCTCAGGGCCCGCTTCAAGACCTACAGCTACCAACTCACCCTGGAGTGCGGCGGCAATGGCCGCGCCGAGTTCAACCCGCCGGCCCGAGGCAACCAGTGGACCACTGGCGCAGTGGGCTGCCCGCGCTGGACCGGGGTGCGGCTGCGGGACGTGCTCAAGGATGCCGGCGTCAGAGACGACGCGGTGTATGTCGGCTACTACGGCGCCGACACGCATATCTCCGGCGACCCCAATAAAGTGGTGATCTCCCGCGGCGTGCCCATCGCCAAGGCCATGGAGAAGGAGTCGCTGATCGCCTGGGCCATCAACGACGAGGATTTGCCCCTCCACAACGGCTATCCGCTGCGGCTGGTGTTTGGTGGTTGGCCGGCCTCCACCTCCGGCAAGTGGCTGACCCGCGTCAGCATTCGCAACCGGGTGCACGACGGCCCGAAGATGGGCGGCTATTCCTACCGGGTCCCCTGTCAGCCAGTGGTGCCCGGCGCGCAGGTGCCGGAACAGGATATGTGCATCATCGAATCCATGCCGGTGAAGTCGCTGGTGACCTACCCGAAGTCCGGGCTGGTGCATCGGGGCGGTCAGAAGCTGGACGTGCGCGGCCACGCCTGGGCCGGTGACCGCACCGTGAGCGATGTGGATGTCTCCATCGATTTTGGCCAGACCTGGCAGCCCGCCCGGGTGCGCAAGCCGTCCAATCGCCGGGCCTGGCAGCAGTGGTCCATCGGACTCGAGTTTCCCCAGCGGGGCTACTACGAGATCTGGGCCCGGGCCACGGACTCCTCGGGCATTGCCCAGCCCATGGTGGTGCCGGGCTGGAACCCCCGCGGTTACCTCAACAACGCCACCCACCGCATCGCGGTCAAAGTCGTCTGATGCAAAAAAGGGGTCAGAGCCCTTTTTTCCGCGCCAGCGGCTCGCACCAGGGTGCTGCATTGAAAAGGGCTCTGACCCCTTTTTTGGTGTTCGTATTGGCGTCGAATCCCGTCGGGGCCGCCGATACCGATCCCGCCAGCGGCCTGGTGATTGCCCCCGGCTTTGAACAGGTGAAAGCTCAGTGCACCGCCTGCCACTCGGGCCGGCTGGTGGCCCAGAACCGCGCCGATCGGGAGGGCTGGCTGCAGATGATTCGCTGGATGCAGCAGACCCAGAACCTGTGGCCCCTGGGCGAGGCGGAGCCGGTCATCCTCGACTACCTGGCTGCCAACTATGGCCCGCTGCCCCGGGGCCGGCGCGCGCCGCTCGAGGTGAGCTTCCAGTAGCGTTGCGTAGGCCGGTCTGAAAAGGGCTCTGACCCCTTTTATCACCCCCTTTTTTGCGGTGCTACACTCAGTGGGACCAGCCCCGTGATCCCGGAGCAATGCCTTCCCGCTGAGGACTGACTATGAATAATCACCTTCCCCAGATCATTGGCAATACCCCCCTGCTGCACCTGCGCAAGGTATCGGAACAGACCGGCTGCCAGATCTACGGTAAGGCCGAGTTCATGAATCCCGGTGGCTCGGTGAAAGACCGCACGGCGCTGGGCATCATCCAGGCCGCGGTGGCGGCGGGGGACCTGAGCCCCGGCGGCGTGGTGGTGGAAGGCACGGTAGGGAATACCGGCATCGGGCTGACCATTGTCGCCAATGCCATGGGTTTCGAAACCGTGGTGGTTATGCCCCAGGGCGCGAGCCAGGAAAAGATCAACCAGGTGGAAATGCTCGGCGCCGAGCTGATCCTGGTGCCCACGGTAGGCTACGACAATCCGCATCACTATATTCACACCGCCGAACAGGTCGCCGCCGGTCGCGCCCACCAGGAGCCCAACGGCGCCATCTGGGCCCGCCAGTTCGACAACCCCGCCAATACCCAGATTCACTGCGACACCACCGGCCAGGAAATCTGGCAGCAGACCGACGGCAAGGTGGACGGCTTTATCTGCTCCGTGGGTACTGGCGGCACCCTCAGCGGTGTGGCCGCTGCGCTGCGCGAGAAGAACCCGGGTGTCAAAATCGGCGTGGCCGACCCCATGGGCTCGGGTGTTTACAACTATTTCCGGGAAGGCGAGCCCCGCAGGGAGGGCTCATCTATTGTCGAAGGTGTCGGCGTGAGTTTCGTGCCCGGCAACCTCGCCGGCCTGGAGGTGGACTTCGCCTGCCAGGTCAGCGACGAGGAGGCGTTGCCCTACCTCTACGATCTGCTCAAGGAGGAAGGCATCAGCGTGGGTGGGTCGGCGGCCGTGAATATCGCCGGTGCGGTGC
>JANQIO010000002.1 GCA_028282105.1 Halieaceae bacterium | reverse complement strand
TCACCAAAAGGTCGCCAACGGCGATGTCCTCGGTGGAGGCGACATGGCGCAAAGCCAGTCGATCCAGTCGTCCGATGCCTTCCGCGATAGCGCGCACGCCGTTGCGATTTACCTGCACCGGCAGGGCATGGGTGGCGTCAGTAATGAGCAGAACCCGAGAACTGTTGGGCGACACTTCAATCACCTGGCCCATAAGACCGTTGGCGTCGATCAGCGGCTGGCCATCAAACACGCCGTCGCGGCTACCCTTATCGAGTACTACCAGGTGGCGGGCCGGATCGGGCGAGATACCCACCAGTTCCGCCACCAACACGTCGTCCTGCAACAGGGCAGAGGAATTGAGCAGCGCGCGCAGGCGCACGTTTTCGGCCCGCAGCGCTGCCATCTGCTGCACCTGGGCTTCAAGCAGGAGAGACTCCGCGCGCAGACGCTCGTTGTCATCCACCAGGCGGGCACGGCTCTGCACGTTCTGCTCGCCCCAGTCGGCGAATCGCGCCGGCAAGTCGGATACCCAGTAGAAGGGAAAGGTCACCGCGGACACCAACGCACGCGTGGCCGCCATGCGGTTGAGCTGCATGTCCGCCGTAATAAGCACGGCTGCCAGCACCGCCGCCAGGAACAAGCGCGCTCCGGGCGAAGGCTCCTTGATGAAGAGGGGTTTGATAGGGGCTCCTCGCGCTCAGTGTCCGTCGGCAGGAGCGCCGTGCTACTCGGTAGAGAGCAGGTCGATGGTGTGCCGGTCCATCATCTCCATGGCCAGGCCGCCACCGCGCGCTACACAGGTCAGCGGGTCCTCCGCCACGATGACCGGCAGGCCGGTTTCGTCGGAGATCAGGCGATCGAGGTCGCGCAGCAAGGCGCCACCGCCGGTCAGCACAATGCCGCTCTCGGCAATATCCGCCGCCAGTTCCGGTGGCGACTGTTCCAGCGCCGACTTCACAGCCTGCACAATCTGCGCCAGCGGTTCCTGCAGGGCTTCGAGGATTTCGTCGCTGTTGAGCGAGAAGCTGCGGGGCACGCCTTCAGCCAGGTTGCGGCCGCGCACGTCGATCTCGCGCAGTTCGGAACCGGCAAAACCGCAGCCTACTTCCTGTTTGATACGCTCCGCCGTTGAGTCACCAATCAGGCTGCCGTAACGACGGCGCACGTGGCTGACGATAGCTTCGTCAAAACGGTCGCCGCCGACCCGCGCGGAATCGCTATACACCACCCCGTTAAGGGAGATGATGGCGATTTCGGTGGTGCCACCGCCGACATCCACAACCATGGAGCCGGTGGCCTCGCTGACCTGCAAGCCGGCGCCAATCGCCGCCGCCATAGGCTCTTCGATAAGCCGCACTTCGCGGGCACCGGCACTCAGCGCGGACTCGCGGATAGCGCGCCGTTCAACCTGGGTTGACTGGCAGGGTACGCAAATCAGCACTCGCGGGCTGGGACGAATAAACTTGCTTTCATGCACCTTGGAGATGAAGTGCTGCAACATCTTCTCGGTCACCTGGAAATCCGCAATCACGCCGTCTTTCAGCGGACGGATGGCAGTGATGTTGCCCGGGGTGCGGCCCAGCATACGCTTGGCGTCGGAGCCGACCGCTTCGATGGTTTTCTGGCCGTTGTGAACACGGATGGCGACCACTGAGGGCTCGTTGAGAACGATGCCCTGCTCGCGGACGTAGATGAGCGTATTGGCTGTTCCCAGATCAATGGACAGATCGTTGGAAAACAATCCACGCAGATTCTTGAGCATTAACTTTGACTACCTTGTGAATTGGCCGACGAGCGTCGAACCAATGCAATGAAACTGTTCACCCCTGTACCTCTATGCGACTGTTGTCTGCTGTCCGGCACTCGCACACTCACCTGTGTCACCTGTGCACGCGATGCACTCTTTTTTTACCTCTACCGCACACCCTTCTGCATCGGTAAACACCGAAAACAGGGAGCCGGGAAACAGACTCAACGCTTTGTTATATAACCGAGGTTTATAATGCGTTCGACTCTACCAATCGCGGGGATTTTGGGCAAGGAACAAATGTGATAACTTTCGATTTCTCAAAAACTTACCCCCTAATTGCCCATGTCTGTCGACCAGGCGGAAATCGAAAAAATCGCCCAGCTCGCGCGCATCCGTGTCGCCCCCGCTGATATCACCGAACTCACCGACCGTATCACCGGCATCCTCGACCTGGTCGACCAGATGCAGGCAGTGGATACCCAGGGCGTCGAACCGCTGGCCAATCCGCTCAATGCCAGCCAGCGACTGCGCGAAGACGCCGTCACCGAGGCCGACCGTCACGCCGAGTTCCAGGCCATCGCCCCGGCCACCGAAGCGGACCTCTACCTGGTTCCCAAGGTCATAGACTAGATGACAGCTACCACCCTGACGGCGCTCAGTGAACAGCTGGAGCGCGGCGAACTATCCAGCGTAGAGGCTACCCGCGACTACCTGGGGCGCATTGAGGCCCACAATGCGGCGCTGAACGCGATCATCACGGTTACCGCGGAGCAGGCCCTGGCCGACGCCGCGGCTGCCGATGCGCGCCGCGCCGCCGGTGAAGCCGGCCCGCTGACCGGCATTCCGCTGCTGCACAAAGATATTTTCTGCACCAACGGTGTTCGCACCAGCTGCGGCTCACGCATGCTGGATAACTTCCTGCCGCCCTACGACGCCACCGTGGTGGCGCGCCTGAAAGCCGCGGGCGCAGTCATGCTTGGCAAGACAAACCTGGACGAGTTCGCCATGGGGTCTTCCAATGAAACCAGCTACTACGGCCCCGCCCGCAACCCCTGGGACCTGCGGCGGGTGCCGGGTGGTTCCTCCGGTGGCTCCGCTGCGGCGGTAGCGGCCGGGTTCGCGCCGGCGGCCACCGGCACCGACACCGGTGGCTCAATACGCCAACCGGCGGCCTTTTGCGGTATTACCGGCCTTAAGCCGACCTATGGCCGTGTGTCGCGCCTGGGCATGGTGGCTTTTGCATCCAGCCTCGACCAGGGCGGCCCCATGGCCGCCACCGCCGAGGACTGCGCCATGCTGCTGCAGGTCATGGCAGGCTTCGACCCCGCCGATTCGACCTCGGCGGAGTACGAGGTCGACGACTACAGCGGCGGTCTGGCGGCGGACCTGTCAGGCTTGAAGATTGGCCTGCCCGGCGAGTATTTCGGGGAAGGCCTGGATGCGGGTATTGAAACCGCGCTGCGCGCGGCGCTGGCAGAGTATAAGGCCCTGGGGGCAGAGCTGGTGGAAATTTCCCTGCCTCGCACCCATCTCGCAGTACCGGCCTATTATGTGATTGCCCCGGCGGAGGCCTCCACCAACCTGTCGCGCTTCGATGGCGTGCGCTACGGTTATCGCTGTGATGCGCCCGAGGACCTGCTGGACCTCTACACCCGCACCCGCGAAGAGGGCTTCGGCGACGAGGTAAAGCGGCGCATCCTGGTAGGCACCTACGCCTTGTCGGCGGGCTACTACGATGCCTACTACCGCAAAGCGCAGCAAATTCGCCGGCTGATCCAGCAGGACTTCCTCGACGCCTTCGACAGTGTGGATGTGATCATGGGGCCGATCACCCCCCATCCCGCCTGGGTGCTGGGCGAGAAGACCGATGACCCGGTGGCCATGTACCTGGAAGACATCTACACCCTGGGCGTGAACCTGGCGGGCCTGCCTGGCATGTCGATTCCCGCCGGCTTCGCGGACGGCCTCCCGGTGGGGCTGCAGCTGATCGGGCCCCACTTCAGCGAGGCGCGGCTGCTGAATATCGCCCACCGCTTCCAGTTGGCCACCGACTGGCATACCAGGAGGCCAACGCTATGAGCGACGGTTACTGGGAAACAGTTATCGGCCTGGAGGTGCACGTACAGCTGGCCACCGACTCGAAGATATTCTCTGGCAGTGCCACGGCCTTCGGCGCGAGCCCCAACTCCCAGGCCAACGCCGTGGACCTGGCGATGCCCGGCATGTTGCCGGTACTGAACGAAAAGGCTGTGCGCTACGCAGTCATGTTTGGCCTGGCCATCGAGGCCGAGATCGGCCGCCGGTCCGTGTTTGACCGCAAGAACTACTTTTACCCGGACCTGCCCAAGGGTTACCAGATTTCCCAGTTTGACCACCCCATCGTCGGCCGTGGCCAGGTGCAGATCCAGCTGGCTGATGGCAGCAGCCGGGAGATCGGCGTGACCCGCGCGCACCTTGAGGAAGACGCCGGTAAATCCCTGCACGAGGATTTCCACGGCATGAGCGGTATCGACCTCAACCGGGCCGGTACGCCGTTGCTGGAAATCGTATCCGAGCCCGAGCTGCGCTCCGCCGAGGAAGCGGTGGCCTACCTCAAAACCATCCACTCCATCATCACCTACCTGGGAATCTCCGACGGCAATATGGCCGAGGGATCCATGCGCTGCGATGTGAATATTTCCCTGCGCCCGCGCGGTGAGGAAGCGTTCGGCACCCGCGCCGAGATCAAGAACGTCAACTCCTTCCGCTTTGTGGAGAAGGCCATCCAGGTTGAGACCGAGCGCCAGATGGACATCCTCGAGGACGGCGGCAGCGTGGTACAGGAAACCCGGCTCTATGACGCCGACCGCAATGAGACCCGTTCCATGCGCAGCAAGGAGGTGGCCAACGACTACCGCTACTTCCCGGAACCCGACCTGCTGCCGGTAGAGATCGACGAGGGCTATATCGAAACTCTGCGAGAGTCACTGCCAGAGCTGCCTGCCGCCAAGCGCCAGCGCTTTGAATCCGAGTATGCCCTGGGCAGCTACGACGCCTCGGTGCTGTCCGCAGAGCGCGCCCTGGCGGACTACTTCGAGGCGGTGGCCGCCTGCGGCGATGCCAAGTCTGCCGCTAACTGGGTGCAGGTCGAACTGCTCGGCGCCCTGAACAAATCCGAGCTGTCGATGTCCGACTGCCCGGTGCCGGCCGCGGAGCTCGCCACCCTGATCGAACGCATCAACGACAGCAGCATCTCCGGTAAGATCGCCAAGCAGGTGTTCGATATCCTCTGGAGTGAGGGCGGCAGCGTCGACGCGATCATTGAGGCGAAGGGCTTCAAGCAGGTCAGCGACACCGGTGCCCTGGAGGCCATGGTGGCCGAGGTGATCGACGCCAACCCTGACCAGGTACAGCAGTACCTGGCCGCTGATGAAGGCAAACGCAAAAAGCTGCTGGGCTTCTTCGTCGGTCAGATCATGAAGGCATCCAGGGGCCAGGCCAACCCGAAACTGGTCAACGAGATTCTCGCTGCCAACCTGGACTCAGCGTCTTAACCAGCGTCGAAGCGCAATAGCAAAAGCAGGACAAGAGAAAGAGAGTGAAGAAAGACAAGGAAAAGGTACTCGACGAAGTCTGGACCGAGGAACGTGTAAAGAGCTTCCTGAACGTGCGCTCACACGATGAGGTCGAGGAGGACTTTCACATGCTGCTGAAGGCCTACCAGAGCATGCGCGCGGAAGACTTCGCCAAGTTCGTAGGCTTCTTCACCGCCGACGGCCGCAGCGTGAATAGCCGTGGCCCGGACGGGCAGACCGTACTCAGCATTATCGAGCAGCACCGCCGCTCGGGTGAGTACGGCGATATCCTCAGGCAGGCGGGGGCCGAGTAGCCGATCGCTCCGGATGTTGTTCCAGGTACTCAAGCACCCGTTGGCGGCTGCGGCGTTGCACGGTCGCCGCGGCCACACACAGCAGTAACACCATTGGCACTGAGAAGCTGTAGCCCACCAGCGCCGCACTGACGATTAACAACAGCAATGCCAGGATAGCCAGTTGCAGGGGCCTGTCGCGCTGGGCATGGCGGCGAGCCTCTTTCAGCCGGGTAGCGTTGACACCGTACCGCGCTATCTCCGCGCGAGACAGTACGGCCCCGGCCAGGAAGTGCAGCTTGCCGGCGTCGCGCGATACGTCGGCGCGCCGCGCATCGGCAATCAGTGTATCTGCGGCCTCGCTGGCCTTATCACGGTCGCTCATGAAACAGCTCCATTCCCAGCAGCGCCGGGACGAGGCTCAGTATTTGCGCTCACCCCGGAACCGCTCGCGGTTGCGCTGCTTGGCTTCTTCACCCTTGCGCAGCAGAACATAGGCCGCCCCGGTGCCGCCGTGCCGGGGCTGGGCCGAGTGAAAAGCCTGCACCGCTTCCAGCTCCGCCAGCCAGTGATTGACGAAGCCCTTGATAACAGATGCCTGACGACGGCCTTCGGCGTTGCTGTTCTCACCCTTGCCGTGCACCACCATCACCGTACGTAGGCCCAGTTCACTGGCCTGGGCGACGAACTCATACAGCTCCCGCCGCGCCTGCTTAACCGGCATGCGATGCAGGTTGAGCCGCGCCTCGGGCTCGTAGCGACCCTGCTTGAGCTTGCGGAACACGCCGTTCTGCACCCCGGGGCGCTTGAACTCCAGCACATACCAGGGGTCCAGCGGCTCGATGCCCTCATGAGCCAGCGGGTTGACCGGGTCGGCCTGTGCCGCCGCCGCATCGCGTCTCGCCCGGGCGCTGTCCTCACTAAGCCCCGGGCGCTTCAGCGACACCCGCTCGGCACGCGCCAGCGGTTTTACCCCGGCCATTTCCTGCTGGAACAGGATGTCCTCGTCTTCATTCATGGTGATGCGTATTATAGGGGACTTTTGCCACATCCCGGATTGGTATCAGTGAACGGCAGTATTTCAGCAGGCATCGGCTACTTCATGCGCGGCGCCAGCCTGCTCAAGCACCCGCGGCTAAGACCTTTCATCATTATTCCGCTGGCGGTGAACGTCATTATTTTCGGCACCCTGGTCGGCTATAGCATCGCCTGGATGCATAGCACCATGGAGAGCATCGTCGGCTGGTTGCCGGGCTGGCTGGACTGGCTGACCTGGCTGATTTGGCCGCTAGTGGGTCTATCACTGGCTCTGGCTACCGGCTATCTGTTCACTGCGGTGGCGATCCTGATCGCCTCCCCCTTCAACGGCCTGCTGGCGGAAAAAGCCGAAGAGGTCATCACCGGTGAGGAGGTGCAGGGACCGGAGACCATTGCCCAGGCGTTTATGATCTTCCCACGCGCCATCGCCCGCGAGCTGAGAAAATTTGCCTACTACCTGCCCTTGCTGTTGATCGTACTGATCGTCAGCTGGATTCCGCCCTTCAACGTGGTGGCACCGCTGCTGTGGTTCGTGTTCGGGGCCTGGATGATGGCGGTGCAGTACGTGGACTACCCGATGGACAATCACATGACGCCGTTTGCCGATCTCAAGGAAGTGCTGCGGGAGCGGCGCCTGTCCAGCCTGGGGTTCGGGGGTATCGTCGCGCTGGTGGCGGGCGTGCCGCTGCTGAATTTCTTCGTGGTGCCGGCCGCGGTCTGTGGCGCCACGCTGTTCTGGTGTGAGGAGTTACGCTCCAGCCATCGCCGCCTGGACGCGGGTTATCAGTAACGCGCCAGCAGCGCCTCCGGCGGGTGTTCACAATCCAGCTTGTGGCCCAGTAGCTGCTCGATGTCTGGCAACAGGAAGGCGTCGTCTTCACTGGCGAAGCTGATCGAAACGCCGGTGGCCCCGGCCCGGCCCGTGCGCCCGATCCGGTGCACGTAGTCCTCCGGGTCTTCAGGCAGGTTGTAGTTAATCACATGGCTGACGCCTTCGACGTGGATTCCGCGGCCTGCCACATCGGTCGCCACCAGCACCTTGATCTTGCCACGCTTGAAATCGTCCAGGGTGCGGGTGCGCTTGTTCTGGGGAACTTCGCCCGACAGCACGCCACAGGGTAAGCCGGCCTTCTTGAGCCGTTCGAACAAACGCCTGACCTGGTCCCGACGGTTGGCAAACACAATGACGCTGGCGGCCTCGGGCGTGTTCAGCAGATTGATAATGACCCGGTAGCGTTCGTCAGCGGAGCACATGTACACCCGCTGGTCCACGCTGTCAGTGGCCACGTGTTCAGGTTCAATCTCCACATGCACCGGCTCGTAGGTCCACTGCTGGGACAGATTGATGATGTCCTGGTCAAAGGTGGCGCTGAACAGCAGAGTCTGGCGGTGGGTTTTCTGCGGGGTGGCCCGCACAATGCGCTTGACCTGGGGAATAAAGCCCATGTCCAGCATGCGGTCAGCCTCGTCCAGCACCAGGATTTCCACCCGGTCCAGGTAAATGTCACGACGCCCCATGAAGTCGATAAGCCGACCCGGGGTCGCCACCACCAGGTCGACGATGTCATTCTGCAAACGATTGAGCTGCTTCTGATAGTCCATGCCGCCAATCAGGGTGGCAATCTTGAGGCCGGTGTAGCGGCCCAGTTCCTTGGCATCGGCGGCAATCTGCATCACCAGCTCACGGGTAGGAGCGATCACCAGCGCCCGCGGCTCGCCGACGAAACGCTCTCCCTCGAGCGGGTTGCACAACAGGTCGTTGAAGATAGTAATAAGGAAAGCGGCCGTTTTACCGGTACCGGTCTGGGCCTTGCCAATGGCATCGTTGCCTTCCAGGGTGTGAGGCAACACCTGGGCCTGGATTGGCGAACAGTACTGGAAACCCAGTTTGGCAATACCGCGCAACAGCGCCGGCTCCAGGTCGAGATCCAGGAAACGGGTCTCACCCTCTTGCTCCGGCACCTGGTAGTCGTCCAGGTCCGCGCCATGCTCTGCCTTGCTGTTCATCAATCTCCGTGGGGCACTGCCCATTAAAAAAGCGCCGCATTCTATCACTATTGTGGCCTGCGGTCTGCGCGACCCTGCCCGGGCGGCCCTGCCCGGGCGGCCCGTTCCCTCTGCCCCGACATATGCCACAGAATCAGCAAGCCGCCTGTGGTCTAATACGCGCCGGCCGCCGCGGCTATCCCTCTGAGCTATACGACCAGGATATGAAACACCGCTCACCCCTGATGACGGAAACCCGGGAAATGCTCGGGCTCGCCACTCCCCTGTTCATTGCGCAGTTGGCGCAGATGGGCACCGGCGTGGTGGACACCATCATGGCCGGGCGTTACAGCTCCGTGGACCTGGCGGCCATCGCCATCGGCTACAATCTGTGGCTGCCCATCTACCTGGTGTCGCTGGGCATCATGCTGGCAGTCACCACGATTGTCGCCCAGCACTATGGGGCCGGTCGCCTTGAGCGAATCCGCAGCATCCTGCCCCAGGCTTTCTGGGTGGCGGTAGCGCTGGGCGTCATCTCCGTACCGCTGTGCTATTTCCCGGGTCCGATACTATCCCAGCTTCAGCTGGACCCGGTGACCTTCGACAAGAGCCAGGGCTACCTGCAGGCGGTGGCCTTTGGCCTGCCGGGGGCGGCGCTGTTCCAGGCCTTGCGCTGCCACGTGCAGGGAATCGGCATTGTGCGCCCCTTCGCAATTGCCAGCGTGATTGGCTTTTTCGCCAACATTCCCTTCAACTATATGTTCATTTACGGCAAGTGGGGCATGCCGGAGATGGGCGCTGTCGGCTGCGGCTGGGCCACCGCTGCGTCCATGTGGCTGGGACCGGCTCTGATCGCGTTTTACACCGCCCGCTCCAGGCAGCTCAAGGACTACCTGCCTCCCCTGCGCTGGTACCGCCCCGAGCGTGAAACCATCGGCGAGATACTCCACGTCGGCCTGCCTATCGGGGCCACTTTCTTTTTCGAAATGGCGGTGTTCTCGGTAATCGGGCTGATGATCGCCAGCGTCGGCAACCAGGAGGTTGCCGCGCACCAGATCGCCATCAACATCTACGACGTGGTGTATATGCCCCTGGTGAGTATCGGCTCCGCCATGGCTACCCGCATGGGGCATGGCATCGGCCGCGGCGAACTCGACGCAGTAAAACTCAGCCTGCGCAGCGGTGCTGCGGTCACCGTGGCTTTCTGCACGGTGATGGCGGTGGTGATGACCTGGATACCGGATCCCATGGCGCGCATCTACACCGAGGACGAGCCGATTCGCCTGATCGCGGTGGGGCTGTTGAAACTGGCCATCCTGTTCATCGTGGTGGATGCCATCGCGGTGGTGAATGCCTTTGCGTTGCGCGCCTTCAAGGACACCCGCTACCCCTTCCTGGTGATGACCATTGCCTACTGGATAGTGGCACTGCCGCTGGGCTATGTGCTGGGCCTGGGGGATAGCGAAGACAGCCTGTATGGGGCTATCGGCTTCTGGTGGGCGATGATTGTCGGTGTGGCCATCGCCGCGCTGCTTAACGTCCTGCGCACCCGGGTCTGGCTCAATCGTCCGCTGACACCCGACCCGCACTACAGTGAGGGCAGTCCGGAACTGCAGTGAGCCTGACCTCTCGCCACTGCATACTCCAACCATCAAGCAGCAGCAGACGACCCCTGAGTGGCTCGCCGTAGTTGGCCAGGTATTTCACCGCTTCCAGCGCCTGCAGCGAGCCAATCACCCCCACCACCGGCGCCAACACGCCGTTCTCGGAGCAGCTCAGGTTCTGTTCGTCAGCACCGTCCGGGTACAGGCAGCGATAGCAGCCGGTGCCCGCCGCCACATCAAACAGGGTCAACTGTCCCTCGCTGCCAATCGCCGCCCCCGACAGCAGTGGCTTGCCCGCGGCGATACAGGCCTGATTGAGTTCCAGGCGTGCCAGGAAGCTGTCAGTCGCATCCACGACCAGGTCGGCGGCGGCCACCTGCCCGGCCATGCGCTCACCGCTGAGGTGGTAGGCCAGCGGTACTACCGTGGCGCCGCCGTTGATTGCGGTGCAGGCCGCCGCTGCCGATTCCGCCTTGTTGCGGCCGATATCTTCTTCGCTGTGGGCGACCTGGCGCTGCAGGTTGCTCTCGTCCACCTGGTCACCGTCCGCCAGCACCAGCATGCCGACGCCAGCCGCGGCGAGATACAGAGCAATCGGGCTACCCAGTCCGCCCAGGCCAACCACCAGCACCCGGCTGGCCAACAGCCGTTCCTGCCCCGCCACGTCAAACTCCGGCAACATGATCTGGCGGCTGTAGCGCAGCAACTCGAGATCCTTAATCACGCCAGGCACCCACCGCTGATACGCTCAATGCCGGCCAGGTCGGCGCGCGATGTGACCCGGAAAAAGCCCAGCGCCTGTAACAGATCCCGCACCGCAGCGGCCTGGTCATAGCCGTGTTCCAGCAATAGCCAACCCCCGGGCCTCAGCACTGCCCGCGCGTCCTCTACAAGCCTGCGAATAGCATCCAGCCCGTCACGACCCGAGACCAGGGCTTCGCTGGGTTCAAAGAGCAGGTCCCCCGCCTCAAGATGGGGATCCCCCTCGGCCACGTAGGGCGGGTTGCTGACCACCAGGTCGAGACAGTCCGCAGCGAACGCCGCGCCCCAGTCCGACTGTAGCAGGCCCACTGCCAGGCCCAGCCGCCGGCGGTTGAGGTCTGCAATATCCAGGGTGCGAGCGCTGATATCGGAAGCCGCAAGCTGCCAATCCGGCCGCTCGCTGGCCAGGGCAAGGGCAATGGCGCCGCTGCCCGTGCCCCAATCCGCAACGGCAGCCTCAGCGGGCAAGGGCAGTTCCAGGGCCCACATCACCAGGGTCTCGGTTTCCGGGCGCGGGATCAGCGTGTGCTCATTGACCGCCAGTGCCAGCGACCAGAATTCGCGCTGACCCACCAGGTAGGCCACCGGCTGCCCGGCGCGGCGCTCTGCCAGCAAGTGCTGGAAAGCCGAGGCCTGTTCCCGGGGTACCGGCTGTTCACTGTGGCTGAACAAATAACTGCGGGGCTTGTCCAGGCAATGACAGAGCAGCACCTCCGCCTCCAACCGGCCGCTGTCGCCGGGCAGGTCGTGGCGGGACAGCAGCTCGCGAATGCTGTTCATCCGCCCTCGGACAGCGCCGCCAGTTGGTCGGCCTGGTGCTCCTGGCGCAGGGGTTCGACCACGGCACCCAGGTCCCCTTCCATCACTTCATCGAGCTTATACAGGGTCAGGTTGATGCGGTGATCGGTAATCCGGCCCTGGGGGAAGTTGTAGGTGCGGATGCGATCAGAGCGATCGCCAGTGCCGACCAGGTTACGGCGTTCCTCCGCCTGGGCGGCGGCCTGTTGATCGCGGGCGCTGGACATCAGCTTGGCCTGCAGCAGCGACATGGCGCGAGCACGGTTCTTGTGCTGGGAGCGTTCATCCTGGCACTCGACCACAATGCCGGTAGGCAGGTGCGTAAGACGCACCGCGGAGTCAGTCTTGTTAACGTGTTGACCGCCAGCACCGGAGGCCCGGTAGGTATCCACTCGCAGGTCGGCTTTGTTGATTTCCACCTCATCCAGTTCATCCGCCTCGGGCAGGATCGCCACCGTACAAGCGGAGGTGTGTATGCGACCCTGGGATTCGGTCTCGGGTACTCGCTGAACCCGGTGAGCGCCTGACTCAAACTTGAGATGGGCATAGACATCACGGCCCACCACCCGCGAGATAATCTCCTTGTAGCCGCCGTGCTCACCGGGGCGTTCACTGACCACTTCGACCTGCCAACCCTGCTGCTCGGCGTAGCGGCCGTACATCCTGAACAGGTCACCGGAAAAAATTGCCGCCTCGTCACCGCCGGTGCCGGCGCGGATTTCCAGGAACACGTTGTGGGCATCGTTGGGATCCCGGGGCAGCAGCAGCTTCTGTAGCTCCAGCTCCAGGCTCTCGCGTTGCTGTTCGCCGCTGGCAAGTTCCTCTTCGGCCATGGCGCGCATATCCGCGTCACCGTCGTCCAGCAGGCCCCTGGCCTCTTCCAGGTCGGCGTCTACCTGCCGGTAGCGGGCGAAGCACTGCACCACGGTTTCCAGCTCCGAGTATTCCCGGGACAGATCGCGGAAGCGCTGCTGATCGGCGATGACTTCGCTGTCGCTCAGCAGGGCGCCCAATTCCTCATGGCGATCCGCAAGCGTTTCCAGCTTGCCAAGTAGTGAAGCCTTCAAGTGAGCTAATCCTCGCCGGCCTGGGCGACTTCGCGAATACCGAGCAGGCCACGGGCGAGCTCCAGCACCTCGGGCTTGCCCTCGGCGCTGGCCCGACGCAGTTCGATGGTGGGACTGTGGATCAGCTTATTGGTGAGCGAGCGCGCCAGGGCATTCAGCACCTGCTCTACGGGTTCGCCGCGCTCCACCGCCCGTAGTGCTTTCTCAATCTCTACGTCGCGCAGCTGTTCCGCCTGGCTGCGAAAGGCTTTCACGGTGTCGACCGCATCGCGCGAGCGCAGCTCCTGCTGGTACTCGCGCACACCCTCGGCAATGATCAGGTCGGCCTTGCGTGCTTCGTCCTGGCGGGTTTTGAGGTTCTCTTCGACAATCTCGCGCAGGTCGTCGACGCTGTACAGGTAGGCGTCTTTCAGGTCGCCCACCTGGGCTTCGATGTCCCTGGGAACGGCCAGGTCGATCATCAGGATCGGCCGGTGCTTGCGCTGCTTCAGGGCATGCTCCACCGCGCCCTTGCCGAGAATCGGCAACTGGCTGCCAGTGGAAGAAATCACGATATCCGCATTGACCAGCACTTCGGGTATATCCGCCAGCAAAACAGCTTCGGCGCCAAAGCGGTCGGCCAGCTCGCGGGCCCGCCCCAGGGTGCGGTTTGCCACCACCACCTGAGATACCCCGGCCTCCGTCAGGTGCCGCGCCACCAGGTCGATGGTCTCGCCGGCGCCGACCAGCAGGGCCCGGGTATTGCCCAGATCGGTGAAGATATGCCCGGCGAGGTCTACAGCCGCGTAGGCGACGGACACCGGGTTCTCGCCGATGGCGGTATCGGTACGCACCCGCTTGGCAATGGCAAACACCCGCGGGAACAGTCGCACCAGTTCCGAGCCTACTGTGCCGGCTTCCTCGGCAACGGCGAAAGCTGACTTTAGCTGGCCGAAAATCTGCGGCTCACCAAGCACCATGGAGTCCAGGCCGCTGGCCACCTGGATCATATGCTCCAGGGCCTGCTCGCCCAGGTATTCATAACAGCTACTGCGGATCAACTCTGGGTCCAGCTTGTGGTACTCGGCCAGCCACTGCAGGGCATTCTCCAGGGCGACCTCACTATTGGCCTTCTCGGTGAAGAACATCTCGGTGCGATTGCAGGTGGAGAGAATCACCAGCTCGTCGGTCTTGAGCCGGTCACAACCCTCTTGCAGAGCCTCCACGAGCTGTTCCGGCGAAAACGCCACCCGCTCGCGCAGGTCCAGCGTCGCCGAATTGTGGTTGATGCCCAGGGCTGTCAGTTTCATAGCTGTGTTCAACTTACAGAATCCGGCCTTATCCTGCCAGCCGGTCGCGGCGCGATTTTAGCAGGCTTGACCCATAGCTGTAGATACCCCATGGCACTCGCAGTAACTGCCAGCGGGCGCCTGGTGGGCAGGGCCTGACGCTTGTGTCATCATTGGGGGATGCGGTTTGTACTTCTTATCCCCCTACTCCTGTTGCTTGCAGCCTGCGCCACTACAGGCGACAGCACGGCTACCATCGAGCCGGCAGAGAGCGCGCCAGCGGTAGCAGAGCCTGAGGCTGTTGTGGAAGCTGCACCGGAGCCGCCGGAACGGGCATTTCCGGACGACAGCGTCTATCCGCTGCTGGTCGCTGAGTTCGCCCTGCGGCGGCGCGAGTATGACCTCGCCCTGGATACTTACATGGAACAGGCCCGGGCACTGGATGATGCCGGCGTAGCCGCCCACACCGCCCGGCTGGCACAGTTCATGCGCCGGGATAGCGATGCCATTCGCGCCACCCAGCTGTGGGTGGAACTGGAACCCGATAATCTCGAAGCCCGGCTGACCCTGGCCAACCTGCTGGCGCGCACCGGCCGTCCTGGCGATGCGCTGACCCATATGGAGGCCATTGTTCGCGCGGGCGGGCTGGCTAATTTCACCTCCCTGGTACGCGGTTTCAACGCCATGGAACCGGGCGCCCAGCGCCGGCTGCTGGATCGGGTCGCGGCGCTGCTCGACGAATTTCCCGACAATACCCAGCTCAGGCTCTGCAAGGTTCTGATGCTGGAGGGCGTGGGCCGCCAGGAGCAGGCCCTGGCCCAGCTACAGCCGGTTTTCGAAGAGAACCCCTACCAGGCGCAGGCGGTGGTGATGGATGCCAAGCTGCGCCTCGATATGGACCGCCGCGAGGGCGCCTTCGACCGGCTGGTGGCGGCCCTCGAAGAGCAACCGGAGAATACGCGCCTGCGGCTGCAGTACGCCAGGCTGTTGACCCAGACCGACATGCGCGAAGCCCAGCGCCAGTTCCAGATTCTGCTGGAAGCCGCCCCGGAAGACCCCGACCTGTTGTTCTCCATGGCGCTGATACAGCGAGAGATGAACGACCTGGAGGCCGCCCGGGAAAACCTCGAGCGCCTGCTGAGCCTGAATGCCCGTACCGACGAGGCCCACTATTACCTGGGCAAGACCGCGGAAGAACAACAGCGGCTAGACGACGCGGTGATGCACTATATGGCAGTGCAGCCGGGGCGCGACTTTGGCACTGCCAACGACCGCCTGGCCCGATTGATGCTGGCGGCCGGTCGCAGCGCCGAGCTGGGCGTGTATTTCGATGCCCTGCGCCAGCGCTATCCACAGCTTGCTGAACAGCTCTATGCCCTCGAGGTGGAAAAACTGATGGGTGGCCAGCACTTGCCCGAGGCCTCAGCGGTAGTGGACCGCGCCCTTACCGAGTTCCCGGACAGCGTTTCCCTGCGCTATTCCCGCTCCATTGTCGCCGAGCGCCTGGATAATCTCGCCGAGGCGGAGGCCGACCTGCGCAGCATCCTTGCCAGGGACCCTGACAATTCCACCGCCCTGAATGCGCTGGGCTATATGCTGGCCAATCGCACCGAGCGGTATGAAGAGGCCGCGGAGCTGATCGCCCGGGCCCTGGCATTGAATCCCCAGGAACCCGCCATTCTCGATAGCTGGGGCTGGGTGAAGTACCGACTGGGTGACTACGACGAGGCGCTGGAGTATCTGCAGCGCGCCTACCGCGCCTTCCCGGATCCGGAGGTCGCCGCTCACCTGGGCGAGGTGCTCTGGGTCATGGGCCGAGACGAGGCCGCGGTCGCCATCTGGGACCGGGCACTGACCAGCAGCCCGGAACACGAAATCCTGCTGGAGACCATCCAGCGACTGGGTGTCAATCTCGCCGACCGCTGAATGTCGCGCGCAACCGCCTGCCTGCTGCTGCTGGCCCTGCTGGGTGGCTGCGCCAGTGCGCCGCCCCCCGACAGCGACTGGGCGCTGCACCGAGCACAACTGTCGGAGCTGGAATCCTGGAGCTTTAGCGGTCGCGTTGCGGTGCGCACCGCGGACGGTGGCGATACCGCATCGCTGCGCTGGCGCCAGCAGCGTGACGACATCAGCATGACCCTGTCGGGCCCCATGGGTCTCAAGCAGACTACCTTGCTGCGCGAAGCCGGCCGGATCAGCCTCAGGCAGGGCGACGAAACCCTGCCGCTGCTGCCCGGTGATGATCCGCTGCGCCGGGAGTTCGGCTGGAGCCTGCCGCTCGATTACCTGCCCTGGTGGCTGCGCGGACTGCCGGCGCCGGGACCCTCTCGCGAAGCCCTGGCCAGCGGCCGCCTGGCCTGGTTGGAGCAGGCAGGCTGGCGTGTCGACTATGCGGACTACCAGGCTGTGGACGGCCTGCAACTCCCCCGCGTGATTCTCTTCGAGCGCGATGAAGTCAGCGGCAAAATTCTGCTCAAGGACTGGGCCCTGGCACTGTGAGCACTGTGAGCACGCTGACCCTGCTGTCACCCGCCAAGCTCAACCTGTTCCTGCATATCACCGGGCGCAGGTCCGACGGCTATCATGAGCTGCAAACCGTCTTCCAACTGCTGGACTATGGCGACACCATTACCATCGAAGCCTCAGACACACTGAGCCTGGAGTGCCCCGGCCTGGCACTGCCAGCCGAGGACAATCTCGCCCTGCGTGCGGCGCTGCGCCTGCAGCAGGAAAGTGGCTCCGACCAGGGCGCCGCTATCCATATCCACAAGCGGCTGCCCGCCGGCGGCGGCCTGGGCGGCGGCAGCTCCAATGCCGCCACTGTATTGCTGGCGCTCAACCAATTGTGGGAGCTAAAGCTGAGCACAGCAGCACTCTGCGAACTGGGCCTGGAATTGGGGGCAGACGTGCCTCTATTTATAGAGGGCAACAGCGCCTGGGCGGAGGGTGTGGGTGAGCACCTCAGCCCGCTGGAATTGCCCCATCGAGACTATCTGGTGGTGCACCCGGGCTGCTCCGTGGCCACCGCGGAAGTTTTTTCTGACCGGGAATTGACACGCAACACCGCTCCCATCACAATAGCGACCTTTTTTGCGGGGGGTGGGCAAAACGACTGCGAATCAGTGGTCAGACGCCTGCACCCAAAAGTAGATAAAGCATTGAATTGGCTGGGAAAATTTTCCCCGGCGAGACTCACGGGCACTGGCGCCTGTGTCTTTTCGAGCTTTGATTCCTGCGCGCAGGCGGAGGCCGTGCTGGCCCAACTGCCGGCTGGCTGGAATGGCTTCGTTGCCGCCGGCTTAAACCGGTCACCAGTATTAGACGCTCTGGCCGAGGCGAACAGAAACGGCCCGGGCACACAGACTGGCGAAGCTGACTGACAAATTACTGGGGTGTCGCCAAGTGGCAAGGCACCGGGTTTTGATCCCGGCATTCGTAGGTTCGAATCCTACCACCCCAGCCATTTTCCTGGCCCGGGCGCTGCCCGGGGCGGCAATCAGCCCAGGCAAGAACCAGTAAGCCAGCAAGCAAGAAAAGGAATCAGACAGTGACCGCAAAGATGATGGTGTTCACCGGCAACGCCAATCCGGAGCTTGCCGTCAAGGTCACCCGGAAGCTGCATATTCCGCTCGGCAATGCCGACGTCGGCAAGTTCAGCGACGGTGAGGTCGCCGTTGAGATCAACGAAAACGTGCGCGGCAAGGACGTGTTTGTCCTGCAGTCGACCTGCGCGCCGACCAATGACAATCTGATGGAACTGATTGTCATGATTGATGCGCTGAAGCGTGCCTCGGCGACGCGCATCACCGCGGTGGTGCCCTACTTTGGCTACTCGCGCCAGGATCGTCGGGTACGGTCCTCGCGGGTACCCATTAGCGCCAAGGTCGTCGCCGACATGATGGTCAGCGTCGGCGTTGACCGCGTGCTTACGGTGGACCTGCACGCCGAGCAGATCCAGGGCTTTTTTACCTGCCCGGTAGACAATATTTACGGGTCGCCGGTGCTCAATGACGACATCGAGCGCTGCGACTACGACAACCTGGTAGTGGTGTCGCCGGATATCGGCGGCGTAGTGCGGGCGCGGGCCGTGGCCAAGCAGCTCCACGAAGTGGACCTGGCGATTATCGACAAGCGACGTCCGCAGGCCAATGAGGCCCAGGTGATGAACATCATCGGCGAGGTAGCAGGACGTACCTGCCTGCTGGTGGATGACATGGTCGACACTGCCGGCACCCTGTGCCGCGCGGCAGATGCCCTGAAAGAAAAAGGCGCTGACAAGGTCGTCGCCTACTGCACCCACCCGGTGCTGTCGGGCAATGCCATCGACAACGTCAATAATTCCCAGCTCGATGAGCTGGTCGTCACGGACACAATTCCGTTGAACGGCGCCGCCGACAGCTGTCCACGGATTCGCCAGCTCACCATTGCCGACCTGCTGGCTGAGGCCATGCGCCGGGTCAGCAATGAGGAAAGTATTAGCGCGCTGTTCACCTGAGCAGCGTATTTTGTAACCCGCTGGGGACGCCGGTCGCAGGCCAGCCAGCGATATCTTCATTTAGAAGACTAGAGAGGTACAGACAATGTCTGACTTTGAACTGACCGCAGAAGTGCGGGACGACATGGGGAAAGGTGCGAGCCGCCGCCTGCGTCGTCTCGCTGACCAGATACCCGCGATTCTCTACGGTGGCGACAAGCCGCCACAGCCGCTGTCATTTGTCCGCAAGGACCTTGAGCACGCGCTGGAGAACGAGGCGTTCTACTCACACGTGCTTGTCCTGCACGTTGGCAAGGACAAGGAAAAGGCCATCCTCAAGGACCTGCAGCGCCACCCCGCCAAGGACAGGGTCATGCACGCCGATTTCCTGCGCGTTAGTGATGACGTTGCGATCAAGGTCAACGTGCCGCTGCACTTCCTCAACGAAGACAGCTGCTACGGCGTCAAGATGGAAGGCGGCATGATCCAGCACCTCGCCAACGAGATCGAAGTGCTGTGTTTGCCCGGCGACATGCCCGAATACATCGAAGTCGATATGGCCGAGGTGAAGGTGGGCGAGATTATCCACCTGTCCGACGTCACGCTGCCGAAGGGCGTGGAATCCGTCGCCCTGAGCCACGGTGAAGACCACGACCTGTCAGTCGCTGCAGTACTGGCACCGAAAGGTGGTGGTGCCGACGAGGCGGAGCTGGACGCTGCCGCCGATAGCGAAGAGGCGCCGGCCGGTGACGAGCCTGCCGCTGACGGGGGCTCCGAGGAAGACAGCGAGAGCTGATATCTGGCCGCGTCGCCACGGCGGCGCGGCTTTCCATACCACGCTACACCCTCCACCCAGTGACAGGGCCAGGCTTCCATGCGACTCAAGCTTGTCGTGGGCCTCGGTAATCCCGGCGACCAGTACCGGGGTACGCGGCACAATGCAGGCGCCGATTTTATCGACGCGCTCGCCTATCGCTATGGGGTCTCCCTGCTGGCGGAGAGTCGCTTTTTCGGGCTCTGTGGCCGTATCCAGGCCGAGGGTATGGACCTGCGGTTGCTGGTGCCCACCACGTTCATGAATCGCAGCGGCGCGGCCGTCGTAGCGATGACTAACTTTTTCAAGATTGCTCCCGCTGAAATCCTGGTCGCCCACGACGAACTGGACTTCGACGCGGGGGCGGCAAGACTCAAGGACGGGGGCGGCCACGGCGGCCACAACGGCCTGCGCGACATCTCCCGAGCCATCGGCGATGACTACCTGCGCCTGCGGTTGGGCATCGGCCACCCTGGCACCGGCCGCAATGTCAGCAACTATGTATTGGGCAAGCCCGGTGCCGAGGAGCGCCTGCTGATAGACGCCAGCATTGAGGAGGCTACCCGGGTCATGCCGCGGCTGGCCGTGGGCGACTGGGCCAAGGCTGTCCAGCAGCTGCATACCGCCACCAGGACAACAGAAGAGAACCAAGATGGGATTTAAATGTGGCATCGTGGGCCTGCCCAACGTCGGCAAGTCTACCCTGTTCAACGCGCTTACCAAGGCGGGCATCGAAGCGGAGAATTTCCCGTTCTGCACCATCGAGCCCAACGCCGGCGTAGTGCCGGTGCCCGACCCACGCCAGGACGAGATTGCCGCCATCGTCGGTCCGGAAAAGGAAATTGCCACCACCATGGAGTTCGTGGATATCGCAGGCCTGGTGGCGGGCGCTTCCAAGGGCGAAGGGCTCGGCAACCAGTTTCTCGCCAATATCCGCGAGACCGATGCGATTGCCCACGTGGTGCGCTGCTTCGAGGACAGCAACGTCATCCACGTCGCCAACCGCGTTGACCCCGCCGGCGACATTGAGGTGATCAACACCGAGCTGGCACTGGCTGACCTGGAGAGCTGCGAAAAACAACTGCAGCGTGTGACCCGCACCGCCAAGAGCGGCGACAAGGACGCCGTGGCTCTCAAGGCGCTGCTGGAAGACAAGCTGATCCCCCACCTGAACGAAGCGCAGCCCGTGCGCGCGCTGGCACTCGCCGAGCAAGAACAGGCGCTGGTGCACAACCTGCACCTGCTGACGGTAAAGCCCACCATGTATATCGCCAACGTCGACGAAGACGGCCTGGCGGGCAACCAGTGGACGGAGCAACTGACAGAGATCGCCGCCATGGAAAATGCTGTGGTGGTGATTATCTGCAACAAGCTGGAGGCAGAGATTGCCGAGCTCGATGCTGAGGAGCGCACCGAGTTCCTGGAGGAACTGGGCCTGGATGAAGCCGGTCTCGATCGCGTGATTCGCGCCGGCTACGAGCTGCTGGGCCTACACACCTACTTCACCGCCGGCCCCAAGGAAGTACGGGCCTGGACCGTGAAAGTCGGGGCCACCGCGCCGGAGGCCGCCGGCGTGATCCATACTGACTTCCAGAAGGGCTTTATCCGCGCCGAAGTCGTCAGCTACGACGACTTTGTCGCCCACCGGGGCGAACAGGGTGCCAAGGATGCCGGTCGCTGGCGCCTGGAAGGTAAGGACTACGTGGTGACCGACGGCGACGTCATTCACTTCCGCTTCAACGTCTGACCCACGCTGCCAGCCCCTGCAAATGTGAAACGGTTCACGAAGCCGCCAAACATACCCATTCATCCCCTGTTGCCGCGCGGCCCGGAAAGCTAGTATTTCCTCACATATTGCTCTTGAAGGCAGTGTTGGGGGGCCTATACTCATGGAAAGGCGAAAAGAATCGTCTGTCACCGCGAACAGGGACGGTGCAAATAATGAGCGCACGCCAGCGAGGCGCTAGCAGGGTGCTGGAGGTTAGGGTCGGGCGCCGCAATCTTATTGCGGCGGCGGCGGTATTTTTTCTGCTGTTCCTGTTGTTAGTCGCTGCCCTGTTGCCGAGCCCCAGCCTTGCCCAAACCGAAGCAGAGCTGTCCCGCCAGGAAGTAAAAGCCCTGCTGGCCAATGCCAAGCAGTTGGTGCTGAGCACCCGCTACCAGGAAGCCTACGATCTGCTGCAACCCCACGAGCTGCAGCTCGCCGGCAATCCCGACTACGATTACCTGTTTGGCACGGCAGCGGTCGACAGCGGCAAGGCTGACCTGGCGATTTTCGCCCTGGAACGGGTGCTCGCCGAACGCCCAAGCTTTGCTGGCGCACGCCTGGAACTGGCGCGAGCCTACTTCGATATCGGCGACAACGAAACCGCCCGTTATCACTTCGACTACCTGCAGGGCCAGAACCCGCCGCCCAATGTGCAGGCGGCTATCACCAGCTACCTGAGGGCCATCGACCGGGTCGCCGGCGCCTACAAGCCTATCCACCTGCCGAATTTTGCCGCCGGCTTCGGCTGGGACAGCAATGCCAACGCCTCTACCGATGTGGAGCAGTTCCTCGGTTTCATCCTCGACGGTAACAACGTGGAAACCGACTCGTCGTACTACTTTGCGAGACTGGGCGATTACTACAGCCATCCGCTGACGCCCGAGGTGAAGCTGGTGCTGACCGGCTTTGCCAGCCAACGCAACTACCCCGATGCGAGTTTCGTGAACTCCTCTGACCTGAACGCCAATGCCGGCCTGGAGTGGAACTTCGGCGATACCAAGATCACCCCGTCGGTGGGCGCGGCGCTCAACTGGCTGGACGGCGATGGCAACCTGGATCGCTATACCTTCGACGTGGCGGCGAGCCACTCGCTCAGCGACGACTGGAAGCTGCTGGGCGGGCTGACCGCGGCGGCCTGGCGCTT
>JANQIO010000193.1 GCA_028282105.1 Halieaceae bacterium | reverse complement strand
GCGTGCCCGGGTAGGCCTTGAGCCACTGCTCCAGCCACAGGGTGGCATCCAGGTCCAGGTGGTTGGTGGGCTCGTCCAGCAGTAACAGGTCGGAAGGCGCCATCAGCGCGCGCCCCAGGTTGAGGCGGATGCGCCAACCCCCGGAGAAGCTATCCACGACCCGCGCACCGTCGCCAGCGGCAAACCCGAGGCCTTCCAGCATGCGCTCTGCGCGGCGCTCAATGTCGTAGCCGCCGGCGCTGTCCAGGGCCTGGTGCAGCTCGGCGCTGCGTTCGAAGTTGCCGGCCGCATCGGCTGCGGCCAGCGCGCGGCGAATGGCGGCAATGTCGGGATTGCCTTCAATGAGGAATTCCAGGGCGGTGGACTGGCTCGGCGCAATTTCCTGCGCCATATTCGCCAGGCGCATACCGTCCAGGCCATCAATCTCGCCACTGTCTGCGCCCAGCTCGCCCAGCAGCAGCGCGAACAGGCTCGATTTGCCACAGCCGTTGGCGCCGGTCAGCGCCAGGTGCTGTTTCGGCTGGATTGTCAGATCCACCTCACGCAGCAATACCTTGGTGCCGCGCCGTAGACTAATATTGCGCAGTATGATCATCGGCGCGGATTCTACCGACGCGGTCCCCGCGAATCCATTGTGGGACTTCTCACTGCGACTGTACGAGCAGGAGGGGATCGCTGCCCTGTGCCTGACACTGCAGGACCGGCACGGCCTCGACGTCAACCTGCTGTTGTATGCAGCCTATGCCGCCGCCTGTGACATCGCGCTGGCAATGGCCGATCTAGAGGCGGTCGATGCCGCCGTGGCCGACTGGCGCGAGGGTATGCTGCGACCCCTGCGCGCCCTGCGCAGACAGCTTGACGGTGGCGAGACACCCGCTGCGCGCCAGGCGCTGTTGCAGGCCGAACTGGCTCTGGAGCGTGAACAGCAGGATCGTATGTGGCGGGCAAGGCAGCCGGCGGGAGCGTGGTCGGCTGCGCCCGAGGCGGCATCGCCAAGGGGCAACCTCGCGGTCCTGGCAAAGCTGAATAACGTGGCTGTTGACGAGCTGGAGGCGTTTGCGTCAGCGCTGGAGCATCTGCTGCCGATGCTGCTGGCGCAGCGCTAGCTGGTGTTCAATCCAGCCGCCAATGCGGTTCCAGTGGGATTTTTCCTGCTCCACCTGTGCGCCCAGCAGGTCGGCGATGCCCATGCCCTGCGCCGCGGCTCGGGTATAAAGCTGGCTATCGCGCGTGTAGGTGACCCGCGGCAGGCCCAGCTCCGACAGGAACGCGTTCAAGGTGGAAAACATAATGGTGTTGCGCCGCACCCGGTTGGCGATCACCAGCAGTTGCTTGTTCTGCTCTCTTAATGCGCCGGTCATCTCGATTTCGCGGATGAAGTTGGCGGCCGAGTGAATATCGATGGGCGAAGGCAGGATCGGCACCAGAATCAGGTCGGCATCGCTAATGCGGTCGTACAGGTCGGTACCCGTTAGGCCGGCCGGCGAATCCACGACTACCCGTTCGACATGGCGCGGCAGGCGGTTGCGAAAGCTGCGGGTTTCGGTGCCGCTGACCCGCCCGTAGGCGGCGATGCCTGATAAGGGCTTGGCCGCGTCGGGCCGCAGCTTCAGCCAGTGCGCGCTGGAGCCCTGGGGATCGAAGTCCATGAGCGCCGTCGCCTTGTCGCGGTTGGCGAACCAGGCGGCGAGGTTAGTGGCCAGCGTGGTCTTGCCGCAGCCACCCTTGGCATTGGCCACCAGCACGGTGCGAGGCTGAGCCCGGGGAATGACCCGTAGATCGCCGAAATCCCTGTAGCTACGGGGATCGTCACCCTGCATGCCTGGCTCCACCTTTGTGCTGAGAACACCTTTCAATGTAGCACATGCATTGAACAGTTCGCTTTTGCCTTGATTTGTCCCGGCGCCCAACCAGGTCGCTTCCACGGTGGCCGTATCCGGAACGATCCCAGTCACAGAATCCGGCCTCGCTGGCGGCAACTCGCCGCAGTGGTGGCACCGCGACCGGCAAGGGTAGTAGACTTTCAGGCCCCGACACGGCAGGCCAGACGCCTGCCCGGCAATACTCAGGTGCCTACACCGCATCTCCATTCGCTTAACTGGAACGCATTATGAAAACTTCTAGCATCGGGCTGGCGCTCACGGCGGCGCTGCTGACGACCGCCTGCAGCCAGCAGGACAACACGCCCGCCGAACAAGCTGTGACCCTGGAAACCACCGAGCAGCGGCTCAGCTATGGCATCGCCTACGGTCTTGGCGAGCGCCTCAAGGCCGACGGCGTGCCGCTTGAACTGGACGCATTCAGCGCCGGCCTGCGCCACGCCTTTGAAGGTGAAGAGCGGCTGCTGAGCCAGGAGGAGATCGGCCAGGAGATGCAGGCGTACCAGCAGGCTCGTATGGAAGAGCGCCAGGCCGAAGCGGAGCAGGCGGCCGACAGCAATGCCGCTGAAGGTGACGCTTTCCGCGCCGAGTATGCCCAGGCGGAAGGAGTGATGAGTACGGAAAGCGGTCTGCACTACAAGGTACTGGAAACCGGTGATGGCCCCATGCCAGCGGCGGAAGACACGGTGGAAGTGCATTACCGTGGCACCCTGGTGGATGGCACTGAGTTCGATAGCTCCTATGCCCGCGGCAGCACCGTGTCTTTTGCGCTCAACCAGGTGATCCCGGGCTGGACCGAGGGCCTGCAGCTGATGCCGGTAGGCTCAAAGTACGAGTTTGTGATTCCGCCGGAGCTGGCCTACGGTAACGGCGGTGCCGGGGCGCAGATCGGCCCGAATGCAACCCTGGTTTTCCAGGTAGAGCTGGTGGCTATCGAAGCCGCTGAGGCCGACGAAGGCTAAACCATCGGCCGGCCGCACCTGGCCGGTCGCACCTGGCCGGCCGCACCTAACCGGCCGTACCTGGCCGGTCGCACCTAATCCGCCGCGAGCTGGGCGGCGTGGCTGCCGTGCAGCAGCGCGATCAGTCGGTCCTCCAGCGCAAAGCGCGATTCCAGCACCTCGCCCAACAGCGACAGGTCGGCATCGAGATCCTCGATGCCGGCGGCGGGGTACTTCTCTTCGAAGCCCAGAATCACCTCCGTGGTATCGCCGATGTTGGGGATCAACACGTCGGCGACTTCACCGCTGCCGTCGGCAAAAATTTCCGCTTCTTTCTGCAGGGCCAGGAATACCTCGAAGTGGCCGGCGGAGACGTAGTCCACCAGCAACTGGCACAGGCGCTCGATACCTTCATTGACGCGCTCGGCAGTGGCATCCCGGTCGAGAGTGGCGGCCAGGGTGGCGGCAATGGCGGTGTACTTGACCAGGACCTCGCGGCGTTCCTTGAGCCAGCCCTGCAGCAGGGCTTCTACCGCTTGCCAGGTTTCCCGTGAGTCCTTGCAATTGTCTAGCATGCTGTTGCCGCCGTCACTGTCGCCGCTTTGGGCCATGGATAATGCTGGAACTATGTTACCGCTGTGCTGCTGCGGGTTTGCCCCTGGGCCGCTGCCGGTCGCCGAAGCAGCTGCCAGATGTTGGCGGCGGCCAGAGCGATAAATAGTATCAGTGTCTGCTCGGGAATGCTCAGACCCAGGAAGGTCCACACTACCTCGGCGCAGTTACCATCGCCCATGAGGATCATTTCCAGCGTCTCGCTGAGCGGGAAAGTGTCCAGCATGTAGGCCAGCCCGGGTCCGCAGGCCGGCACCAGATGATCCGGCAGATGTTGCAGCCAGACGTGGCGCCCTGCCACGGCGGCGCCGCCCAGCGCAAACAGGCCCGCCAGTACGGCGTACACCCGCTGGCCCAGCGGGCCCGGGCCGTGCGCGAAGGCCACCAGGGCAAACAGGCCACAACCCACCACCAGCACCCGCTGGGTCATGCACAGCGGACAGGGCTCCATGCCCAGCACCCGGTCCAGGTAGAAGGCGAACAGGATAGCCGCGGTGCACAGGCCGGCGATCAGGCCGTTGGTGAGTCGAGGGGATGGCAGCATGGTTTATTCCTTGTAGCGCGCCGCGTGCTGGCGGCAAAAATCCTGCAGCTCCGGATAGAAGACAAGAAATGCCCGTTCCAGTTCCGGCAGCAGCGGGCTGAGCAGCGCGTCGGCCCGGTCCAGCGGATTGGGCTGGCGCATGCGCGTGCCAATGCGGGCGGCGGCGGACGCCACCGTATCCCAGTGTCGGTATTGCATCAAGAGATCATACTCTGCGAGCCGAGCCGCCATACGCCGAGCGGATTCACTGAGCTCCTCCCGCTGTTGTGCCAGTACGCGGTACACCCGCTGACTGAAGTGCTCAAGTTCAAGCTCGGCAAAGCGCTGCCAATGCTCGCTGAGCAGGTGGTCAAAGCAGAGATCCATAAGAATGCCCGCGTAGCGCCGGGTGCCCTCGGGGAACAGTGCACGAGCTTCAAGCAGGGCAGGGTGGCGATCGGTATAGCCGTCAATAGCCCGGTGTAAGTCCACGCCCTGCAGCAGCCGGGCCGGCAGCGTGCCGGGCAGCGGGCCTTTGAAGTAATCCCCTTCCAGCGCGCCAGCGAGCAGGGCGTCGTCCGGCCAGGCCAGGTGAAAGTGGGCGAGGTAATTCATGCTGCGGCTTACAGCGAGTCGTACTGCGCGTAGTAGTTCGCCAGGTAGGTCTCAAAATCGATGCTGTCCGCCGCTTCCACGGCCTGCTGAGACGCCAGGGAGGCGGTGCTCGCCTCGCGGAAGGCTGCCAGTTGTCCGGCCTCGAGAGGTGCTGAGGAGAGCTGCTCGGCCCAGTGCCGGCTGGCCTCCATGGCCAGGGTAAAAAATGGCAGATCGCGCTCCGCCATCTCCGCGAGAATACGCGCCGACGGCGTCAGCGCCGGGTTGTCCAGCTTCTCAACCTGGTCTGCCAATACCCGGGCGTATTCATCGCCGCCGTGGGCGGTGTCGAGGCCGCCGGCGATCTGGCCCAGTGCCGTGAGCAACTCGTGGCCCCAGTCCTGCAGTGTCTTGTCGCCTTCGCGGGTGGCCAGTGACAAACCGGGCTCACGACCGCGGTTGACCACCGCCAGCTGGTTGGCGGCGATACGGCCGGGTTCGTCGTCGTCGCACTCCGGGCTGTCCGCCAGCAGACAGTACAGCAGGAAAGTGTCCAGGAAGCGTATCTGGTCGGCGTCGATGCCCACCGGCAGGTAGGGGTTGACGTCGATGCAGCGCACTTCCACGTACTCGATGCCATCCCGGCGCAGGGCGCCCAGCGGGGTTTCCCCGGAGCGGGCGACGCGCTTGGGGCGAATCGGGCTGTAGAACTCGTTCTCGATCTGCAGCAGGCTGGTGTTGAGCTGCTTTTCGTGCCCTGCCTCGCCAATGCCAATGGCGGCGTAGTCCGCGTGGGGCTGGACGATGGCCTCCTTGAGGGTGGCGATGTAGCTGTCCAGGCTGTTGTAGCAGACCGTCAGGTTTTTCTGGGCGTTGCTCTGGTAACCCAGGTCGCCCATACGCAGCGAGGTGCCCTTGGGGGCATGCAGGCTCTTTACCTGTTCGTCAAAGGGCTCCAGACCGTGGTAATTGCCGTCGCGCAGGAAGCTGGAACACACCGCCGGCGAGGCGCCGTACAGGTAGATCAGTAGCCACGACCAGCGGCGGAAATTGCGGATCAGGCCCAGGTAGCGCTCGGTGATGAAGTCCTGCAGGGGCAGCTCGCTGCCTTCCGCGCGATGAGCAACCTCCCACCAGGCCATAGGCATGCTGAAGTTGTAATGGATGCCGGCAATGGTCTGCATCAGCCGGCCGTAGCGATAACCCAGGCCATAGCGGTAGACGGTTTTCATGCGGCCCACGTTCGAGTTGCCGTAGCGCGCCACCGGAATCTGGTCGTCCCCCTCCAGTACGCAGGGCATGCTGGCGGCCCACAGCAGTTCATCGCCCATCTCGCCATAGGCGAAGCGATGGATGTCTTCCAGGGTATTCAGGCTTTCATCGATGCTGGTGGATACCGGTGTGATGAACTCCAGCAGGGCTTCCGAATAGTCCGTGGTGATGTAGTCGTGGGTCAGCGCCGATCCCAGACCCTGCGGATGTGGGGTCTGCGCCAGTCGACCATTGGGGCCGATGCGCAGGCTCTCCTTTTCGAGGCCGCGTTGAATGCCGGTCAGCAGCGCTGCCTGTTCGGCGCCGGCAAGGGCCGCCAGGCGCTGCTCGTAGGTGGATGACAAACCGGTTCCTCGGGTGGTCGGGTGACGTGTGGCCCGAGAGTTTAGGGGCGCATAGGTTCTAAAACAAGACTTCTACAGCTTCAGGCGGCGTCCAGGTAGCGCTCCAGCAGCTTGCAGACAAAGTTCTGTTGAATCTCCTGTTCCTGGCCGGTGGCCATCATAATGCGCGAGAGTATCAGGCCGTAGCGCATGCCGGCGAATATCCAGTAGTAGTCGAAATCGTCTGCCGGGTAACCGGTCGCCGCCTGCCAGCGTGCTACGCTGTCTTCGTAAGCGGGCAGGCCCTCCAGTCGCGGCATACCGAGGCCGTCTGCGAAGGTGTTGTCGATGAAGCAGTACCAGGCCAGGTCCTGCACCGGGTTGCCAAGCACTGCCATTTCCCAGTCCAACACCGCGGCGACCTCGCGGCAGTCCTGGCTGAAGATGATATTGCCGATGCGGGCATCACCCCAGCACAGGCGCGTCATCTCGTTTTCGGGCTGGTGGGTTTCCAGCCAGTCCAGCGCGCGCAGGCAGATAGCGTGCTGAATACCCTCCAGGGCCCAGTCATGGTAGTGCCGCCAGTGGGCAAGCTGTTGTCGCAGGGGCGTGGCGTCGCTGTCGCTGTCCATGAAATCGACGCCCAGCGCCCGGTAGTCAAGTTGGTGGAAGCGGGCCAGCACATCGACGCCGGCGTTCCAGAGCTGTTCCCGTTGCTCCAGGCTGGTGTCGTGCATCATCCAGCCGTCCATATTGTAGGGCGGCATATCGGTGGGAATGCGGCCCACGGTTTTCTTCATCACGTAGAAGGGCACACCCAACACCGCCGGATCGGTCTCGATGCCGCGCAGCGCCGGCACCGGGATATCGGTGTTGCGACCGAGGATGTCCATGATGCGGTATTGCAGCGTGAGGTCGTAGTCCGGGAATACCGGCCGTTCGATCTGGGGTTGCAGGCGCCCCACACAGGCCTCGGAGACAGTGTCGCCCCCGGACGCCCAGCTGGCATCGAACAGCAGGGTGACATTGGACATGCCGGTGGCCTCGGGAATCTGCAGGTCGGAGATGGTGACCGTGGTGCCCTGCTGTTGGCTCAACCAGGCCGCCAGTTTCTCGCGGGTGCCTTCAAGGTCTTCTACCAGGGGCGTGGGGCGCTGGTCTTCCACGGGGGCTCCTCAGCCGTTGGCCGGCATGGCTTTGTCAGGCTTACAGACTAGGCCAGGGCCGACGCGCTCGCCAGAGCTGGGCTATAGTGGAGGCAAAAATGAGGACCCTGGTATGAAAATCGGACTGATCCCCGTCAACATCGGCTTTCCCCACCAACAGGCCATGATCGACTTTGCGCAGCAGGCGGAAGCCGCCGGCGTGGAATCCCTGTGGACCTTCGAGCACGTTATCGTGCCCATGGACTACGCGTCGAAGTATCCCTACGACAAGTCCGGCAAGATGGCGATTACCCCGGAGACCAACTTTGTGGACCCGCTAATCTGCCTGTCGGCCGTGGCGGCGGCCACCAGCAAGGTGAAGCTGGGCACCGGAGTGAATATCCTCTCCCAGGCCAATCCCCTGTACATGGCCAAGCAGGCCGCCGGTCTGGACTTTCTCTCCGATGGCAGATTGTTGCTGGGGGTGGGCATTGGCTGGCTGGAAGAAGAATTCGATGCAGTCGGCGTTCCCTTCGCCCGCCGTGGTGCGCGCTTTGACGACTATGTGCAGGCCATGCGCAAGGTCTGGTCCGGTGACGTGGTGGAACACCAGAGCGACTTCATCAACTGGACCAACTTCAAGAGCTACCCGCTGCCGGTGCAGAACCCGCTGCCGGTGATCATTGGCGGCGACAAAGGCAAGGTCTATCAGCGCATCGCGAAGTACGGCAACGGCTGGTATGCCCCCACCCGCAGCCCGGAGGACCTGGCGCCGCGTCTGGCAGAGCTGAAAGCTGTCTGCGCCGAGGAAGGTCGCGACTATGACGACATCGAGATCACCGCCATGTGGACCCTGCGCGGCGGGCTCGATGAGTTGAAGGCCTATGCGGACCTGGGGGTGGCGCGCCTCAACGTGCCGCTGGCCGCCATGCGCGAGGCCAACCCGGCAGATGGCCTGCACAAGCTGCACGACGAGGTGATTAGCCAGGTGGCCTGAGGCGTGTCCAACTTCCTGCTGTCGCAGGTGCTGGTTGGGGTGGTATTCCTGTTTGCCCTGGCCTCGTTCCAGTTCCGGGACAAGCGCCAGGTGCTGATCTGCCTGGCCTGCTCGGCCGCGCTGCTGGGCGTGCATTTCTACCTGGTGGGGGCCTCTACAGCGGCGGCGTTGGGCGTCATTGCCGCGATTCGCTTCCTGACGGCCGTGTTCACGACCTCGCGCTGGCTCCTGGCCCTGTTTCTGGCGCTGGTGATGGTCAACGCAGTGATCAGCTACGCGGGCCTCACCACGGTGTTGGCCACACTGGCTGCCACCACCACTACGGCCGCGTCATTCCTGGCGGCCGACAAGCGGTTTCGCGAACTGATGGCCATCGGCAGTTTGTTCTGGATTATCCACAATCTGCTGGTGGGCTCTCCTGGTGCGGTAGTGCTGGAGGGCTTCTTCCTTGGCAGCAACCTGGTGGCCTACTACCGGTTCTACCTGCGCGCGATCCCGCTGGACGGGCGTGACTAGATCTCCATTCTTCGCAGGTCGATGACACAGCTTCGTATCAGGCCGTCGCGCCGGGCTGGCGAGCTGTGAAGTCGCGCGGACGAGTTTGCGAGGGTCAGTTGGCGCTGCGTAGCAGGCGGTCGACAATGCGTTCCAGGTGGGCGAGGCTGGAACACTCCGCCGCAAAGTGACAACAGGACAGGTAGCGTGGCATTTCCGAGTCACCGCTGCCCCACATGGGACGCGATTCCGGATTCAGCCAGATGACCTGTTTGGCGCGGGCGTAGATGCTCTGCATCACGTCCAGCCGCGGGTCGCCGTTATTGTTGCGGGCGTCACCAAGAATGATCACTGTGGTCTGGCTGTCGATGTCGTCCAGTGCCAGTTGCGCGAAGTCCATCAGGCTGGCGCCGTAGTCGGTGGCGCCGCCGTACTGCCAGTTCACCAGCTCCACGGCTTTTTCCACCGAATGCTGGTCAAACAACTCGCTGACCTCACCCAGCCGGTTGGAGAACGCAAAGCTACGCACCCGCGGCAGGACGTCGTACAGGCTGTAGAGAAACATCAGCAGAAACTTGGCGTAGGCTGACACCGAGCCGGACACGTCGCACACCGCGAGAATCTGCGGGCGCTGTTTTTTGGTGGATTTCCAGTACAGGTTGAACAGCACGCCCTCGTGGGCAATGCCGCGGCGCAGGGTCTTGGCCATGTTGAGCTGGCCGCGCTTGGTGACCTTGCGGCGCCGTGAGTGGCGGGCGGCCAGTTTCTTGGCCATGCGTCGCACCAGGTCCTGTACCCGGTGCAGGTAGTGGTGTTCGATATGGCTGAGCCGCGCCCGGGCCAGTACATCGTCCATAAACTGCTGGTTGCGCCCCTGGGCGTGCAGCAGGTACTCCCGTTCCACGTGGTCGCGTACCAACTCCCGCAGCCGGTCCCGGTAGCCCTGCAGCTCGCCCAGGGCGTCGCTGCCGCGGTTTTCCAGGTCGACGATGGCGCTGCGAATATGCGCCTCACCCAGCTCGTCGAGTATGCGCCGGGTGAACTGGCCTTTCTGGGTAAACATCTGGATTTCCGGCAGGCCCACCGCGTCGCCGGCACGGGCGATGGCCAGCGCCAGGGCGTTGCGGTCATCGTTGCGCAGCATGTCCATGATTGGCAGGTCGAGCTGGCCGGCCAGCGCCGTGTCGCTGGCCAGTTCACCCTCCAGATCCAGACGGGTCTCGCCGCCCTCGCCCTCCATCTGCTGCAGGGCGGCCTCCGCCGCCTGCAGGTCTGCCGGGTCGGCGCCGGGGAGGCTGTCCAAAGCGTCTTCGCTGTTGGCGGCCTCCCGCTCGGCGGAATCCGGCAGTTGATAAGAGAAAAACTGGTCGAAGCAGCGTTTGAAAGTGGCTTTCTCTTCCGCGGTCTTGGCCAGCGCCAGTGACAGGCCGCTGCGCAGCTGGTTGCGGTCCTCGTAGCCGAGCGTCGTAATCACCTGCACTGCATCCAGCGTTTCCGCCGGTGAGATGCGCACGTCGTGGCTGCGCAACACGTTGATGAAACTGACCAGCCGGGAGGGCATGGGATCAGGCGCTGCCGGCTGAGGCGCCGCCGGCCAGGCTGGATTTGGGCGGGTTGAGCAGGCTGCGCAGCTCCGGTTCGGTGGCCTCGATATCGTCCTGGAACTTGAGCAGCACGTTGAGAGTGCTGCGCACCGTCGCCTCATCGAGCTGTTCGGCATGCAGCAGCAACAGGCTGCGGGCCCAATCTATGGTTTCGCTGATGGCCGGCACCTTTTTCAGGTCCAGTTGGCGCAGTGAGTGCACAAAGGCGACGATTTGCTCCCGGAGGCCCTCGTCCACATCCGGTACCCGGCTGCGCACGATACGCTCCTCCAGCTCGGTGGTGGGGAAGGGAATGTACAGATGCAGGCAGCGGCGCTTGAGGGCGTCGGAAATATCCCGGGTGTTATTGCTGGTCAGGAACACCACCGGTGAGCTCTTGGCTTTCACGGTGCCGATCTCTGGGATCGATACCTGGTAGTCGGAGAGAATTTCCAGCAGCAGCGATTCGAACTCGTAGTCCGACTTGTCCACCTCGTCGATCAGCAGGATTGAGCCCTCGGATTCATGCATGGCCTTCAGCAGCGGGCGTGGTTCCAGGAAATCCTCGGAATAGAAGATGTCGCCGAAGTGATGCAGGCGATCAACGGACTCCGCCAGCCCCTTGGCCCCCTGTAGCAGGTCGCCGAGCTTTTCCTTGAGCACCTGCGTGTACAGCAGCTGCTTGCCGTACTTCCACTCGTACAGCGCCTTGGCCTCGTCCAGGCCTTCGTAGCACTGCAGGCGGATCAGCGGCAGCTCCAGCAGTTTGGCAGTGGTTTTGGCCAGCTCGGTCTTGCCGACGCCGGGCGGCCCTTCCACCAGGATGGGCTTGCGCAATTGGCAGGCCAGGAATACGGCCGTGGCGATCTCGTCACTGCAGATATAGCCGTGTTGTTCGAAGCCGGCCTTGATGTCGGCCGCCGAGGCCAGCTGGGGAAAATCCAGGGTATTCACGT
Organism: Halieaceae bacterium; assembly: GCA_028282105.1. Lineage (GTDB taxonomy): Bacteria > Pseudomonadota > Gammaproteobacteria > Pseudomonadales > Halieaceae > JANQIO01. The sequence goes on along the minus strand of JANQIO010000193.1, from coordinate 2,477 downwards.
GGGCTCCTGTCGATGTGGGCGCCTATTGTACTCAATTCCCTTTGCGACAGCGCACTGCCGCGCAACGGGCTCAGGAGCGCAGGGCGGTTTCCAGGGCATCGAACACCCACTGCCTTACCGCCTTGATGCGCTTCACGTTACGCATATCCCGGTGAAACACCAGGTAGGGTTGGCGCGGCGGAATGCCGCGGGCGGGAATCTGCAGCAGGCCGGTCTGACTGCCCAGGTAGTGCGGCAGCAGGGCGATACCATAGCCAGCCCGGGCGGCATTGAGCAGGGTTCGCACGCTGGAGGAGCGCAGTCGGATACGCGCGTCCAGACCGCGTTCGGTAAACCATCGGCTTTCCGGCAGGTCGCGGTAGCTGAGACTGTAGCCCAGCAGTGATTCCTGTTGCAGGGCCAGGGAGCGCGGCGGGCGGCCCGCGAGATACTCGCTTGAGGCGTACAGGCCCAGCGCAATAGCGGGCAGCTTGCGAGTAACGAGGTTTTCCTCGGTGGGACGTGCCAGGCGAATGGACAGGTCCGCCTGGCGGCGCGCCAGACTGACAGTTTCATTGGCAACCTCGATATCCAGCTGCAGCCCGGGATGGCTTTGCTCAAGCACGGGCAGGGCCGGCGCCAGGATGTCTGCGGCAATAGTCTCGGTACAGGAGACCGACACCGGTTCTATGTCTGCCCGCTCCCGCAGTGAAGCCGCCAGGCGTTCCAGTTGCTGCAGTCCGGCAGCAGCGCCACTGGCAGCGGCGTACAGCCTGGCACCCTCCACTGTCGGTTCGGTGCCGGAGCTGGACCGGTGCAGGAGCCGCAGGCCCAGGGATGCCTCCAGCGACTCCAGGCGACGACCCACGGTAGCGACCGACATTCCCAGCTCCAATGCTGCCGCACTCAGGCTGCGCGATTCCATCACGGCGAGGAAAATTCTCACCTCATCCCAGTTCATCAGCTTTTCATAATTGAAAAATAGCTTTTTGATTATGGATATTCAGGCGCTGACCGCGCAAGCCTATATTGCGCAGGGTTAAATCTACGGGAGCGCAGCCATGTCGAGTATCCAACAGCTTACTTTTGTCGAACCGGGCAAACTGGAGTGGTGGGAGGTTCCGGCACCGCTGCTGCGTACTGGTAAGGACGCCATTGTCAGGCCACTGGCAGTGGCGCGCTGCGACCTGGACACGGCGGTGGTGGTCGGCAGTTTTCCGATTGCCGGGCCCTTTGGCTTTGGTCATGAAATGACCGCCGAGATTGTCGAGGTCGGCGACCAGGTCACCGGCTTCGCACCGGGAGACAGGGTCGTGGTGCCCTTCCAGATCAGCTGCGGCGAATGCACCAATTGCCGGCGCGGTTGGACCAATGCCTGCCAGAATGAGGTGCCCTATGCCGCCTACGGCCTGGGGACGCGACTGGAAGATGACTACGGCGGCGCATTCAGCGATCTGGTGCGGGTGCCCTATGCCGATGCCATGTTGCTGCCGCTGCCCGAGGGTATCTCGCCGGAAGCGGGAGCCGGCCTGTCTGACAACGTCGCGGATGGTTACCGCACCGTCGACCAGGGTCTGAGGGAGTACCCCGGTGAGCCGGTGCTCATCGCCGGTGGCCTGGCCCAAAGTGTCGGCCTGTATGCGGTGCACGCCGCTATCACGCTCGGCTCCAGCCGCGTCGTGTATGTGGACTTCGACAAGACCCGGCTGGAACTGGCCAGGGCAGCCGGCGCCGAGGTGCTGGAAATCAGCAGCTATGAAGCCGCGGTGCGCCACGAGAGTGATTTCCTGATCACCGTGGATGCCTCCGCCCTGCCCGATGGCCTGCGCTACGCCATGCGCTCCACCGCCCCCTGCGGGTTTGTGAATGGCGTCATCGGCGGCCTGGAGCCGACGGTGGCGCTGGAGCTGCCGGCGGTGTACCGGCGCGGCATTACCTACACCCTGGGACGGGTCCACGCTCGCAGCGTGATGGAGCACACGCTCTGCCACACCTGCAAGGGTGAGCTGGACCCCATGGCCATCGTCGACCGGGTATTGCCGTTTGCGGACAGTATCGACGCCATGCTCGATCCGGCGCCGAAAATCGTCTTCTCTCGCGCTGCGAGCTGAGACCTCAGAAACTGCGCGCCGCGGCGCGCTGCGCTGCCTGCTCCTGCACCTGGAAGAACTGCTCCACTGTGCGCTCGATAATGGCGGCGGCCGGCTCCACCTCATCGATGAGGCTGGCGGACTGGCCGATCAGCGCGACGCTGGCCTCCAGGTCGCCGCCAAAATACAGCTCGAGGATATTTGACAGGATCGAGGAACCGTCGGCGCCCTCACGCAGCGCCGCGGTGGTGTCGCTCTTGCGCGCCCGCACTGGCGGCATACCGGCGGTACTGACCAGCCGGGTGTCGGTGTCGGGGGCGCCGACAATGGCGTTCTTGAAGTGCTGGTGCACCGGGCACCCGCTTTGTATCCGCCGCGGAGAGCCCGGTGCACCAGAACTTCAAGAAC
>JANQIO010000188.1 GCA_028282105.1 Halieaceae bacterium | reverse complement strand
GCAGTGCTGGATGACGGCCGCGAGATATTTGTTCCCCCCGATGAGATGCTGAAGGCCTTCCCGGACGACCGGGTGCGGGTGTGCATTCGGCCGGACCGCGGCGACAAGCCCATCGCCGAGGTGGAAAAGCTGCTGGAATGCCCCATCGGAGAATTCAATGGCCGCTGCGTGCGCAAGGGCAAGGCTTTGTTTGTCGAGCCGGACCTACCGCGCCTGAGCCGTTGGCTGTTCATACCGCCCCACGCCCGCAACGGCGTCAAGGAAGGCGACCTGGTGCGCGCCGCGCTGCTGCGGCACCCGATCAAGGATGGCAAACCCCAGGCCAAGGTGCTGTCGATCATCGGCAACGCCGAGACCGTCGGTATTGAGAACCTCTACACCGCCATCAAGTACCAGATGGCTCGCGAATGGAGCACCGAGGCACTGGCGGAACTGGAAGCGGGCATGGCTTCTGCAGAGCCGCTCGGCGACCAGCGCCGGCGCGACCTGACTGACCTCGAGTTTGTCAGCATCGATTCAGCCCGCACCCAGGATATCGACGACGCGCTGTACGCCGCGCCCAACAGCAATGGCTGGTGTCTGTACGTGGCCATCGCCGACCCCACGCCGTTTATCAAGCCTGGCGGCATTTTCGACGCCGAAATCGCGGCGCGCGGTACGTCTGTCTATTTCCATGGCGACGCCATCGCCATGTTGCCGGAAAAACTCTCCCAGGAGACCTGCGCCCTGGCCGAGGATGAGCTGCGCCCGGCCCTGGTCTGCAAGGTGGAAGTCAGCGACAGCGGTGAGGTGGGTGAGTACGAGTTTATCGAGGCGGTGATTCGCTCACGCGCCAAGCTCAGCTACATCGCGGTCGACCGCTATCTGGCGGGCAACTACGACGAGCTTATGAGCCATGCCACCCCGCTGGAGGCGCTTTACCAGGTGTATCGCGCACTGCGCGGACGCCGGGAAAGCGCCGAGCTGGTGATGGAAGAGCGGCCCGAGTACCGCTGGATACTCAACGACCAGAAAAAGATCGATCGCATTGAGAGATGCGAAAAGCTGCTGTCGCAGAAGCTGGTGGAAGAATGCATGGTCGCCGCCAACCGTTGCTGCGCACGCTTCCTGCGGGATCGCGAGTGCGCGGGTCCCTTCATCGGGCACCGCGGCTTTCGGCCGGACCGCAAGGATGAAATCAAACGTTTCATGACCCGCTTCATGGCTGACTTCGTGGAGCGCGACCTGGGTGAATTGCCGGTGTATCGCGATGCGATACGGCGCATGAACCAGGCCACCGAGTTACCGCTACGCAGCATGGCCAACCGCCTGCTGGCCCGCGCTGAGCTGGTCGCCAAGCCGGCGGCCCACATGGGCATGGGGCTTGAGTGCTACAGCAACTGCACCTCGCCGCTGCGCAAGTACGTGGACTTCCTCGCCCACCGGCAGATCAAGGCCATCCTTCACGGCGAGGCCAGTACCTCCCATTCCAACGCTGAGCTGGGCGAGCTGTCTGGCCGCCTGTCCCAGGTGCGTGCCGCCACCCGGGAAGCGGAGCTATGGTTGCAGTGTGAGTACCTGGCCGCCAGCGTGGGCCAGGAATTCGACGCCGTGATCGCCCAGATCAGCAGCAGCGGTTTCACTGCCAAGTTGTTGGACAACGGTATCGAGGGTCAGGTCGACCTGCGCAAGGATCCGGAGAAGTTCAGTTTTGATCGCTGGGCCGCGACCCTGAGCAGCGCCACCCGCACTTTCCAGCTCGAGCAGCCAGTGAGGGTCAGGCTCGAGCGGGCTGACCCTGCGAAGCGGGAGATCGTTTTCCTGCCGCTTTCACCCCCTGAGACGGATCAGGGTGAGAACCGGGGTTCGGATAGTGATCCTGTACCTGGCGCACCAGGCGAATCATCTCCCTGACACCCAGCTCACGCAGGTAGGCCCCGGCCTCGCCGGGATCCTGGCAGTGCGCCAGGTTGCAGTCCACCAGGGCCAGGGTATCGAGTATTTTTCGATCACTGGCCCCCAGCTCATCCCCTGCATTGAAGATCAGCCGGGTAAAGCAGTCCACAATCTCCATTTCACTGGGGATTGCGTCGCCTCGAGACTGTGGGCTGGAATCGTCCATGAAGCCAGTATGACCGAGCGACTGGTCAAAAAATAAGCAAATTCGGGTAATTCTTCACAAAACACCCCAAATTTGGCCTCCAGGAACCAGAAAACCACCCTTTTAGGCCATAAACGCCCTTGACAAGTCGTTAAGGCCACCCTGTTTCAGCAATGCAGCGCTGAGATAGCCGCACCGATCAATGTCGCGATACAACTGCCATCGCTCAGGGAGGCGCTGCCCTCGATACCGCAACGCGACTGCGGCAGGCCAATCTCCAGACACGCCGTGAACCGAGCCCCCAGGGATGGGTTCACGGCGTGTCCAGAAAACAGCAGGTGAGCAGCGCAGCCGTGCTACGGAGAGCGGGCTGTAAAAAAACCTGCGTCCTAAAAGTGCGCGTTACCAGGAGTCCGCGGGAAGGGAATCGCATCGCGAATGTTTTCCATGCCGGTGATGTAGTTGAGGAGTCGCTCGAAGCCCAGGCCGAAGCCCGCGTGGGGTACGGTGCCGAAGCGCCGCAGGTCCCGGTACCAGTCGAGTTCACCGGCGAGGCCGTGCTCCGCCATGCGGTCCTCGAGCACGTCGAGGCGCTCTTCGCGCTGGCTGCCGCCAATGATCTCGCCAATGCCCGGCGCCAGCACGTCCATGGCCGCCACGGTCTGACCGTCGTCGTTGAGGCGCATGTAGAAGGCCTTGATCTCCTTGGGGTAGTTCATCACCACCACCGGCCGGCCGACATGGGTTTCTGCCAGGTAACGCTCGTGTTCGGACTGCAGGTCCTTGCCCCAGGCCACCGGGAATTCGAAGGACTCGCCGCAGCTCTCGAGAATGCTGATCGCTTCGCCGTAGTCGAGGCGCTCGAAGCTGGAGTCCACAACGCTGCGCAGGCGGGTGATAGCGGTCTTGTCGATGCGCTGCTCGAAAAACGCCATATCGTCTTCGCAGCGTTCCAGCACCGCGGCGAACACGTGTTTGAGCATATCCTCCGCGAGGTCCGCCAGCTGGCTGAGATCGGCAAAGGCGATTTCCGGCTCCACCATCCAGAATTCCGCCAGGTGACGACTGGTGTTGGAGTTCTCGGCCCGAAAGGTCGGCCCAAAGGTGTACACCTTGCTCATGGCCAGGCAGTAGGCTTCTACGTTGAGCTGGCCGGAAACGGTCAGGAAGGACTCCTCGCCGAAGAAATCGCCACTGAAATCCACGCCGCCATCGTCTGCGCGCGGCAGGTTGGCGAGGTCCAGGGTGCTGACCCGGAACAGTTCACCAGCGCCTTCGCAATCGCTGGCGGTAATGATGGGGGTGTTGATCCAGTGGAAACCATTCTGGAAGAAGTAGTCGTGAATGGCGTGGGCCAGTACGGTGCGCACCCGGGTGATGGCGCCGAAGGTGTTGGTGCGCGGCCGCAGGTGGGCCACCGTGCGCAGGTATTCAAAGCTGTGGCGTTTCTTGGCGATGGGGTAGGACTCGGCATCCTGCACCCAGCCGATCACGGTGACGGCGCTGGCCTGGATTTCCACCGACTGCCCCTTGCCCTGTGACTCGACCAACTCGCCGCTCACCTCCACCGCGCAGCCGGTGGTGATGTGCAGCACCTCGTCTTCGTAGTTCGCAAGTTCCGAGGGCACCACTGCCTGGATGGGGTCGAAACAGCTGCCATCATGGACGGCAAGAAAGGAGATACCCGCCTTGGAATCGCGCTTGCTGCGGATCCAGCCGCGCACGGTGACCTGCTCTCCAGTGGCAGTTTCACCGCCCAGGGCGGCGGCAACAGAGGTGTTGATCATGGGAGCTCCGGGGAAAAAAGCGCAAGCTTACCGGATTGCCCCGGGGTGACCAAGACAGCCCGCCGGCGCCCGGGCCGACCGCTAGTCGAGGGGGGTAATCTTGCTGCCTTCAAGCGTAAGGTTGTACATCAGGCCGCGATTGGTAAACACGAAACCGATAATGGGCGCCTGGCTGGTGGTGGTATCCAGCCCGCCGCCAGCCCCGGCTTGCACCAGGGCGATGCGACCGTCCACACCCGCTTCCCAGCCCTTGCTGCGGCGAAACTTGCGCAGCGCCGAACGGCTCATAAAGAGGATCACCTGGGTCTTGGTCTGGGCACCCAGCTGCAGGCCAAAGGAGGCGCCGGAGATCGAATAGTAGGCAACGGTCTCACCGCCTTCCTGCAGCGCGCCCTCCCCGTACTCGCCGCCGATGCCAAACCCCACTTTTACCACATCGGGAAACACCAGCACCGCCTCAGCCTTGGCCAGCAGCTCGACGCTCTCCGGGGACTTCTCCCCCAGGACTGACAGTGCCTCTGCCACCTTGGTGTCCAGGGATTCGCGCCCGGAGCCCGCTTTTTCATCGGCTAACGCCTGCGCTGTCAGCAGCACAGTAAACAGACAGAACAGCGAAAGTGTGCGCAGAGGATGCGCCGCCGGGATATCCATAATCATGCGCCTGGCAAGCCCGGCGGCATGATGCCACGGCACCCGGGGCTTGGCGAGTCGCGGTTCACGGCGAGCCCAGTTGGGCAGTGACCAGGTGCTCGCGGATCAATTGGTCGAGGAACTGTTGGTACTGCTTGCGCTCGCCGACCAGCCGCGCATGTAACACCGCCTTCTCGGCATAGCTGCGACTGTCCAGCGGCCGCTGCATAGAGAGATACAGTCGGGCCACCCGGAAATAAAACTCCGCCTCGTCGGCCTGCAGGCCGATGGCATCGAGGTAATGAGACAGGGCGCGTTCGTGCTTGCCCTCCGCCTCGGCCAACTCGCCCAGGTAGTAATGATAAAACGGGTTGCTGTTGCGGCGTTCACGCACCCGGGCTTCCCAACGACGGGACTCTTCCAGCTCGCCGCGGCTCTCGTACAGCACCGCCAGGTTGTTCATGGCGGTGGGCGAATCCGGGTTGAGTGACAGTGCCCGGCGGTACATGGCCTCGGCCGCGGCATCCTGGCCGGCGCCACGGTAGATGGCCCCCAGATTTACCCACAGGTAGTCGATCCTGCCACCCAGCGCCACCGCCTGCACCGCCTCGGCGTAAGCTGTGGCGCGGTCCTCCAGGAACAGGGCCTCCATGGCGCGATTGCCGTGATACAGGGCAAAGGCCTCTTTATCCCGCAGCACCCGGGCCGACGCCACCCGCTCACGGGACACCGGGTCAATATCGACTACATACTCTTCGCCGTTGCGCAGGCGCACCACCACGTTCACGTGTTTACGCAGGGCCACCTGATCACCACGGCGCGTCCACTCCGGACGCAGCGACACGGACAGGTAGCGGGCATCGAGCCCGGCATAGCGGGCCATGGCCACGAACAGGTGGGCATAGCTGAGGCAGTTTGCCACTCCGGAGTGATACACCTCCGCGGCCGTCCCATCGGCCGAGGGGTCGTAATCCACCCCGACAAAGGCCGAGCTGCGCAGGCTGCGATGCAGGGTCTGCAAGCGCTGACGCTGGCTGCCCTTCACATAGCGATCGACAAAGGCACGCATCTCATCATCGAGTTCCAGCAAGGCCGGTGTGGATACCGAGGTGAGAGCGGTCTCCGCCGCCAGCGGGCCGCTGGCCATTTCGATGGGCGGGAGCTTGCTGAGCGGCAGCGCGCCCGGGCCCTGGTGGGCGCAGGCGCACAGCAACAGGACTGCCAGGCCCGGCAGGGCCCGGAGAGCGTTAACGGCGGCACGGCGCGCTGTCACGTGTCATTCAACATATTGCACACCCTTGTGGCCAAGTATATCGCAGCGGCTCGCACTTGCCCGCAAAGACCCGGGGGACCGTGACGGAGATCACCGTGTCACCCCCCGTTGACCTGCATCAATGCAACCTGGTGTCATTTTTTCTAGGCTTACATGGCAGTCAGGTGAAGAGGATAAAAAGATGACTCAACACATCCTGATGGAAGACACCCGGGAAGATACTCGCACCCTGAAGAGCCTGGGCATCTTTATCGCCATATTCGCCGGGTTTTCCCTGTGCCTGGCGCTGGGAGTCACCTTGTTCGCTCCCTGACTGCTGGAGTCCCCTACTCCTAGCTAATTCATGGGCCTGAGCCTACTGGCCGACTCACTTTGAGTCGGCTTTTTTATTGCCTGTCTATTTCACTCATCCCGGCTACTTTCGAGACAATTGGATCGAGGGGCATTTCGCGACGTGTTGTATTCGGGTGGGCAGGTCTGTCCCCGGGTGTAGGCGGCATGGATGCCGGGGGCGGCCATCCGTCCTCCGAGCCGCCAGGGACGGGTTCACGACGTCGCCAGATAATGCCCGCTCACGTGAAGCCCGGGATTCGGAGCTCGAAGAAAAGGCGTCAGGCGGCGGTGTGCAAGCCGCACTCGCGGCCGTCGTGGACCTTGGTGGGGTCGAAGTAGTGCCGGCAGGTGGGGAGCCGGTGCTCCGCCATGTAGGCCTCGACGTCCGCCTCCGACCAGTAAAAGATCGGCGCCACCTTGATGATGCCGCGACCGTCCATGGTGACAATATCGAGTCCCTGGCGGTGCTCAGTCTCTTCCTTGCGGATACCCGTCAGCCAGATATCGGGCTTGTGCTCATTGAGGGCACGCTCGAAAGGCTCCAGCTTCACCTGACGGGTGAACTCGGCATGCAGGTCCTCGTCCTCGATGGTGGGCACGCCGCCCATAATGGCGTTGCGGCGCTCAGAGGTCATGCTGGGGGAGTAGACGTGCATATTGAGCTCGAGCTCGCGCATCAGCTTTTCCGCTACCAGGTAGGTATCGCGCAGATTGTAACCGGTGTCCACCCAGATGGTGGGCACGGACTTGTCCACCTCGCTGACCAGGTGCAGCATCACCGCGGCATTCCTGCCGAAGCTGGTAGTGGATATGGTGGGCCGGCTCTGAGACAGGGCCCAGCGCACGATGTCGCCCGGGGTGGCGTCGCGCAGTTGGGCGTTGATGCTGTCGAAATCCAGTTCCACGGTATCTGGTCACTCCTTCCAGAGTCCAAGAGACTAAGCAATCCGCCCCCGGACTGACAAATACTCAATGTTTATATGGTTATGTCACCAACGCTGATCCTTTTGGACAGCGGCGCTTGGCGGCACAGGACATTGCCGCCGCGGCCCGGGGCGGAGGATACTCAGCAGATTGCCTGGAGGAGTACCCATGAAGAACGTGCTGTGCGAGCGACTTGGTATCGACTACCCGATATTCGCATTCACCCATTGCCGTGACGTAGTGGTGGCGGTGAGTAAGGCCGGCGGCATCGGGGTGCTGGGGGCGGTGGGCTTTTCGCCTGAGCAGCTCAAGGAGGAGCTGGACTGGATTGACGAACAGATCGGCGACTACCCCTACGGCGTCGACATCGTCATCCCGCAGAAGTATGAGGGCATGGGCGACATGAGCCCCGACGACCTCGAAAAGCAGCTCTGGGACATGGTGCCCCAGGAACACATCGACTTTGCCCAGCAACTGCTGGCCGACGCTGGCGTGCCGGAATGGCCCGACGGCACCACCAGCATGGGCCTGATGGGTTGGACCGAGGCCACGGCGACGCCGTTGCTGGAAGAGGCCCTGACCCGCCCCCGGTGCCGGTTGATCGCCAACGCGCTGGGCACTCCACCGGCGGACAAGATCAAACAGGTGCAGGACAGTGGCCGGCTGATAGGCGCCCTGTGCGGCAAGGTCAAGCAGGCGGTTGCGCACAAGGAGGCCGGGCTCGACTTCGTGGTCGGCCAGGGCGGTGAGGGTGGCGGTCACACCGGCGAAATTGGCTCTATCGTGCTGTGGCCACAGATGATCGACGCCATCGGCGACACGCCCTTCCTGGCAGCGGGCGGCGTCGGCAATGGCCGGCAGATTGCCGCGGCACTGGCGATGGGCGCTGCCGGTGTGTGGACCGGCTCCCTGTGGCTGACCGTGGAGGAAGCCCATACCCAGCCGGCCCAGAAGGAATCCCTGCTGGCGGCAGGCAGCGGCGATACCGTGCGGTCGCGGTCCTGGACCGGTAAAACCTGCCGCATGCTGCGCAATGACTGGACCGAGGCCTGGGAAAGATCGGACACGCCGGAGCCGCTGGGCATGCCCCTGCAGGGGATGGTGACCTCGGACGGTATGCGCCGCACCTCGACCTACGCCGACAAGGGCAACTGTCAGAGTGTGGCGTTTAACCCCTGCGGCCAGGTCATTGGCCAGATCAACCAGGTGGAAAGCTGCCGCAGCGTGATGCAGCGGCTGCTGGGGGAGTATGTCGAGGCGGTGGAAAGCGCCGCTTCGATGTTGCCGGATACCTGACCGGGAACCTAAGCCGCGATACGGGCGACGGTAGCCTCCAGCTCTTCGTGCAGTTCCAGGTACTGCCCGGTGAGCTTGTGGCTGGGGGCCAGGTCGATCAGCGGCCTGTGCTCCCGGTGTGATTCCTTCATTTTCACCGAGGTGTTCAGATAGGTGTTGAACACCGGCATACCCTCTTCTTCCAGCTCGGCCACCAGTTCCCCGGGCAGGCGCGCCTGGCTGTTGAACTGGTTGATGATGATGCCCTCCACCTCGAGGTCGGGGTTGTGGTCTTCCTGCAGCTCTACAATATTGTCCATCAGGCTGTACAGGGATTGGCGTGCGAAGCTGTCGCAGTCAAAGGGAATCACCACGGTATCGGCGGCGATCAGGGCCGACTTGCTGTAGAAATTGAAGTTGGGCGGCGTGTCGATGTAGATGCGGTCGTACTCTTCATCGAGCTTTTCCAGGGCATCCCTCAGCTTGTAAATCTTGTACCGCGACTCCAGCTCCTTTTCCATGGTGGTCAGCGCCGGGCTGGAGGGCATGAGGTAGAGGTTTTCGTAGGGTGTCTCCCAGACGAAGGCGTCCGGGTTGCTGGCCATCTTGCGGGAGCGTACGGTTTGCTTGAACATCGCCGCCACGCCCTGGGCTTCAGCCGGGTAGGCCTCGGCGTCAATTTCCCCCACCAGGTAGTGGGTGGTATTGCCCTGTACATCCAGATCTACTACCAGCGTGCGCAAGCCCATCGCAGCCCCGATCGCTGCCAGGTTGCAGGTGATACTGGTTTTGCCGACACCGCCTTTCTGGTTGAAAACGACTCGTTTCATGCTTGGGGCCCTCCGGGGAAAAGGTCATCGAGTGTAAAACAAAGGTGAGTCCCTATGAAGCGCCGGGGCACGACTCGCGTCAAAAAACGCTGAGGTACAAGCGCAACTGAAGCGTCTAAGCTGTAGATGATGGAAGACCTGGATCGCATCACCGCCCTGCACCAGTTCTGGTTTGGGCCGCTGGATGCCAATGGCATGCCCGCCGAGGACCGCAACAGCTTCTGGTACGGCGCCAGCGCTGAGACGGATGCCAGCTGCCGGGACGATTTCGGTGTAGATGTCGAGGCCGCCCTCGCCGGCCAGCGCGCGCACTGGCGGGCCCTCGATGGCGGCCTGGTCGCCCTGGTGCTGTTGCTGGATCAGCTGACCCGCAACATCTATCGCGGCGACCCGCGGGCCTTCAGCGGCGACAGCCTGGCCCTGCAACTGGCCCGCGACGCCGTTGCCAGCGGTGCCGATCTGGCCTTGCCCACCATCCACCGGGTATTCCTCTACACCCCCTACGAACACGCAGAGAACATCGATGCCCAGCAGGAGGGCGTGGCTTGCTTTGAGCGCCTGCTCGCAGAGTGTCCTGCGCCAGCCCGGGCGCAGGTAGCCAACTTCCAGCGCTATATGATTGCCCACCGCGATGTGATTGAACGCTTTGGGAGATTTCCCCACCGCAATGCCATCCTCGGCCGCGACTCCAGCGCGGAGGAGCTTGCACATCTGGAAAAGCACGGAGGATTCTAATGAAAACGCTCCTGATACTACTGTGCGGTACCTGTTTCAGCCTGTCTGCCCTGGCGCAACCCACCCCCAGCTATAGCTGCGACGGGCCTCACCGGGCCTTTGATTTCTGGCTGGGGCACTGGGAAGTTACCGACGCTGCGGGCGAGCAGCGCTACGGTGAGAACCGCATCAGCAGCCGCGACAAGGGTTGCCTGCTGCTGGAGGAGTGGACCAGCAGCCGTGGTGGCACCGGCAGCAGCATCAACTATTTCAACCCCTCAGACGAGCAGTGGCATCAGCACTGGGTGGACAGCGGCAATTCCATTATTCATACCGCAGGCGCCGTGGTGGATGGCTCCATGGTGATGGACGGCAGCATCTACTATCTCGGCAATGGCCAGACGGCGGCGTTCCGGGGCACCTGGACGCCGCTGGAAGATGGCCGGGTCAGGCAGTTTTTCGAACAGCAGGATGAGGCGGGCGACTGGCAGCCCTGGTTCGAGGGCTTCTATCGCAAGCTGGACTAGCCCGCGGCGTCGGCCGCCAGCAAGGACTCACCAATACGCTGGGCCAGTTCCAGCAGCAGCGCTTTCTGGGCTTCCGCCAGCGCCGCGTAGCCGTCCCGCGCGAGGGCACGGGTTTCCGCGAACTGGTAGGACACAAACTCCTGATTGTCGCGGCGTATCCACCAGTAGGCCACCAGCAGCGCGTCCCCGTCCAGGGTGCCGTGTAACTGGTCGATGCGTACCGAATACACCAGGGCCGCGTCGGAGGCCGCCTGCGGGAACACATCCTCCTTGACGGTGCGCGACACCTCCAGCAACAGCAAGTGATTGAGTGCGCCGGCCATGGGCTCAGCCCACTGGTGGTGGCGGGCGGGCCGTATCTGGCCGGGGCTCACCTCGAGGATCAGCCCGGATTGATCGATATAGGGCGCGACATTCACGCTGCCCATGGCGAAGCGGCTGGAGGGTGTCAGGCCGCGGCTCTGTTCCGGCACCTCCGAGCGCAGCAGATAGTAGTGAGTGTCGACCGGGGTGCCCGAGCACCCGACCAGCAACAGGCCCAGGGCGATGCTCAGAAGCTTCAAGGGCTGGATTCCAGTGTTCATTGATACGCCTCCGGCTCCGGGTCAGGCGGTAGCTTGGCGGGCATAATCGCCGCATTGGGCTGGTTGGACAGAGTCCGCGTCAGCGACTCCATGTTGGACAGGGTGCGATTGAGCTGACGCATGCTGGCATTCAGGTTCCGGTACAGTTCGGAGCCCGGTGACAGCCCTTCCAGCGTCTTTTGCAGCTCCTTGATAGTGGCATCCAGGTTGGCGGGCAGTGTTTGCATGCCCTCGTCGTTGAGCAATTCGCCCAGCCCCTGCAAGACCTCATCCAGGTCGGCAATGGCGGCGTTGGCATTGGCGATGGTTTCCTCGATGGGCGCGCGGTTAACCTGGTCGAGAATCGCATTGACCTTGACCATGATCTGCTCGACGCCGCCGCCGATGCTGGGAATCTGAATGTAACCACCCCACTCGCCGGCCTCTTCCTTGTCCGCATCAGGGTAGTAATCCAGGCCGATATATTTTGCGCCGGTCAGCAGGTTGCCTGACTCAAGGGTGGCGCGCAGCCCATTGGGTACGCCGGTTTGCACGACCTGCTGCAACAGGCCAACGGAATCGGCAGTATCCGGCAGCGACATTCTCCCGGGCTCCATGTAAATCAGCACCGGGATAGGCTCGCCCTCGGCTGTCACCTCCCCCGCCATTCTGTCCGCCAACATGCCTTCCGCGATCAGCTCATTCAGCATGATGCGCTCGACCCGGCCCATAGGAATGCCGCGGTACTCCACCGGCGCCCCCGGCACCAGGCCCTTGAGGTTCTGGGTGAAACGCACCACGTAATAGCTGCCGTTGATGAAGGGGTTCTGCTGGGTGGCCTCATAGCTCTCATAGAGCTGAAATTCGGTGCCCGGCACCACCGGATCACCTTCCAGCACACCGTCGGGGTGCCCGAAGGCCACACCGCCCAGCAGCACGGTATCAAGCGAGCCGGTGCGGACCTTGAGACCTTCCGCGCTGGCAGTCAGCGAGATGCCGCTGGTGTTCCAGAACCGCACCGAGCTATCCACCAACTCGTCAAAGGGCGCATCGATAAATATCTCGTAGTGCATACGCTCCTGTGCAATATCAAACTGCGCACTTTCCACCCGGCCGACCCGATAGCCCTTGTAGATAATCGCGTCACCGGTGCTCACAGACCCGGCGCGATTGCCCAGCAACTGCAGCCGTAAGCCGGGGGCATCCGTCGGTGTGAGCGGTGGATTTGGCAGGGCCGTGAACTGCTTCTGAAGCGGGCCGTCCCCGGTGCCTGGCGACATGCGGATGTAGGCACCCGAGAGCAGGGTGTCCAGGCCGGTGATATTGCCGAGCCCCACCTGAGCGGTCACTACCCAGAAGCGCGTATCCGCGCTGAGCAGATCCCTGACGTGATAGTCCATCTTGACGGTGGCCTCGACGCCCTCGAAATCCTCGGTCAGCTTGACGTCGGTGACCAGGCCCACTTCGACATTGCGGTACTTGACCTTGGTCTTGCCGGCGGACAGGCCGGAGGCGTTCTCGAAGGCAATGGTGATTTCCGGGCCCTCGGTTATGAAACTGTGCACGACCATGTAGACACCGAGGCCGAGCGCCAGCAGCGGGATAATCCAGATCGGATTGAGGGAACGTCCCTGTTTCAGTTCAGGCTGGGCGGTTGTCATTCTTGTTTTCCATTTCGTCCCAGATCAGCCGCGAGTCAAAGCTCTCGGCGGCGATCATGGTCACAATCACCACCCCGGCAAAAGACAGCGCCGCAATCCCCGGGCGTATGACCAGCAGCCCGCCCAGATTAACCAGCGCCACCAGAATAGCAACCACGAATACATCCACCATGGACCATTTGCCGATAAATTCTGTGATCTGGTACATCACGGTGCGCTGTCGCGGCTCCAACGGTGAGTGGCGCTCCACCGTGAACACCAGGTAGAACATGGCAATCAGCTTGCCCAAGGGCACCATGACGCTGGCAATAAAAATAATGGCAGCGATCGGTACTGAGCCCAGCTTGATCAGCAGCACCACGCCGCCAATGATGGTGCTGGCCTCAGTGCGGCCGAGTTGGTCGGTGTACATGATCGGGTAGAGATTAGCGGGTATGTAGAGAATGCTGGCCGTGATCAGCAGTGCAATGGTGCGCTGCAGGCTGTCGGTGGCGCGCAGGTGCACGCTGGAGCCACAGCGCGGGCAGCGATGCTGATCGGCCGGTACCAGCTTTGTACAGGTATGGCAGGATGCCAGGTTCAGCTCGCGCGCGGTTTTCGCCTCAGTCACCCCCGGGCTCCTTCGGCTGCCTCGATGGCGTTCCAGAGCTGGTAACGATCCAGCACGCTCATGGCGAAGGTAAACAACAGGGCAAAGGCGACGTAGGCCCAGAATGACAGGCCCAGTGTCACCGTGGCCATCTTGGCAATTTTCACCAGCGACACGATCACGCCGATAATGAATACCTCCACCATCGACCAGCTCTGCAGGTGGAAGATCCAGCGCCCGATCGGCTTCAGCCAGGGCCGGTAGCGGCCGCGCGCCAGCGGCACACTCAGCATCAACAGCAACACCAGCACCAGGGCGGGAATAAAAATGATAAACGCCGCCACCAGAACCGCCACCGCGGGAAGTCCATTGCGCCACAGGGAGCCGGGTGTTTGCGGCAGCGTCATGACGCTCTCGACACCACTGGAAGCAAAGGACAGGAACGGAAACAGGCTGGCAAACACCAGTGCGACCAGCGCGGCAATCGAGAAGGCCATCAGCCGCTCAATCGCATCATGGCGATACTGGGTCAGGCTATGGCCACAGCGCGGGCAACAGGCCTTGTGGCCATGCTCCATGTCCCTGAGGTCGACCAGCAGGTCGCAGCCGTGGCAGGCGATTGTGTGTTCCATGCCGTGATCTTAAGACAGCGGGCAGCAATGGCAAGCGCTACGCTGTGAGCTGTCCCGGTCGAGCCCCTCTAGGCGAGCCCACGCATCATGGCTATGCTAACGCGCCCTCTCCAAGGAAACCCCATGTCTGGCAACGCACCTATCATCCAACTGCTGCTGACCGGCAACGAGATCATGAGCGGCGATACCGTCGACTCCAACTCGGCCATGATTGCCCAGTGGCTGGGAGAGCAGGGGCTCGGGGTGGCGCGCAAGGTCACTCTGGGAGATGACCCGGCCGCCCTGCAGGCAGAGCTTGAACAGCTGGCCCGGGGCTCGGATGTGGTCATTGTGAATGGCGGCCTGGGGCCCACGGTCGACGACCTGACTGCGGAAATCCTCGCTGCGGTGGCCGGGGTGGGCCTGACAGAGCATGCGTCCGCACGGACACACGTCGAGAGCTGGTGCGCCCGGCGCGGCATCATTGCCAACGATGCCAATCTTAAGCAGGCCCTGCTGCCGGCCGGCTGTGAGATCGTGCCCAATCCCATCGGCAGCGCGGTCGGCTTTCAGCTCACCGTACACGGCTGCCTGGTGGTTTGCACACCGGGCGTACCCGGCGAGCTGCGCGCGATGCTGCCGCAGGTACTGGCCAATATGGAACAGCACCTGGGCAGCTTCACGCCGGGGGACGTATTGAGGCTGCAGACCTTTGGACTGGGTGAGTCCACCGCCCAGCAAATCATCGCTGACGCCGGGCTGGACTGGCCGCCTGAAGTGGAACTCGGCTTTCGCGCCGGGGCGCCGCAAATGGAAATCAAACTGACGGTGCGGGACCGCGCTCACCTGGCTGCACAGGGCTGGTGTCGCGACGCGCTGCTGACGCTATTCGGGGACCACATCATCGGTGACGGAGGCACCACGCTTGCCCAGCGCGTGCTGGCGCTGCTGGCCGAGCAGGGGGCAACACTGGCCACAGCCGAGTCCTGCACCGGCGGCCTGATTGCCAGCATGCTGACCCAGGTGCCGGGTTCCTCGGCCGGCTTTCACGCCGGCTTTGTCACGTACAGCAACGCCATGAAAGCCTCGGTGCTGGGTGTCAGCGAGGACACGCTGGCCGCCCACGGAGCAGTCAGCGAGCCGGTGGTAGTAGAGATGGTGCGGGGCGCGCTGGCGCGATCCGCTTCCGATTACGCTGTCGCAGTATCGGGGATTGCCGGGCCCGACGGCGGCACCGAGGACAAGCCGGTGGGCACCGTGTGGCTGGCCTGGGGCGATGCACAGCAGGTGCACACCCGCGGGTTGTGCTGGCCGGTGGAGCGCACCCTGTTCCAGACCATGATTGCCGCGGCGGGCCTGGACATGGTGCGACGCATGTTGCTGGGGCTGGACACGGAGCCGCGCTACTTCAAGCAACGCAGCCAGAAACACGCGCGCTAGCGGGTGGCGCGCGCCTCGGGCGGCGTACCTGGCGCGAAAGTAGCGGCGTCGACGCGCTCGCGCCAGGCCACCAGGGCCGGACGTTCCTGCATCATGGCCGCGGCCTCTTCGGCCCGCTCTATGACCGTGCACATGCTGGCCACCGCGATGTCTGCCACCGTCAGATGGTCGCCGACCAGCCACTCCCCCTCGCCCAGCAGGGCGACGATGGCGTCGAAATGGGCCGCTACCTCACTGCAGATCGACTCCCTGCTCTTGCGGCCAATGCCCTGGGCCTGGCCAGTCTTACGCACGAAGCCATCTAACAGGCGATAGAGCAGCCAGCGCATGAAACCGCTGTCGTGGCTCAGCACGTCACGCTTCAGCCAGTCAATATTGTTGGGCCAGCCGCGCATGGCCAGGTCATAGAAAAACAGGCTCTCGTCAGCCCAGTCCTCAATAATGTGCGCCTGGGCACGCAGGGTGGAGTCAGTCGGCAGGATTGGCGGTGTGGGAAAACGTTGTTCCAGGTGGCGCAGGATGGCCGTGCTGTCGACGACCAGGCCGCCGCCGTCGTCCAGTACCGGAGTCTTGCCGGTGGGGCTGACGGTCTTGCGTATCTTGCCGGCATCCACCACCCGGTAATTACGCACCTCAAAATCCAGGCCCTTATAGCGCAGCGCGCGCCGCACCTTGGCAGCAAAGGGGGACACTTCGTACTGGTGCAGCAGCAGCCCCGACATACTTAGCGCCCCGGGTTGATCTTGAAGTGCTCGCGGGCGCGGTAGGCCTCTTCGCACTCGGGCAGATCGTAGTATTTACCGAGGGTGCGGATGGCACCCGTCCTGATCTCTCCATAGGCGCTGGCCTGGGATTCGCACTCCGGCTCACTACTTTTCCCGGTCGCCATGCAATCCTGGTACACCGCCGCCTTTTCGGGCGCCAGCTTCTCCGCGCGCAGCGACTGGCAGGCCTCCTCCATGGCGACTACCTCGGCCTCGGACAGGTGTGACGCATCCACGGGGCTGATTGCGAAAACCGCGACCAGCAAAACCCAAACTGTGCGCATGGAATCCTCCTACGGCGAGAGCCGTTCAATGTTCCAGGACAGGTCGTCCTGCCTGGTGTAAAGAAACCGGTCGTGGAGGCGATGGGCGCCTCCCTGCCAGAACTCGATTTCCTCCGGTACCACCCGATAGCCGCCCCAGAAACTGGGCAACGGGACCTCACCGCGCGAAAACTTGTTCTTGAGTTCTTCTACCTTTTCCTCCAGCACTGCGCGCGCCGAGATGGGTCGACTCTGGGCCGAGGCCCAGGCGGCGAGCTGGCTCTCCCGGGGCCGGGTGAGAAAGTAACGGGTGGCCTCCAGGGTCGACAGCCGCTCTACCCGCCCCCCAACGATCACCTGTCTCTCCAACACGTTCCAGGGGAACTGCAGGCTGACACAGGGGTTCTCGGCCATGGCGCGGGCCTTGCGGCTTTCCAGGTTGGTGTAGAAAACGAAGCCCTCGCGGTTGATGTCCTTCAGCAGAACCATGCGCTGCCAGGGCTTGCCGTTTGCTTCCACGGTGGCCAGCACCATGGCGGTGGGGTCGGCCAGCCCACCAGCTACCGCCTGGGACAGCCAGCGCTCGAACTGCTCGAAGGGGTCGTCACTGAGCTCCTCGCGCTGCAGGCCAGCTTGCAGGTACTCCCTGCGGAAATCCTCGATATCCATACCAGCCGCCGGGTCAGACCCCGGCACCCTCCTTGTAGAGCATGCCCAAAGTGACCAGGAAAAGCGTGGCAACTATCGCATCCACCACCCAGCTGATCGGTGTGCGGACCCCAGCGGACAGCTGGGCCGGATCGGAAACGCGCACACCTCGCGGGGTGATATCGAATACCCAGGCCAGAGCGACGGTCACCGGGAAGCCCAGCACCACTACCGTCAGCACCAGGGTGACTGTCCAGTCCGGCCACCCCAGCCGCGTGAACACAAGGTCGCTCCACTGCAGCAGGCACCAGCCGGTGACCGCATAGATCGTGGTACTGCGCAACACCTTGCGGCGCCGCAGCTCGTCGATGACACCCTGGCTGGGTGGCGTCGGCCCTTCCATTAGCATTTCGCCTAGCCGTGAATGCGCCTACTATATCCCAGTTCGCCGGCTGCGCCGATGACCAGGCTTTGCTGGCGCCGGACGGGCCGCAACCATGACGACAGCACCAGAAATTCTCCAAGCGAGCAGCGCGAATGCAGACCAGGTGGCCAACATCCTGGCCGACGCCTTCTCCGATGACCCCTGTATGAATTGGGTGATTCCCCATGTCGCCCTGTATCCGGGCTTTTATCGAATGCTGGCCCACCGCCTGTTCCTGCCATCCGGCATGGTGTTCCTGGACAGCGAAGCACGCGCCGCCGCCATGTGGCTGCCGCCGGGGGCCAGCATGCAGTTCCCGATGAGCGCCGGACAGCTCTGGCTGGTGTTGCGGTTGGTGATGCACGCCGGCACCGGCGTACTGCCGCGCCTGCAGCAATCCCAGGAGGTCATGATGCGCCGGCACCCTCGCGAACCCCACTACTACCTGCACGCCATTGGCGTACGCAGCGGCAGCCAGGGCCGGGGGCTGGGCTCGGCCCTGCTGAAACACGTGACCCGCCGCTGCGACGAGGAGGCTATGCCCGCCTACCTGGAGAGCAGTTCAGAGATCAACATTCCGCTCTACCTGCGCCATGGCTTCGAAATCCAGGATGCGGAACCGATTGGGGAAGGCGGACCGCCGCTGACCTTTATGTGGCGGGAACCGAGGTAGCGGTCAGTAAATACCGTCGATGAAGACACCTGGCGGGAACTTCACGAACATCTGTCGGGCTGCCTTGTCGAAGCGCTTCTGCTGCGCGTTGCTGCTGTTCACATCGGCCAGACGACCCTGCATCACACCGCGCCATACTGACTTGCTGAGCTGCGGGTCGATCATGTCCACCACGAAGGTGCCCTGGGTGTAGGTGACGGTGCTGGTGCTGGAGATTGAGGGCCCGCAGCGCCAGCACTGGTAGTAGCTCTGCGCGTTGTATTCCCGGAGGTTGCTCTGCTCCTTGACCACCACATGCCAGCTGACCTGGGCGTCGGTCTCTTCATCGCCGGAGACGACCTTCATACCGCGGCCTTCCAACGCCCGGGTCAGGGCGAGATTGACGCGCTCGATCTGCCCGGGAGAAAGGGTGTCGTCGTCCGGGGCCAGGCCACAGCTAACGCTGAGCACTTCGATGCTGTCGAAGTCGTAGTCTTTCTTGTAGTCGACGCGGGCGTTGGAAAAGATCAGGTCGTCGATGGTGGTGCACGAGGCGAGCAGCGAGCTCACCGTCAACATCAGTATCAAGACCAGGAAGCGCGCCGCCCTGCGGCTGTCAGCTAGCAATGCCATGGCAAAAATCATACAGGCTGATTGCCAAGGAACCCATGAAAAATTACCCCTTGCCGCAATATCAGACTAATCCCGGGTTGAGGGGTAGACCGGCGCCCGCTGCCCGAATCCGGGTACCTGCGGAAAGGGGAACAGCTCACGCCAGTCGCTGTCGAGCGGCTCACTGAAGACCTCCTCGTAGCGCTGCGCCAGCGCCGCCTGCAGCGTGTCTTCCGTGGCGACGCCAAGCGTGACCAGGGCTTCCATGAATCCTTCGGTACGCAGCCGCATGCCGGGGGGAACCTCGCTGCCGGTGACCAGGCGCGTGAAGATCAGGCGCCAGCGCTCATCCAGTTCGGCAAGCGCAGCTTCATTGTTTTTTGGCATAATCCGGGCTCACTTCTCCAGAGGCTTGCTTGTGACTCTGCTGCGCTCTCTCTGCCTGTTCCTGATTGTCGGGGTGGTCCCGGCACAGGGTCAAGAACCCATTCTCAACTTCGAAAACCGTTTCCTGCCGGAGGTGGCTCAGCACGGCATGGTGGCCGGCCCCGAACGGCTGGCCGCGGAAATCGGTATCGATATACTGCGCCAGGGCGGCAACGCGGTAGACGCGGCGGTAGCTACCGGGTTCGCGCTGGCGGTGACGTACCCGCGGGCGGGGAATCTCGGTGGTGGCGGCTTCATGCTTATCCACCTGGCCGACGGCAATCGCCAGACCCTGGTCGATTACCGGGAGATGGCGCCCGCCCGGGCCCATCGCGACCTGTTCCTGGACGAGGCGGGCGAGGTCGACCGCAACAGGGAGTTCTTCAGCCACCTCTCCGCCGGCGTACCGGGCTCGGTTGCGGGCCTGATTCATGCCCTGGAGAACTACGGCAGCCTGCCCCTGAAAACCGTTATCCAGCCTGCCATCGAACTGGCTGAGAAAGGCTTCCCGGTGAGCTTCGCGCTGGATTCAGAAATTGCTGCCCGGGAGTCTCGGCTTCGCAAGGACCCCGAGGCGCTGCGCATCTTCTTTCAGAAAGACGGCAGTCGCCACCCGGTGGGCGAGCTGTTCCGCCAGCCGGACCTGGCCTGGACCCTCAAGCAGATTCGCAAGCGCGGCCGTGATGGGTTCTACCGCGGCCCGGTGGCCGAGCGCATTGTTACCAACATGGAGGCCAATGACGGTCTCATCAGCCGCGATGACCTGGCCGGCTACCGGGTGATAGAACGCGAGCCAGTGCGGGGCAGCTACCACGGCTACGACATCGTCGCCACGCCGCCACCCTCGTCCGGCGGCACCCATATCATCCAGATGCTCAACATCATGGAAGGCTTCGAGCTGGAGCCCTGGGGCCACAACAGCGCCGCCTACCTGCACCACCTGGCGGAGGCCATGAAGCTCGCCTACGCCGACCGCAGCCGCTACCTGGGCGACCCCGATTTCACCGACGTGCCGGTAGCCGAGCTGACCGACAAAGCCTACGCGGCGCGGCTGCGCACGCTGATCAAGCCCGACCAGGCGACCCCATCTGCAGCTATCAAACCCGGCGCCGAGCTGGGCTACGAGAGCAGCGATACCACCCACTACACCGTGGCCGACCGCTTCGGCAACGTGGTCAGCAACACCTATACCCTGAATTTCAGTTTCGGCTCTCATATCGCGGTGCCCGGCACCGGCATGCTGCTCAATAACGAAATGGCCGACTTTGCCGCCAAACCCGGCGTTCCCAACGCCTTCCGGCTGATTGAGAGTGAGGCCAACCGCATCGAGGGCGGCAAGCGCCCGCTGTCGTCCATGACCCCCACTATGGTTTTCCGGGACGGCAAGCCCTGGCTGGCTACCGGCAGCCCCGGCGGCAGCATCATCATTACCGCGGTGCTGCAGACCATTCTCAATGCCATGGCCTTCGAGATGAATATCGCCAGCGCTGCGGCGGCGCCGCGCATTCACCACCAGTGGATGCCCGACCAATTGCGCGTGGAGCGCGGGGTTTCGCCGGATACCAGGCGACTGCTGGAAGCCATGGGTCACGAGGTGGTCGACACCCGTCGCACCCTGGGCAGAACCCAGTCCATCGTGCTCGATGGTGGGTTGTTGTACGGGGCCACCGACAGCCGGCGTCCGGGCGGCTGGGTCGCCGTCTACTGAGCCGTGCCGCCCGGGCGTCGCGGCTGGGGCCTGACCCGCACCTTGCTGGTTTGCCGGGACAGGGCAACCAGCCGCCCGCTGGAGTCCCACAACTCACCGTCTTCCTCGACCACCCCGTCACTGAGGTAGCGGCTCTGGAATCGCGCCTGCACGGGCCCCGGCGCGGGCCGTGCGCGCAGCTGTACGCTGAGCTCCAGGGTAGGAACCCACTGCAAGGGCCCGTAGACGGTGAACACCGGCGGCGCCATACAGTCAGCGAACAGCAGCAGCGCTAGCAGTCCACCGTCACTGCCGTCTGCAAGGCTCAGCCAGCCTTCGAAAACACCGCTGCCGTCCGGCGGCTGGCGACGGAACACGTCGCCACCGCGCGCGTAGTGCTGGTTGACGCTGGTGCGCAGTTCGATCCCGTGCACCCCCAGCGGGGCCACCTGTTCCGGAGCTGCGATCTGTGGTCGCTCGGCACTGCTCCAACTCTCGCCGGACAGACCGTCGAGATTGCTGTAACAGGCTGTGACATAGGCCTTGAGCTCACCGCCCTGACGCATGGCCAACGCGGCATAGCTGGTCGACCCCCCCTGCCTGAGAGGCGTGACCTCACACTCCACGGGGCCGATACCAGTCGGTGCGGTGTAAAGAATATGCACTGACAGCGGATCCGGATGGGCCAGCGCCTGCGACAGCACCCGGCCGGCAATCGCCAGCACGTAGCCGCCATTGGGTACCTCGCCAATACGCCAGCCGGGGACGATTTCTCCGCGCCACAGGTGCTCGGAGAGCTGCTCCACGGCGGTGGCCTCGAGGAACTCACTCATAGCGGCCGGCCTGCCCGGTGCGCGCCTCTGGGCGGAATCTGTACACGTATCAAGGTTTTGTCCAAGGCGTCAGTCTGATGAACACAGGGCATCGTACAATCGATATACTGAAAGGAGGCTTTGAAACCGCCGTTCACGTTTGCGGTCCAAGAGCCGTACGCCCAAGGTCCGAGGGGGAAGTTTACGCACAATGAGCTGGCAGAGAACAGTCGCCGGCCTGCTGGTATCCACTGTCTGCGCCGCCAGCGACTTGGCGGCGCAACCTACAACAGCGCCCGCACCAGAGCCCGCCGCAGTCGATACTGCCCCGCAGGCGCCGGGAATCGACCCTGCCAGCGTCGGCGCCGGTACCGACTTCGGCAGCCCCGCGCTGGACTTCCAGGACGCCGAAGACCCGGTGCTGGTGTCGCCGGATGCCACCTCCTACCAGTTCTATATCACCGACCTGGAAAGCCGCATGGGGCCTTACGCCCAGGGTTTGTCCGAGCAGCTGCTGGGGCTGGGCATGGTCTACCAGCAGCAGGGCCTGCACCAGCAGGCCGCAGAAATCTTCAAACGCGGCGTACATATCGCCCGCATCAACGACGGGCTCAACAGTCCAGCACAGATCCCGCTGCTGCAGCGCATGATCCAGAGCCTGGTGGCCGCCGGCGACTACGAAGCTGCCGACGAGCGTCAGTACTACCTGTTCCGGGTGCAGGCGGAGGTCTACGGCAAGCAGTCACCGCAAATGTCACTGGCCATGCTGGAGCGAGCGGAGTGGGAGCGTCAGGCCTATAGCCTGTCCCTGGGCGACACCGCGTTCATGCGACTGTTGACCATGTGGGAGCTCTACAGTGCCGCCCTGCGCAATATTGCGCGCCAGGAAGGCAAACTCTCGACCAGCCTGCTACAGCCGCTGGAGGGCCTGCTGCAAACCCAGTACCTGATTTCTACCTACTCGCCGGAGGCCCAGGGTGGCTTCCAGACAGGCGCCGCTGCCGACGGCAATTTTGCCGAAGAGAATCGTTTCACCATGATCCGCATCTCTAACTACAAACAGGGGCAGTCGGTGCTCGAAGCAATGCGAGAGGTATATGTCTATAATGAGGAAGAGACCAGCCCGCTGCCCGCAGAAACGCAGGTGCAGTTGGGTGATTGGCACCTGTGGCACCAGAAGCGCGACGCCGCACTGGAGGCCTATACCCGGGCCTGGGAGCAACTGGGCGCGCTGGAAAACGGCGAACGCCTGCAGCAACAGTACTTTGGCAAGCCAAAACTGCTGCCGGCCCTGGCGGGTGCCAGCAGTGAACCTACACCGCCCGACGTTGTCACGGGATATGTGACCGTCTCATTTAGCGTGACCGGCAAGGGACGGGTAAAAAACCTGGAGGTGCTGTCCAACGAAGCCGCCATTGAAGGTACCGAAGTTGACGAGGGAGACAGTGCGCTGCTGCTACGAAGCCTGAAGCGCACCATTTATCGACCGCGACTTGAAGACGGCCTGGCGGTGCAAACGGACAACATACAGAAACGCTATGCCTACTGACATCCTGCCCGACACTTCGAATTCTTCTGCCGGCGAGCCAGCGGCTCCGCGCCTGCGCTCGCCAGCCACTACCGCCGCGGTGGTGCTGGCCTGCACCCTGCTGGCGGGGTGCCCCAGTCAGTCCAACCCGACCCAGCCGCAAACGCCGTCGACGCCAAGCGCGCCCAGTTCGGCACCGCCACCCAGCCAACCTTCTTCCGGCTCCAGCGGCCAGCCTTCCCCCAGCCAGCCGTCGCAGCCTTCCCAGAGCTCCGGAGCGCCCTCCAGCAGCCAGCAACAGGGGCAGCCGGGACAGCCCTCGGACCCGTCCCAGGGGCCGCAGGGTAACCAGGGCGAGCAGCAGACCGCCGACGCAGGTAGCAGCGGCTCCCAGGGCCAGTCCCAAAGCCCACCTGGGCAACAGGGCGCTGAAGGCGGCAGTCAGGGTGACAGCAGTGTGCTCGACGGCACCTCTGGCGGGCTGGAGTCCGGCGGCGAATCCGGTGGCGGCGAGAGCGGAGACAGCGGCGCGAGCGGCGAGCTGGTATTCAATGAAAGCGATGGTATGGGCGACAGCGAAGGTGCCGGTGACGCCCTGCCAGACTTCAGCGAAGAAGAAGCGCTG
>JANQIO010000174.1 GCA_028282105.1 Halieaceae bacterium | reverse complement strand
CCCTATTTTTTTAGGAAAAGGGCTCTGACCCCTTTTTGAGGCGCCCTTGGGGTTACCAGGTTTCGCCGAAGGGGCGGATTACCGAGTCGAAGGTCCAGGCTGAGCGGGGCTGGTGTGCCAGCCGGTAGCACTCCTCGGCAATGTCTGCTGGTTGGCAGAAGAAGTCGTCGGGCTTGTCGCTGTACCACTCCCGGGTCCAGGGCACGTCAATCACCGCGTCAATGGCCAGGTAGCTGCAGTGCACGCCCTTCGGGCCCAGCGCGCGGGCCGCGGATTCGAGCAGGATGCGCTGCGCTGCCTTGGTCGGCGCAAAGGCGGCGAAGGCCGCCTTGCCGCGATAGGCCGCGGTGTTGCCGGTGGCGAGAATTGCACCCTCAGCGGCCGCCACCATGGCCGGGCCGCAGGTCTGGATGAGCTGCAGCAAGGCCATGGTGTTGACCTTGAAGTTGCGCTCCAGCACCCGTGGTTCCAATTCCATAATGTCTACCATGCCGCCGCCCACGGCGTTGTGCACCACCACCCTGGCGCTACCAAGCTCAGCCTCGATGGCGGCCAGCACCGCGCCAAAGGCGTCGCTGTCGGCCACATTGCAGGGCCACACGCTGCTGCCAGGCACTTTGGCGGCAAGCGCCGACAGGCGCGCCTCGTCGCGGGCGATCATCGCCACGCGATAGTCCTTGGCGAAGCGGCGTACCAGCGCGCTGCCGGTACCAGGCCCGACCCCGGTGATGATACATACGGGTGTATCCATGATTTTCTTCAGCCTTGTCTGATTTGCACGGTGGCGTTACCTGCCAGCAAGTGGCGGCCGTCAATATGCTCCAACCACACCTTGCAGTGGGCCAGCCCGCCCTCCAGCGATTGCACGGTGCCGCGGGCCACCACGTGGTCGCCATCGAGCACGACCTGTGGAAAGGTCATGGTAATACGCCGGAGGCAGCCCGGCCCCTGCCAGGCATGCAACATGTTGACGATGTAACCCAGACCGAGCGGGCCCTGGTTGATGGTGCGCCGCCCCAGGCCCAGCGGCAGGGCGGCCACTGCGTCCCGGTCCCAGTGCAGCGGGTTGGGGTCGCGCAGGATGGCCGCCATGGTTTTCATCTTCTCCGCGGAGACGCTGGGCATTTCCCAGGGCGGGATGTTGTCACCGACGGCGATGCTCACAGGGTGTTCCGGGTGAAGTGCCAGGTGATGGTGGAGCGGGCCGCGGTGGTGCCGCTGTCGGCCAGCTCAAAGTCGAAGCGAATGCGGTCATAGATGCGGCCATCGTCGTCGCGGCGCTCGGCCAGTGTGATCCCACCACTGATGTCGTACTCGAGGTTTTCCAGCAGCGGTGAGAAAAACTCCCAGTCGTAGCTCTCGATCATAATCGACAGGTCTGACTCCGCCTGTCCCAGGGCGAACAGCTCGGCGATGCTGGTGCCGCCGCCGAGAAACGGCACGTGGAACAGGGCGATGGGGTGGGCCTGGCCATCCGGCAGCGGCTCGGCGCCGGTGCAGTCGGTCAACAGGGTGTTTTCCCAGTGGGCAATGGTATAGCGCCCGCCGGGGAAGCGGTGCCCCACCAGCGCGGTGATGCTGCTTTCCGGCGGCAGCGGGTGGCTCATGCCTTGGCGGCCTGGCGCGACATGTCCGCTACACGGTCGCCGTCAAACTTGATGGCCTTCTCCGGCACCAGTTCCAGGATCAGCCGCAGTGGCGTGTCCAGCATCTCGATAGCGGCTTCCACGCTGGTGGCGGGGTAGCCGTTCAGCAGCTCGGCCATCTTCGGGTAGAACCAGTCCTTGGTGGCCTGGTCGTCGTGAATGATGACGCTGCCCTTGTAGGTCACGGTCTTGCCCGGCCCCATGTCAGTGCCCATGCTGGAGATGGTGATCGATACTCGCGGGTCCCGGCGGATGGCCTTGATGCGCGCCCGCTGCGCGGTGGCGGTCACCCAGATCCTGCCGTCGTGGTAGATGTAGTTCATCACCACGCCAATCGGGTGACCGTCCTTGTTGGCCCACATAAACACGCACTCGATCTGCTTCTCCAGCAGTTCCCGTTCCCGGTCCGGAGTCAGTTCGTAGATGCTGACATCGTCATAGCTGGCTTTCTGCTCGTCTGCCGCTTGGTCTGACATAGGCTCACCGTCATTGTTTTGATTATCGAAGGCTGAGAAGAGATTAGCTCATTTGGCGGCCGCAGGTGCGTTGGTCAGCGTTGCCGTGAATCCTTCGAATACCGCATCGGCATCGGTTTCCATGCACACTTTGGTGGTCGGCCCGCTGTCGGCTGCGACCACCTGGCCGGCATTGGCGGCGTTGAGGTGCTGCCGCGCTGTGCCGCGAGCCGTGGTTGCCGGCATGCTCTGGTCTGAGCTGCCCAGGTAGGGAAGGTCACCGGCCGGTGCTACCACGGCGCTTAGAGGAATGGCCTTGCCTTTGCACAGCCCGGGCTCTGCGGTCACCACCGCGGCCATCACATCCCAGAAGTAGTACTCCTTGGAATCGATAAACCAGCGGTTCTTGTCGAAGACGCCGTCCACGAATTCCGCCGCCGGCCCCCGGGTTCGCGCTTTGAAGTCATCGGCAAAGGCATGGGTGAGCCGCACCCGGTTGGTGACATCAAGCCCGACCATCACCCGCGCCAGCCCTTCGGCTTCCAGGGTTTCCCGGGTGGCCACTGGGTCGATGAAGAAGTTCCACTCCGACACGCTGTTCGGATGGTCTTTGGTAAACAGCGGCACGATGATGTTGCCGGGGGCCTGGTAGCTGCCGCCCATCATCACCAGCGCGGCGACGTCGCCGCGCTCATCCGGGTACTTCTCCAGCCACTGTGCGACATTGGTCAGCGGGCCCACGGCCACCAGGGTGACGGGCTCCGGGCTCTGGCTGACAATCCGGTGGATAAGGTCTGCGGCGTGGCCGTCGGATGCGCTGCCCTGCACCAGCTCCGGCAGCCAGCGGCCCAGGTCGATACCCGACAGGGTGTCGGAATCCACCTGCCAGGGTTCCGGGAACACGAAGTAACCGTCCAGTGGGTAGTCGTCACCACAGCCCACCGGAACCTGCGGATGATTGGCCAGCGCCAGCAGGTTGCGCACATTGTCCAACCCCGGCGCGCAGTGAGACTCGCCGCTGGCGGAGATGGTAACGCCGACGATATCCACGTCCGGGTGCTTTGCCAGGTAGAGCAGCGCCAGCCAGTCATCGATGGCCATATCCGTGTCGTAGATGATGGGCTTGCCACCCCAGGCCGCTGCGCTGAGCAGCGTGAAGCTGAGGATTAGGGCGTGGCAGTAGCGCATGGTGTCTCCTGTGGGCTAGTGATGGTCGCCGTCGCGGTAGTACCAGCGCCCGGCAATGCGTTCAAAGCGGCTGGTTTCGTGCAGGCGATGGCCGCGGCCCACCACCTTGTAGCGGGCGACAAATTCCACGGTACCGGTCTCGTCGAGCGCGCCGCCGGCTTCGCCGCCTTTAATGGAAAGCCCCAGCCAGCGCTGTGCCTTCGACAGGCGGACCCGGGAAGGGCGGGTGTCGGGGTGCCAGGTGTCCAGCAAATAGGGCTCATCTTGTTCCACAAAGGCGCTGTAGCGCGAACGCATCAGTTGCTCTGCCGTCTCGGGCACGGCCTCGCCGCGAATGAAGGGGCCGCAGCATAGTTCAAAGCTCCTGGGTTGGCCGCAGTGGCAGGGTGAGTCGCTCATGGCGGCAGTGTAACGCAGCCGTCCCAGGCATTCTCCCGGCGACCGCTGTTGGTCTATGCTTGGTGGGTTGTTTAGCGTTTCCCAGGAGTTGGCCATGAGTGGTCCCATGTATCAGGCGTCTGCCCGCACCTTCACCCACAACCTCAAGAACCTGTCCGCCATATTGCGCACGGCGCAGAAAGACGCAAAGTCTCGGGGAATCGAAGAGTCGGTGCTCATGAACGCTCGGCTGGCGCCGGATATGTTCGCATTCAATGCCCAGGTGATGATGGCCTGCGATATCGCCAAGGGCGCCTGCGGCCGGCTCACGGCTAACCCGCCGCCGGTATTCACCGACGACGATACCAGCTTTGCCGCGCTGCAGGATCGCATCAAGCGCACCCTGGCCTTTATTCGCACCATCAAGGCGAGCGAATACAGCGGCACTGAAAGCCGCGACATCGAAGCGGAAAACCCGATGGGGGTGCTGGAGTTCAGCGGCGCCGATTTCCTGCACGGCTGGGCCCTGCCCAACTTCTATTTTCACTGCGCGGCGGCCTACAACATCCTCCGCCACAACGGGGTATCACTGGGCAAGGCCGACTGGCTGGGCCAGGTGCCCGGGATGACTGCCCGCGGACCCATCGTGAAAATGTTTGGACTCAAGTCAAAAGCCAAGCCCGGGAAAGCACCTCGCAAGGCGGTGCCTCGAAAGAAAACGACCGCGAAAAAGAAGTAGCGGTCCCTCCGTATGCACATCGTATTCTCCCACGGCAAGGAGTCGGGCCCCTGGGGCAACAAGATTACGGCTATGGCCGAGGTGGCCAGGGCGCACGGCTGCAGCTACGACAGCCTGGATTACACCGACCTGGTGAATGAGCCCGAGGCCCGGGTGGAACGCCTGGTCAAGCACATCGATTCCCTGGCCCAGCCCCCCATCCTGGTGGGCTCCAGCATGGGAGGCTATGTGTCGGCGGTGGCCTCCACCCGGGTCGAGGTGCCCGGCTTGTTCCTGATGGCGCCGGCGCTGTACATCTCGGGCTACGCGATGCAGGAATACCCCTGTCGGGCCCGGCACATCGAGGTCGTGCACGGTTGGTCTGACGACGTTATCCCGGTGGAGTTGTCCATGCAGTTCTGCCGCAGCATGAACTGCACCCAGCACGTGGTGGCAGGCGGCCACCGGCTCACCGATGCCATGGCCGAGCTACTGGTGCTGTTCGGCTTCTTCCTGGAACGCGTCTGCGACTAAAAGGGGTCAGAGCCCTTTTTCTGGTTCGCCAACTGCGGTTGATTGCCGGCTCCCAAAAAGGGCTCTGACCCCTTTTAGTGAGGCCTTATCATGCGCGGGCGGCTGCCAGGGCTGCGGGCATGGCTTTTACGTATTGGGCCACCTGGTCCTGCTTGCCGGCGCTGACCCGCGACCAGTGGGTATAGTCCTGGTAGATGCCGCGAATCAGTACATTGCGCTTCTGCATTTCCTCGCGGAAACGGCCGGCGTTTACATCCCCCAGGTTGACGAATACGAAGCTGGTCTGTGAAGGCGCCGCGGTCAGTTCATTGACCCGCGCGGCCTCCATTATCATTTCGCGTGACTCGTGGATGCGCGCGCGGGAGTAATCCACAAACTTCCAGTCATCGAAGCTGGCCACCGCAGCGGCCACCCCGGCCTGGTTGAGGTTGTAGTTGCCGAGGCTGTAGCGCTGCACGTCGGCGGTGGTTTTCTCGGTGGCCAGCAGGTAGCCCACGCGCATGCCCGCCAGGCCGTACACCTTGGAGAAGGTGCGCGCTACCACCACGTCGTGGCCCTCGTTGATCAGCGTTGCCATGGAGTTCTCTTCCGGCACCGCGGTGATTTCGTTGTAGGCCTCGTCGATCAATACCGTGCACTTTTTGCTGGCCTTGATGCAGAAGTCCCGCAGCGCTGCCGGATCCAGCAGCATACCGGTGGGATTGTTGGGGTTGCAGATCTGCACCATCGACACCTCGGGAGTGATGGCCGCGTAGAGCGCGTCGAGGTCGATGCCCAGGTCGTCGGTTTTCGGGGTGCGGATCAATTCGCCACCCTGGCGCAGGGCCAGCCGGGTGGTGGTATCCCAGAACAGGTCGGGGCCGAGGATCTTGCCCTCGGTAGCCCGGGCGCGGGCCAGGTTGGCCAGCGCGCCGGAGGAGCCGGCACTCAGGGTGATATTGCCCTGGCTGAGGCGGAAACGCTCGGCAATCATATCCTGCAGTCGCGCCACAGAGCTGGTGACATAGTAGGCGCCGTTGGCGGAGGCCTCCGCCATCGCTTTCAGCGCAGCCGGGCTTGGCCCGTAGGGGTTTTCGTTGGCATTGAGGCGGGCAACACCCGGCGCCGGTCCGTAGAGGTTGGCGAGCGCCGGTGGTACCAGCGACAGGGAACTGGCGGCTGCTGTGGCCTGGATAAATCTACGTCGAGTCAGCATGGTCTTTCCTCCTTGGGCCCGCCCCGGTTACAGGGCGAGATACTTGTTGTACATCAGCGCCGAGATCGCCAGCAGGTACACGCCAAAGGCGCGCCGCAAGTGAAACTCACTGAGAGCGTGGGCACAGCGTGCCCCCAACGGTGCGGTCACTGCCGACATGGCGCCAATGGCGGCGAAGGCCGGCAGGTTGACATAGCCTAGTGAACCAGTGGGCAGGCCGCTTTGCCCCCAGCCGAGGGCCGCAAATCCCAGCGCCCCCGGCACCGCAATCAGGAAGCCGACGCCGGCGGCGGTGCCCACCGCCTGGTGCACGCTGCGCCCGCACACCACCATGGTCACTACGAAGGGCGTGCCGCCGCCAATCCCCAGCAGCGCTGAGAACCCACCCAGTCCGGAAGCCAGCGCCGCGCGACCCACGCCCACCGGGATGGCGAAGTGTTTCTCCCGCCGCACCACGAATTCCGGGCGCAGGAAATAAAAGGCATACAGCAACACCCCGCTGGCAAACAGCAGCACCAGGGTGGCGGTGTCAGCAACAGCGGCGATGCCGATCCCCCCCAGTACCCCCAGCGTCAGCCAGGGGGCCCAGTCGCGCAGGATCAAAAAGTCCACCGCGCCGCGGGCCCGGTGCGCCTGCACCGCGCGTAGCGAAGTGACAATGATGGTGGCCAGCGAGGTGCCGATGGCCACGTGCAGTTCGTGAGGTGTCGGCGCCAGTGACGCAAACACCAGCAGCAGGGCCGGCACCACCACGAAGCCGCCGCCGACGCCAAACAGCCCGGCAAAGAAGCCCGCCAGCGCGCCGGCCGCCAGCAGGGCCAGCAACAACATCAGGGCGTCCAACAGCGGCATAGGGCCTGTCCATCCGGGGTAACGTGAAAGTCCTACAAGTTTCGTGCCAGCCGTTTAGCCCAGGTATTCCGCGGCCTGTGGAAGCGGGTGACCATCAGTCACTGGAAAAACTGCCCGCTTTTTGTGCAAGCCGCCTCGCACTGGTGCGCATGTTAGACTGCGGGCATGAACGCCGAACGCCCGCTGGTCTCCACCTCTGTCATCGTGCTTGCTGTGGCCGTGCTGTTGTTGGCCGCGGCCTGGAGTTATCTGTTCGGCTACCCGCCACCGCCGGTCAACCCAGACTGGGAAGTGGAGGCCGCCGAGACCATTCCCGAAGGCGCGCTGGCGGTTCGCTATGCCGGCACCAGCACCTTGCTGTTCGACGACGGCGAGACCGCCTTCATGCTCGACGGTTGGTTCTCACGGCCGCCGCCGTTCCAGGTGTTCTTCGGCAAAATCGAGCCGGACCTCGAGGCCATCAGTTACGGCCTGGAGGCCATGGGCGTCGACCAGCTAGCCGCCGTGCTGCCGCTGCACTCACACTACGATCACGCCATGGATACCCCGGAAGTGGCCCTGCGCACCGATGCCACGGTCTACGGCAGCGAGGCCACCGCCAATATCTGCCGGGGCTGGGGATTTCCCGAGGAGCGCATTGCCATTCTTGCCGACCGGGCGCCTTTCCAGCTCGGTGCTTTCACCATCACGCCTATCGAGTCCAAACACTTTCTGTTCAACGACCCTGACATGGTTGAGACCATGCTCACCCAGTCTGAGATTCCCGAGCCGCTGGTACCGCCGGCCTCGGCCTTTGACTACAAGCTGGGCAAGGCCTATGTGCTGCATATCGAGCACCCGAAAGGCAGCATGCTGGTTATCGGTAGCGCTGGCTTTGTGCCCGGCCAGCTCGAAGGAATCGAAGTGGATGTGCTGTTTGCCGGCGTGGGCGGCCTCGGTTCCCAGACTGCCGACTACCGCGAGCAGTACTGGCAGGAAACCGTGGCGACGGTGAATCCTGAACGCCTGGTGCTGATTCACTGGGATTCCCTGACCGGGCCCCTCGACCAGCCCATGACCGGCGAGGTGCGCATTGCCGGTTTCCTGGCCGCGGGCGCCGAGGACACCAAAGCCTTCCTGCAGACCAAGGCCGACGCTAATCCCGAGCTACCCTTCCAGACCCTGCCGCGCTTCGCACCGGTAGTGCTGTTTCCCTAGTGCGGGATGGCTACCGCGTGAGCGGGAGGCAAGGATCAATCACCCGCTTGCGAATCATCTGAAGGCTGCTTCAAGACTGCAAACTCGATGATCGTGCCGATCGTTATCGCGACAAGAATGGCCCATAGCGGCACCCCGAAGAAATAGCCCAGCCATGCGATGGCCGCGGTAGCGATTATTCCTATCCAAGAACCTAACATGGTTTAGCCCCCCCGCTTCGCAGCTAGCGGCTGCGTCTGGATCAACGGCCCTCGGTCACGCCCCTCA
>JANQIO010000162.1 GCA_028282105.1 Halieaceae bacterium | reverse complement strand
GCCGCACCTCGGCACACGAGTCGATAATTACCGTTGCTCCCTTCCGGGCCTGGCGGGGTTCACTACCTATCGTTGCGAGGGGACCGCAAGGGTCGCCATAAACAGGGGCACAGCGCGAGAGGCATGTGCGATCCGTTAGAGGCGCGAGAGTATACGCTATTTGCCGCCGGGATGTGCAGCTTCCTGGCGACGCCGACGAAAAGCTGGCGGGTGAGCAGCACGCCGCGCGGGGCAGCGCTCAGTGCCTGCGGATCGCCGCAAAAACAAAGTCGTCGATAGCGTCCAGCAGCGTGTCCATATTGGCTTCACTGAGGACGCTCTGGTAGGCGCCGCCGTCGAGCATCTCAACGATCAGGTGCGCCATCTGGTGGGGGTCCGGGACAGCGCGGAATTCCCCCTCCTCAATGCCTCGCCGCAGCACCGCTTCCAGCGCGGCGACAATCTCGAAGCGGTTGGCTATAAAGCGCTCGCCGATGTCCGGTTTGCGCAGCGCTTCACTGGTGATCTCGATGGCCAGCAGGACATTCTCGGGTTGGGCCAGATAGTGGCCGTAGGCGCGCAGGAAGCCGCCCAGCACCTCGCCTGCCGGAGCGGGCCGGACGAGAGCCTCCAGGAAGGGTGTCATTTCGACCCGCTCCAGGGTGGCAATCTCCACCAGCACGTCGTGCTTGCCGGGAAAGTGGTTGTAGAGGTTGCCGAGGCTGATACCAGCCTGTTTTGCAATATCTCGCACCCCGGTCTGGTGATAACCCTTTTCAAGAAAGCAGCGAACTGCAGCCTCCAGGATCAGTGCACGCCGCTCCGCCGAGGCTTTCGCTCGCTTGCTCTCGGCTTCGCCTGTTGGTTTGGGCATTGTCAGTATTCCATATTGAACGAACGATCGTTCATAGTTTATCATACCCCGCAATCCATACCATAAACGGAGCGCCCCGGTTCCTCAGCCGGCGCGAAGAGCGTAGCAAAATGCCTGACCTGTCCGGACATCAATTACCGCCCGGCAAACACCGCTGGCGCTGGATTACCGCCGCGCTGGCGGTGCTGGCGACTGTGATCGTGCTGATGTCGGAGGTGGAGGACACCGCTGATGTGGAACGCGATGAAGGGCCCGTGGCGCTTCCGCTGGTGACGGCGCTGGAGGCCGAGGCCGGTACCATCACGGCCAGGGTTAACGCCTTCGCTGAGCTGCGCCCGCGCTGGGATGCGGAGATACGCGCTGCCGTGGCCGGACGCATTGTAGAAGTACACAGTGCCGCCCTGGCCGGCGAGCGGGTCGAGGCTGGCGCCCAGCTCTTTTCCATCGAGAAGACCCCCTACGAGACCGCCATGGCCGCTGCCGAACTGGGCCTGGAGGAAGCGCGACTGGCGCTGTGGCGCGCGGAAAACGACGTCACCCTGGCCCGAGGCGAGTTTGAACGTTCCGGAGCCACACCTCCCAATGCCCTCGCCCTGCGCCTGCCTCAGCTTGAGATCGCCAAGCGCAATGTCACCCTGGCCGAAGCCCAACTGGCGGCGGCCCGACGCCAGTTGGCAGATACCCAGGTGTCGGCGCCTTTCTCCGGCTTCGTTACCCGGCGTATGGCCAGCCTCGGCCAGACTGTCAGCGCCGGTGAGGCGCTCATCCACCTATCGGATGATCGGCAGTTCGAGATCACTGCCGAACTGAGCCGCGCCGACTGGGCCCTGCTCGAGCACCCCATTGCCGGCACGGTGGCCGAACTGTTCCACAGCAACGGTGCGCCGCTGGGCAGCGCACGCGTGCGCCGTGGCGGCGGCTTCCTTGACCAGCAAACCCGTCAACCCAGGCTGTTCCTG
The DNA here is from genome assembly GCA_028282105.1 of Halieaceae bacterium. Classification (GTDB taxonomy): domain Bacteria; phylum Pseudomonadota; class Gammaproteobacteria; order Pseudomonadales; family Halieaceae; genus JANQIO01. The sequence goes on along the minus strand of JANQIO010000162.1, from coordinate 59,452 downwards.
GAAGTGATCGACCCCGGTGAACAGCTGCTTGCCGGTGAGTTCGTGCGCATCTCCCTGTCCGGGCGCAGCCTGACAAACACACTCCGCCTGCCCGAATCGGCGCTGACCCAGGAGGGGTATATATGGCTGGTCGATGAGGACGATCTGCTGGAACGACTGCCGGCCAATATCCTTTATCGCAGCAACGGCCAGCTGGTAATCCGCGCCCCCGAGGGCAGCGGTCCGTGGCGGATAGCCGCCACGCCGCTGGCCTCTTTCCTGCCGGGCCAGCGCGTGGCGCCGCAAAACGCGGGGAGTTAAGCCATGCATGCCCTCACCGCCTGGTTTATCCGCAACCCCGTCGCCGCAAACCTGCTGATGGCGCTGATCCTGTTTATCGGCGCACAGACTGCACTGTCTATTCGCATCGAGGGCTTCCCGCGCATTCCACCGGAAACCGTGGACATCACCATCGAGTATCCGGACGCCACGGCGCAACAGGTTGACCAGTTGTTGACGCAAAAAGTCGAGCAGGCGCTGGAAGGTCTCGATGGCGTACACAGCGTCACGTCGCAGTCCTCCAACGGGCTGGCACAGCTCTCGGTGCGCCGGGCCGGCGGTGCTGACCTGCAGGCGGTGCTAGACAAGGTGCGCCTGCGTATCGACGGCTTGTCGGACCTGCCGCGACAGTCGAGACGCCCGGTGATCGAGACCTCAGCCTTCGACCTGCCTGCGCTCTACGTCAATCTGCACGGGCAAACCGATCCCGCCACCCTGCACTCCCTGGCGCAACGCCTGAAGGGTGAATTGCTGGCTCAACCGGAGCTGTCCCGGCTGCAGATCTGGGGCCTGATACCGCGCCAGCTGCACATCGAGGTCGACCCCGAGCGGCTGCGCCACTATCGGCTGACAGTGGCAGACGTCAGCGCCGCGATCCGCGCCAATTCCCTGGATTTCCAGGCCGGACAGTTGCGCACCCGGGGCGGCGCCATCTTCCTGCGGGCCGATGATCGCGCGCTCTACGCTCCGGAATACGCCGCCCTGCCCATCATTGAGAGAGACGACGGCTCCTTCGTACCGCTGGGCGACCTGGCGACCATTGAGGACGGATTCCAGGAGGGCGACTACCTGTTCCGCCTCAATGGCGAGCCCACCATCGGTATGGAAGTCCTGGTCGGCCAGAAAGAGAACCTGCTGGAAATCAGCCGTGTGGTGCGCCGCGTGGTCGAGGAGTTCACACCGCTGCTGCCGCCGGATGTGCAGGCGACAGTGTGGGCCGACAGCGCCGGCTACATCTCGGATCGACTCGCACTGCTGCGTTCCAACGGTATACAGGGCCTGCTGCTGGTGGCGTTACTGCTATCGCTGTTCCTCAACGTCAGATTGGCGCTGTGGGTGTCGATGGGTATCCCGGTATCGGTGATGGGTGCGCTCGCCCTGTCGGGTACCCAGTGGGTGGACTACTCGCTGAATGACGTCACGACCTTCGGTTTGATTATTGCCCTGGGCATCCTGGTCGACGATGCCGTGGTGGTCGGGGAAAGCGTCTTCGAGCACCGCCGCCGGGTCGAAGACCCTATCGTCGGGACCGAACAAGGTGTCGAACGCGTGGCGCTGGCTACGGTATTCGGCGTACTGACCACCATTGCTGCCTTCTTCCCCATGCTGCTGCTCGACAACGCGCTGGGCAAAGTGCTGGCCAGTTTTTCCGGGGTGGTCATTTTCGCGCTGGGCTTCTCACTGCTGGAGAGCAAGTTCATTCTGCCGGCCCACCTGGCCCGGGTGCCCCTGGATGCCAAATCCGTCAGCCTGCCCGCACGGACCTGGCGCAGCTTGCAGGCGGTGGCCCGGGCCGGGCTGAACGGGTTCCGCGATCACATCTACCGACCGGTACTGGTGCAGTCGGTGCGGCATCGCTACGCAACGCTGATCCTGTTCATCGCCATGGCCTTTGCCGGGCTGGGCCTGATGATCAAGGGCAAGGTGCCCATGGTGTTCCTGCCGGACGTGCCGGGGCAGGTCATCACCGTCGGCCTGGAAATGGACGCCCGTGCGCCCTTCGAGTTGACCCGCGCCAACATTGAACGCATCGAAACCGTCGGTCGCCGACTCAACGAAGAGCTGCGCCAGGAACGGGCGATGGAATTCGCCCCCATACACAGCTTCTTCACTATCGTCGACGGCGCTGGCAGCGCCCGCCTCTATGCCGAGCTGTTGCCCATCGCCAGGCGGCCCGAGGTGCAGATACTGGACGTGGTGCGCGAATGGCGCGCGAGAGTGGGCCAGGTAGAGGGCGCCACGGCGCTGGAGTTCACCGGCTCCGAGGAACTGGCAGGCGGCTTCCAGATTCGGCTGGTATCCAGGGACGAGACGTTGCTGGCCCGGGCCAGCGACGAGCTGCAGCGCTTTCTTATCCAGATTGAAGGGGTCTCGAACGTTCGCGACACCCTGCAGGGGGGGCAGCCGGAACTGCGTCTGAAACTGCGCCCGGAGGCGCGCAGCCTGGGGTTCAGCTCGGAAACGCTGGCCAGCCAGATTGGCTACGGCTTTGGCGGCGCCGAGGTCACCCGTGTGCGCCGCGACGGCGCCGAAGTGCGCGTCGTTATCCAGAATAGCGGAGCGGCACGCGATGCCGTCGACGACCTGCTCGGTACCCGCCTGCGCAGCAATACCGGTGCCTGGGTGCCTCTGCAAACCGTGGCTGACATTGATGGCTACTACAGCACGGGCGTCATCACCCGGCGCGACGGTAAACGCATGAATACCGTCTCCGCTTCCATCGACCGGGGGCTGGTCGCACCCGAGGAAGTCGGTCAGGCCGTGTTCGAGCAACTGGCGCCCCGGCTCGCCAGGCTCTACCCCAGCGTCAAGCTGGTCGCGGCAGGTGAACTGGAAGAAATGGGGGAGATTCGCGGTGGACTGGTGGACGCGCTGATTCTGGCCGCCGTACTGATCTATGTGCTGATGGCGGTACCGCTGAAGAGTTACTGGCAGCCGGTGATCATCCTGACCATTGTGCCCTTCGGGTTTATCGCGGCCGCACTCGGCCATTTCATTATGGATGTACCACTGTCGCTGCTGTCGTTCTTCGGGATGCTGGCGCTGACCGGCGTGATAGTGAATGACAGCCTGGTCATGATCACCCGCTACAACCAGGCGCGCAGCGCCGGGGAAGGCATCGCCGACTCGCTGCACGACGCCGGCATCGGGCGCTTCAGGGCCATTTTCCTGACTACGGCCACGACGGTTGCCGGCATGACGCCGCTGCTGCTGGAGACCTCGGAGCAGGCCCAATATCTCATTCCCGCCGCGGTATCGCTGGCCTTTGGGGAGCTGTTTGGCACCGCGCTGATGTTGATTCTGCTACCGGTGCTCATAGCCATTTCAGAAGACCTGGCGGTTGTTCTGGGCCGGCAGCCCTCCAGCGCCAGCAGACGGCTGCCATCAACATGTTAGCGCAGCGCGAGCTCACCATCGCCACCCTGCTGCGGGTGTTCAGGGGCCGGATTACCCTCACCTGGGCAATCACCCTGTGTGAGACCGGTTTGATGGCGCTGATGCCGCTATCAATTGGCTTCGCTATCGATGGCCTGATGGCAGACAAGCTCGCGGCTTTCTGGCAGCTGAGCGGGCTGATGGCGGCGCTGATCGTTGTCAGCGTGCTGCGGCGGCTGTACGACACACGGGTCTACGGCACGATTCGTGTCGAGCTGGGCAATGCCCTGGTCCGGCGCTGCCGGGCCCTGCCGGTCTCCGCGCAGAATGCCCGCCTGGGTATGGGCAGAGAACTGGTGGACTTCCTGGAACACCTGCTGCCGGAGGCGATGGCAGCGGCGGTGCAATGGGTGATTGCGATCATCGTGCTGTATGCGTTCTCACCCCGACTCGCCCTTGCCTGCAGCGCGGTGACCATCGTCATGATGGCGATCTACGCTCTGTTCCACCGCCGGTTCTACCGACTCAACAACGGGCTCAACCAGCAAATGGAGCGACAGGTGAGCGTGATTGAGCAGCGCAGGAGCCGACCGCTTCACGCCCACCTGCTAAGGCTGCGCCGGCTCGAAGTGGGCCTGTCCGACGCGGAGTCGCTGCTGTACGGCTCGGTGTTCATCTTTCTGCTGGCGCTGATTCTGTTCAATCTCTGGTACGCCACTACGCAGCTCGAGGCCAGCGTTGGCACCATCTTTTCAATCATCAGCTATTCCTGGGAGTTTGTGGACAGCGCCCTGGCGCTGCCCGCCACCCTGCAGAGCTGGACTCGCCTGTCAGAGATCATGCGTCGCCTCAATGGGCCACAGCGTAAGGAAAAACCCGCGGTGGCATAGCGGCCGGGTCGTTACCCCGCGGCAGCCGCGCGAAGCCGACAATCGGCACATCGGGTTGGGGGGAATATAGCGGTGGCAGTGTAAGTATCCCCTGATTTAGCTCGGTGCTAAACGGACGCTCTCCGCCATACTCTGAATGGCAAGGAGAACGCGATAGGCGCAAATCCAGATTTACCGAGTCCCAGATCGTTCAGGTACTTGTTGCACACCCCAGCCCAAAGGCCTGCGGCGATGCAATTTTTCTGGACGTTCGCTGCAAGTGCATCGCGCGCGCCCTGATAATCCGGGGAGTTCATGGACGCACGCTCCAGCAGCGCGTGCTCCGGGAAGACTTCCAGGATTTCCGGTTAGGTGTCGCCAGAGAAAGACGTCGCTGCAAGGTCCTGACCGTCGTGGGGATGTTGTAGAGCTTGGTCGCCTTAACCGGGGCTACGGCGTTGTTCTTAAGGGTCTGGCGATCGATGGACTGAACGCCGAAGGCCATCTGGGGTTAATAATCGACAGTGATTAGCTGGCAGTTTTCCGGGGTTGAACGTGTGGGTTCTTTCGTGGGGTTCGCTCCTTGAATGCGGTTCCTCAGAGACGTGAATCCTCGTCACGCCTCGGTGGGAATATCAAAGATCAGGACTTCTGCGTTGCTGGAGTCGGTCAGCTCAATCGCGTGGACGTCCGAAACAGCGAAACCATCACCCGCCTGGAGCGGTTCGGCGTTAGCCGTAACATTGCCGCGGACGACCTGAATCCACGCGGCCCTCCCGGGACGCAGGGGCGTGGCCACGGTTTCGCCCGCGCTGAGGATCGTTGAGTAGATGTTTACGTCCTGCGCTACAGAAACAGACCCCATGCGGCCGTCGCGGGAGGCAAGTAGCTGTAACTCTCCACGACGACCTTCCAGGGGAAAGTGACGCTGCTCGTAGCCCGGCGCGATACCGCGCTGCTCCGGGATGATCCAGATCTGAAGAAAGTGCACGGGCTCCGTTTTCGAGGCATTGTACTCGCTGTGCGTTACCCCGGTTCCCGCAGACATGCGCTGCAGGTCGCCACGGCGTATGATCGAACCGTTGCCCATATCGTCTTTGTGCTCAAGTTCGCCCTCAACAACATACGACAGGATTTCCATATCGCTGTGACTGTGCTTGTCGAAGCCTTTGCCAGGCTCTACGCGATCTTCATTAATGACGCGCAGGACGCCAAAGCCCATATGGCGCGAATCGAAGTAACGGCCAAAGGAGAAGGTATGCGCGCTCTTGAGCCATCCGAAGTCGGCTGCGCCGCGATCGTCGGCCTTACGTAAACTTGAATTCATAGTTGTGTCCTCTGCCTTGTAGCGGCGCGTTGCCGCTGTGAGATGTACACATGCTGCGCCAACAACACCTGATTGACACGCGATAAGTTCTTCACCCTGCGTTAGCCAAACTAAATCGGCTTTAGCTTAAGAAAAGCTAACACGAGACTCAGATCTTCTAGTTTGTAGCTCGCCCGCATGTACTGAAGACTATGCGCAGCAAGTCTTCAATCCACGGGAGCGCACGCCGTGCCAGACACCATCATTCACAACGCTCGCGTCACCACGCTCGATGAATCCGCTGAAGTCATCACGGCCATAGCGATCACCGACGGTGTTATTGAGGCTACGGGTTCCGACGCAGACATGCTCGCGATGGCTGGTTCCCAGACAGAACTCATCAATGCCGGTAAACGCAGAGTCATCCCCGGCCTGAACGACAGCCATACGCACCTGATCCGGGGCGGTCTGTCTTACAACATGGAGCTGCGCTGGGAGAACGTTGGCAGCCTTGCCGACGCTCTGGAAATGCTCCGGATCCAGGCTGAAAGGACGCCGGCGCCGCAGTGGGTTCGCGTTGTGGGTGGCTGGTCTGAATTCCAGTTCCGTGAACGCCGTCCTCCCTCATTGGACGAAATCAACAAAGCGGCGCCGGACACGCCAGTGTTCATACTGCATCTGTATTCCAGCGCGATGCTGAATCGCGCGGCCCTTCGGGTACTGGGGATAAACCAGGACACACCCAATCCGCCCGGCGGCGAAATCAACAAGGACACCGATGGCAATCCGACAGGCCTTCTGTTGGCGCGACCCTCCGCATTGATTCTCTACTCAACTCTGGCTCAGGGTCCGAAGCTGCCCATCGAAGACCAGATCAACTCTACACGGCACTTCATGCGAGAGCTGAATCGCCTTGGCGTGACCTCGGTGAATGATGCCGGGGGTGGCGGGCAGAACTATCCCGAAGACTATGAAGTAATACAGCGCCTCCACGAGGACGGTCAGCTAACAGTACGGATCGCCTACAACCTGTTTGCGCAAAAAGCGGGCGAGGAGCTTGACGATTACGAGCGCTGGGTTCAGATGACGTCACCCGGCGCCGGTGACGCCATGTTACGCATGAATGGTGCAGGTGAGAATCTCGCGTGGTCTGCGGCAGATTTTGAGAACTTCCTGGAGCCCCGGCCGGATTTAGCGCCGACGATGGAATCAGAATTGGAGACCGTTGTTGAACTACTCGCCGACAATGAGTGGCCCTTCCGAATCCACGCGACCTACGATGAATCAATAGACCGATTCCTGTCGGTCTTTGAGCGGATTAACGGCCGAACTCCCTTCAAAACTCGTTTCATCATCGACCACGCCGAGACGATCAGTGGCCGAAACATCGAGCGTGTCAAAGCCCTTGGCGGCGGTATCGCGACCCAGCATCGCATGGCATTTCAGGGTGAGTATTTTGTCGACCGTTACGGCAAGGAGAGTGCAACTGCGACACCGCCAATCCGTGAAATGCTTGATCGTGACGTACCCGTTGGCGGTGGTACCGACGCTACCCGTGTCGCCAGCTATGATCCGTGGGTGGCGATCTATTGGCTGACGACCGGCCGCTCGGTTGGAGGTTTGCAGCTGTTTGAAGAGAAAAACCTCTTATCCCGAGAAGAGGCGCTGACTATCTGGACGCGAGGATCAGCATGGTTCTCTGGCGAGGCGGACCGCAAGGGCCGCATAGCGCCGGGTATGTATGCGGATCTTGCCGTGCTCTCGGCCGACATGATGACGGTAGAGGAGGAAGCCCTCAAAAACATTACATCGGTGCTGACCATGGTCGGTGGCCAGGTGGTTTTTGCTGGCGAGGAATTCTCGAATCACGATCTACCTCCGCCACCTGCAAGTCCTGATTGGGCGGTCAACAACGTTTTTCCAAGCCCCGCGGAGCGGCCTCGACCGATGCAGAATCGCAGCTGTTCGGATTCCTGCGCATCAGCGTGCTCTCTCCACGGACATCACCACCATATCGCGTGGAACAACCCGATACCGGTCCAGGACAAGAACGCTTTCTGGGGCGCTCTGGGTTGTTCCTGCTTTGCATTCTAGGAGTTTTTTGTGCCGCCCAGTCTAAAGAAGTTTCTAGAAGCGCCAGGGACCCACCTGGCAGCCCGAATTCTCATTTGTAGCGCATTCCTCGTCAGCGGTTTGCAGAAGGCCACACATTTTGAAGCAGCCGTTGCCGAAACGCAGGCCTTGGGCCTCCCCTTACCGACCCTTGCCACCGTCGCGACAATCACAGTGCAACTTTTGGGTTCACTCTCTGTCATCGTCGGATGGTGGTCGTGGATCGGTTCCCTGGCTCTTGCAGGGTTTACACTTGCCGCCACTCTGATCGCCCACGCGTTCTGGGCAGCAGCGCCGGGAGAACAGGCTCACCAACTGGCCACTTTTCTGGAGCATATGGGCCTGATCGGCGCATTCATTCTGATTGCCGTAGCCTCTGGCACGTCCGCAGGCGGAGAAGCAGCCCGTGGCTAAGGGTTCTCTGTACGTGCTACCAGCGGCGCTGGCGTTTCTGTCCGGGTATGTGGACACGGCGGTTTTCGTCTACATGGGCGGTCTTTTTGTCGCACATGTAACAGGCAACTTCGTCTTGATCGGCATGGCTTTGGGAGCAGACTCGAGTGTCGCTCACGGCGACGCGGTTGGTCTTCAGATAGTGTCTTTTCCGGTGTTTTTCGTTGCCGCAATGCTTGCGGCGGTCCTCTCGGCCCGCTATCCCTGGGCCAGGGCACAGACACTCCTGTGGCTCTTCGCTGCCCTTACCGCTGGAGCTGCAGCGCTGGCGTTTGCAACACCGATTGAGCCGACCTGGGTGTGTCTGATTCTGGTGGTATCGATGGGACTGCTGAACGCAGTACAGCGTTTGGACGCCCGCTTGAATCCTCCATTTACCGTGATGACAGGCAATGTGACGGCGGTAGCCTCTGCCCTGGGAAACCGCATGTCCGGAAGGTACGCGAAGGATTCAAACGCAGCAAAAAGCATGGGTAAGCCCTTGCTGCTCGTGGTTTTCTTCGCGCTGGGCTGCGCCATGGGCGCCTTCATGCAGAAGTATCTGGGGCTCGCCTCCATGGCTCTACCTGCGTTGGTTCTTGTCGCAGTACTGATTACGCGCCCCTTGCCAAACGCGCAGCCTCCTGAATAAGCAAAGGACACCTTTGATGAATATGAAAACCTGTCTGGGATTTCTTCTCGCTTTCGCACTCGGTGCACTGTGCGCCCTGCTTGAGCTACCGCTCCCGGCCCCGCCCGTGTTTATCGGCGCGTTGCTAGTGGTGGCAATGACTGTGGGTTATACGCTGACCGATCGATTCGCCAGTCATCGAGAGTGCTCCAACAAACAAAACTGCGGGGGACCCACGGGCTGAACTCATGGATTTACTTACTCTGAACGAAATTGCGGGTCTTGGACTTGGTCTGACGCTGGGCGCCGTATGCCGCTGGTTTGATCTCCCTCTACCCGCACCACCGCAACTGAGCGGCGCCCTATTAGTGGTCTTTATGACCACCGGCTTCCTCATAACTGGAGAGATGATATGAACGACATGGCCCAGTGCCCTTTCGCAGGAATGGCAGGAAAACGTGAATCCGGAATAGGCACTACCAATACCGACTGGTGGCCAGAGGCTGTAGACCTTGATGTGTTGCACCAGCATTCGAAGCGCGGTAACCCCACGCCTGACGGCTTCAGCTATACCGAGGCGTTTGAGGACCTGGATCTCGCAGCGGTTCGCCAGGATCTACTGGCGCTGATGACCGACTCCCAGGGCTGGTGGCCCGCCGATTACGGACACTACGGTCCCTTATTCATTCGTATGGCGTGGCACAGCGCCGGCACCTATCGCACCGGGGATGGTCGTGGCGGCGCAGGGAGTGGCAGCCAGCGCTTTGCGCCGCTCAACAGCTGGCCGGACAACGGGAATCTCGACAAAGCCCGCCGCCTCCTCTGGCCGATCAAGCAAAAGTATGGAAACAGTCTGTCCTGGGCTGACCTGATGATTTTCGCCGGCAACTGCGCGCTCGAATCCATGGGCTTCAAGCCGATCGGCTTCGGCGGCGGACGGGAGGATGTTTGGGAGCCGGAAGCCGACATTTACTGGGGCAAGGAGCACGACTGGCTCGGTGATGAGCGCTATACGGACGACCGCGATCTCGAGAATCCCTTGGCCGCAGTACAAATGGGATTGATTTACGTGAACCCCGAAGGCCCGAACGGAAATCCCGACCCGATCGCGTCCGCTCGCGATATCCGCGAGACTTTCGCGCGGATGGCCATGGGGGACGAGGAGACGGTAGCGCTCGTTGCCGGCGGCCACACCTTTGGCAAGGCACACGGTGCCGGAGACCCGGCACTAGTCGGCCCGGAGCCCGAGGGAGCGCCGATGGAGCAGGCAGGACTCGGCTGGAAGAATGCCCACGGAACAGGTCTGGGTAGTGACACCACAACCAGTGGCATTGAAGGCGCTTGGACTCCGGACCCCATCACCTGGGACAACGGATACTTCGACACCTTGTTCGGCTATGAGTGGGAATTGACGAAAAGTCCCGCTGGCGCTCACCAGTGGGTCCCTGTTGATGGCTCCGGCGATGGTACGGTGCCCGATGCCCATCGAGACGACCTGCGCCATGCACCAATGATGACGACGGCCGACATGGCCATGCGTATGGATCCAGACTACGCCGCGATTTCAAAGCGTTTCCATGACAATCCGAACGAGTTTGCAGACGCCTTCGGTCGGGCATGGTTCAAGCTGACACATCGGGACATGGGGCCAAAAGATCACTATCTCGGCGCCGAAGTTCCCGAGGAAAGCTTCATCTGGCAAGACCCGCTTCCGGATGCAGACTACCCTGCGATCAGCCCCATCCACGTTGCAGAGCTTAAAGCCGCGATCCGTGACGCAGAGCTGGGTGTTCCGAAGCTTGTTGGAACAGCCTGGGCATCAGCATCGACATATCGCGGCTCCGATAAGCGCGGCGGCGCTAATGGCGCGCGCATACGTTTTGCGCCTCAGACCGAGTGGGCCGTCAACAATCCGAAGGTGCTTGGCGATGTTCTGGCGAAGTACGCTGAGATTCAGAACCAGTTCAACACGGCTCAGAGCGACGGCATCCGTGTTTCCATAGCGGATCTGATTGTGCTTGGCGGGAGCGTTGGCGTTGAGCTGGCCGCAGCCGCTGCAGGCTTCGAAGTAGAAGTGCCCTTCACACCAGGTCGCGTCGATGCGCTCGAGGAACAGACGGACGCCGATTCCTTTGCGGTGCTGGAGCCAGTCGTCGACGGATTCCGTAACTTTGCCGCTGGCTCTACATCAATGCCGCAAGAAGCACTGTTGGTGGATCGCGCGCAACTGCTGGGCCTATCTGCTCCGCAGATGACCGCGCTTGTAGGTGGCCTTAGGGTTCTGGGCGTCAATGCTGATAACGATCACGGCGTGTTCACTGAGAGCGTGGGCAAACTGAGCAATGATTTCTTCACGTATCTGACTGACATGCGGTACCAGTGGAAGCCAGCTAAGGGGGCAGACGGGCTCTTTGAGTCAGTAGATCTCACCACCGGCGCTGCAGGCTACACGGCAACACGGGTTGATCTTGTTTTTGCGTCGAATTCGCAGCTTCGCGCGATTAGCGAGTACTACGCCCAGCGCGGTGCCGGTGAACTTCTGGTTAAGGACTTCGTATCCGCCTGGGTCAACGTTATGGACGCCGATTTGTAAAGAATAAGGCCTCAGCGGTTAGCAGATGCTGATCTGATTCAAAGATACAGCCGTAGATATACTACGGCTTTTTTCACAAGACCTGCCTATGCCCCTGCGCGGATTACCACCAATGAACGCCCTGCGGGCCTTCGAGGCGACCGCTCGATGCAGATCTATCTCCGATGCATCGGAAGAGTTGTTCGTGACGCCCTCAGCTGTCAGCCAGCAGATCAAAAAGCTGGAGGAGAGCCTGGATATTGAACTGCTTCGACGAGAACACCGGAAGATTTCACTCACTGAAGAGGGCCGTCGCCTGAGTACATCACTTACCGAGGCGTTCTTCGGTATCAGTCGGGCTATTGCTGATCTCACGGACACAAAGAGAACAGAGTGCCTGGTCATAGCCTGCCCCCCACCCTTCGCGGCAAAATTCCTCGCCCCGCGCATCGGAACGTTCATCGCTCAGAATCCAGGGCTGGATGTCCGCTTATCGGTAGATGTGAACAAGGTCGACTATGTGGCCTCAGGGATTGACGTTGGTATTCGTATCGGTGCGTCCGTTGATGAATGGATGGTCCCATCAAAACCCTTTTGGGAGCATCGAGCGCCGTTAGCGACCGAACGCTACCTGACAGACAACAACATTCTGGGCCATGAAGATTTGATCAAAGCGACGCTGCTCGAAAAGAGCTTTGGCGACCTAATGCATGACGCAGCAACCTGGGATGATTGGTACCGGGCCGCGTTTTCAGTTCGCCCGGAGCGTCAGCGCAGCGTCGACTTCGGCACTCATTGTGATCAGGCCCTCGACTCGGCACGGGCAGGCGCGGGCATCGTGCTTGGCGAGTTAATCACTGGCTCGATCCACGTCATGGAAGGCGAGCTGGTCTGCCCGTTTGGCCCGGTCGTGGGAGTCGGATCGGCGTTTAGAGTGGTCCACCACGAGAGCATGCCGCTGTCTGAGCACGCGAGTCTGTTTACTAGCTGGGTTAAGAAAGAGCTGGGTATTGCGACAGTTCTAATCGAAGAACTGAAAGAGAATCTCGAAGCTACTGACACGGGGCTGCACACCGCAGTTGCTTAAAACTTAGCTTGCAGCCGCACCGCTGACATTCGGCCCGGCTCCTGGCGCGCCGCTGTCAGAGGTCGCCTTCGAATTTGCTAAAGCTGTCGAAGCCGACTGTGGGAGTCGCGTCCTGTCCGCTCAGATATAAGCGCGTTCCGCGAGGTCCGTACACCGGTCACGCTAGTTGTTCTCCCCCGTCCCTTGGCTTAGACATGCTCAAGTTCAGGTACTTGGGAATGAGGCTTCGCTCCACACGCATGTCATGACTGGACCCGATACCCAAGCAAGGCGCCGAAAACACTAAACCGATTGCTGAGTCATCGACCACTGCCTGGCGGTCGCCTCCGGCCCACCTTTTGCCTCCAAGTGGCCGGCGCCCAAGTTGGCCAACCTTCTCGAGTCAAGTCACCATCTAAGCGTTCGCCTCGTTGCCTGCTTCGAGGTGGTTGACTTCTACGAGTCGCGCATTGATATCCGCATTATCGAGAGTCCGAGTAATTTAAGCCGGGCTACCCTGCTGGAGCGAACGTACCCTAGCTACGTGCCCGAAGTGCCACTATGGAGAGACTGGTTTGCCGCCGCTGCCGCAGAGCCAAATCATGACCAAAAGACTATCAAATTTGGTTCGCACACCGAGCAGATTTATGACGCAGCACTAAACAATGTCGGTGTCTTCTTGGGTGGCATAGGGGTAAGTTCGATGCTAATGGCTTCTGGACGCTTGATATGCCCGTTCGGCCCTTTGTTGCCCCAGCGCACAGGCGTCAAACTGGTATGGCAAAGTTCTGTCAAACCGTTTTCGGCTGCTGCTAAGTTCCGCGATCGGCTGCTAGATCAATTGCGGGACGTCATAGAGTACAACCACAGCACTTTTTTCGTTAATCCCGCCGCAGGGCACCTTATGCGATAGCTTATCTAATGTCGCAGTGACGTTTTCTCTGGTGCTATTGAGACGAGGATGGGCAAAACTTTGGGTTTCTAGGGTTCGATTACCTGTCACTTTATCCTGCAGGCGTTGATTCCATCGATTACTAAGGAGACCCGAAAATGCCCATTTACTCCGTAATACATTCAACCCCAACATCCGAAGACTGGATTCCAAGCTACGTGGAGTCGGTGGGCGCTATCGTTGAGAGACATGGTGGTGAGTACCTGGCGCGCACTATGCAGTTCGAGCGCCTGGAGGGCGAGGGTAAAGACCCCGCGGCTTTTGTGATGATTAATTGGCCCGATCGGGATTCCGCTAAAGCTTTTATGGAAGACCCAGAGTACTAACCGTACCTACAGGCGAGACTAGCTGGTTCCGTGAGTCACCACTTCTTTATTGATGTGGACGATGAGTTTAGTCCGTAAAAAATGAGCTCGAATCACCTAAGGGCGATTCTCGGGTCTTCGACCGCAGTCGCTGCGCGGCCACCTCGTATCCCACTTCGGTCTGGAACTTCCGTTGGGCCGACACTGGAAGAATGCAGGCGTGACGCTCGGCGGACATATGCTGGCATCAAAGTACCTTGACCCTGGACAACTGGCCTGCCCGATTTGAACTACCCTGCCGCTTGGCTTTGGCTTCAAGTTGTCTGCAAGGCCCGGTGTGAGCGATGAGCGCAGTGCAGGTCGCCTCAAACAATGGCTCATCAACGAGCTGGGGACTGCGTCCCAGCAAATTCTCGGCCTGGACAACGTAGCGAACGTGGAACCGTTGAGCTAATGGCATTTCACTAGCTAACGACGGCCGCTTCCATCTGGAGACGATGCGCCGCTCCCGCATGACAGATTTCGCTACGTCTGCGAGTCTCTGAAATACATCCATGCACCGATTAACGAAGGGCTTCCAATCTTCGGTTACCTGCACTGGACATTTATGGACAAATTCGAGTGGTGGGATGGCTATAAGAAGAAGTTCGGTTTAGTGCGCGTCGATAGAGATACGATGAAAAGGACGTCTAAACCATCGTCGCGCTGGTTCGGTGAAATCGCCTCTGCTTCAAGACTGGAAATACAGGTTCAAGAAGTCTTCAGCCCGATCTCAGACCAACGCCGCAGGCGTTCCTTTTCGGGGTTCTGCTCGATCTGCGCATCTCTTTTTAGGATCAGGCAGGACTTGTCGTTCTGGTTATAGCTAGGCCACTCAGGTAAGGCCGAGTCCCCCACCTTGCCAGTCGCCGCAAATCTGGTTACTAAACTGGACCAGGCATCTGCAAGTTCTCGAATCGCCGGATCATTCCGCCGGTACCACAACCCTCGATCGGAGAGATCGGTGCGAGCAAAATTATTGAACGTAAACTCTATCTCGGCTGCGTGTGTCGCGCCCAATTCATGGAAACGCGGACCCACCTGCACCGGCTCGTCAAATCTATAGAGCCAAACGTTCCCACTTTGAGCTGCAGCCCATTCCACCGCGCACAACGCACTGCGCCTGAACATGTCCGTCCATAACTCAGCAAGCAAACTGCTAAGGCCCAATCCTGGAAAGGCATCTTTCATTGTTCTGAGGTACGACTGCGCCGCAGTTTTCTCTGTGAGTATGTCTGCAACCGTTGCGAGGGTGGCTGTGTATGTTATCCGCGGGGAAATCAGCGTAAAGAGGCTCCCTTCGTCCTTGTTGGTTCCAACGATGATTGGAATTCCACGGCTCGCACACTTCTTCAGCGCGTCTCTCGTGTGCTGAGTTACAACGACACCATCGATGTTTCCCCCAGCAAAAAAACCGATCTTGTTCTGGATCCGGAGGATGGTTTTTGCATCAAGGCTCTGCAAAGCATCCGCCAATCTCGAACGATCCTGTATTCGCAGATGCTTCATGAGCGCTTCGCTGTAGTCATGGGGCGGCGTCGCAACGTGAATACCACTATGGATTATGGCCTTATGAAACAACCCCTCCGCCGACGGTGTAGAGAGCAACGAGAAAACGGATGATCCACCGGCGGATTCGCCAAAAACTGTGATGTTATCCGCATCACCGCCATAGTCGGCGATGTTTTGATTCACCCACTCTAAAGCCAATACCTGATCCCGTATACCGTTCGAGGCGCTACCCCGATATTGCTCTCCGCACATGGAGAGATCGCAGAAACCGAGAAGGCCAAGTCGGTAGTTGATCGTTACGACAACGACATCCCCCCCTGCAGCGAGCACCGTACCAACATACCCGTTGCCGCTGCCTACCACGAACGCGCCGCCATGAATCCAGACCATGACGGGTCGGTGATTGCCCTCAGTGGACGGTGTATACACGCTCAGAAAAAGGCAGTCTTCTGAGCGCTCATCGGAATTGGGTTCAGACGCCATTCTCCCTTGCCCTGATTGAATCGGAGACTTTGGAAAGCGAGTGGCCTGGAAGACACCGGTCCACGGTGATGCAGCCCTGGGTGGCATGAAGCGAAGATCGCCAATAGGTGGCTGTGCGTACCGAATGCCCAGAAAGGCATGAACGACGCCATTCGCGGACTTTTGATAGAGGCCAACGATACGGCCAAGCCGAGTGTTGACGACGTCCGTCTTCGGCCAGGATTGAATGGTGCTACTCCGTTGCCTATTGGGGCCGATAAAAAGTGCGGCGTTTGGGCCGAGCACCACAACGACGAACAACGCGACCCCTAGAAAGAGTCCAAGCAAGACGAGCATGAGCAGCATTTTCAGTTCCTCTTGGCGGTACCGACACCCGGGCAATCAAGATAAACACCCACGAACATCGGTTGTCTATGCGGTTACCACCGGCTGTAAGAAGCGTACGAATTGCCGTCCGATCTCCTCGGGGGACTTACCGCCCTGTCGATACCAGGTGCGAGTGTCGTTAATCGCCCCAAGCACGAAGAGTCGGAACATACGACGGTCTAACCCATCCTGTAGAGGCAATTCATCGACTAGAGTGCGGAAGCGGGCCTCGTACAAATCCCGCAGGCGCACCAGTTCTTCACCGATCTCGGGCGCATCAACCGGCAGTACGCCGGTCATGACACGCGCGTAGTTATCCTGGTCGAGCATCGTTTCCACATGAGATATCACCGCAGCTTCGAAACGCGAGCGTGGGTCAGTGCCTTGGGAAATCGCTTGCTCAAGCTTCTCTAGTGCCTGCGTCACAGCTATCTCGTAGATGTCGTGCAGCAACTCCTGCTTGGATGCGAAGTGGTAATACAGCGAACCGGCCTTCATCCCTGATTCCGCAGCAATATCGCGCATCGTTGTTGCCTTGTACCCGCGCGTGGCGAACAGCTTTGCACCAGCGTCGCGAACCGCATTCAGACGGTTGTGCGAACGCTGCGTCTTCACGGCGCTCTCCATGGGTCGTTCCTCGCACTTTGTTACCCGGTCAACAGCACGATAACGCAAACCACACCCATCGGTGAAACGTCACGGCTCGATACCGCTTCTCCTGCATCTATGTTTCATTGCCTGACCCAGCAGTCTCCGAATGCTCAGCTCGAAAAACACTGTCATGCCGAGTTGACCCAGCGATAGTTAATCGCTAACTTAGCCTAACACATGTTAGCTTTTAGGGTATACCCATGACAACTACGCTCACCTCCGACCGACCACCACTGCGAGCGTTGATTACGAAAATTGGTCTTGACGGTCACGATCGCGGCAGCCGGATCGTTGCGGCTTACCTGCGAGACGCAGGCATGGAAGTGATCTACACCCCGCCCTGGCAGGAGATCTCTTCGGTGGTAGCTCTCGCGATGCAGGAGGACGTAGACCTCATTGGCGTCAGTTCACTCGCGACTGACCACCTCATCATTCCCGATCTAATGACAGCACTGATTGAGCAGAATCTGCAGCATGTCGCGGTCTTTGTCGGCGGAATCATCCCCGATCAAGAGCGTCCCTTGCTTGAAAGCGCGGGAGTAAAAGCGATTTTCGGGCCAGGATCCCAAAAGGAAGACATCGTCGCCTGCGCTCAGCGTCTTGCGCAGGAATCCCAGGATGCCAAATTCGGTGCCCTTTCAGGAGTCGCCGTATGAATGCAAAGCACCCGATCAATCAGCGCAGCGACACCGAGTTGAAACCCGAAGATTCTGCGCGGCTGGACTGGAAAGACGCGTACCAGCAGCAGATCGGAACCCGTGACCGCGTCATCAGCAATCGCTCAAACATCACCGTTGAGCCTCTTTACACACCGGAAGAACCCGATACGCAATACATGGAGAAACTCTCCTACCCGGGACAGTTCCCCTACACACGCGGCATCTATCCGACCATGCACCGCGGCCGCACCTGGACTCAACGCCAGCTCATCGGACTGGGCACGCCACAGGATTACAACGAGCGAGTGCGTTCAATTCTTGACCTGGGTGCCAATGCGATCAGCCTGCTGCCGTGCAATTCCGGCTTCCGTGGTTTGGACTGCGACGAGGTGCCCCTGCCGTTGCTGGGCACTTGTGGCACTGTCGTCAACATCGTGGACCACATGGACACCGCTCTTGCGGGCGTACCCATCGATCAGATTTCCACAGCCATGAACGATCCTTCGCCGTTCACTCTACTTGCGTTCGTACTGGGCGTGGCGCGCCGTCGGGGAATACCCTGGGAAAAGGTCACCGGGACCTCGAATCAGAGTGACTACATCTCACACTTTGTCGCGAACCATATGTTCTATCGCCTGTCGCTGCCCGGCTCGCGTCGAGTCCTTGTTGACCACATCGCGTTTTGCCGCGATCACGTCCCGAACTGGAATCCCATGTCGATCGTGGGCCAACACATGCAACAGGCAGGTGCTACGCCGGCCGAAACCATCGCGTTTACCTTTGCCAGCGGCATTCAATACGCTGAAGACTGCATGAAGCGCGGTATGGACCCAGATTCCATTCTGCCGCGCTTTACATTTTTCTTTGACATCTCAATCAGCTTTTTTGAAGAGATTGCGAAGTTCCGCGCAGCCAGGCGAATCTGGGCACGCATAACGAGGGGTCGCCTTGGGGCAAAAGACCCTCGCTCATGGCGCTTCAAGTTTCACGCTCAAACTTCCGGCGTGGACCTCACGGCGCAGCAGCCACTCAACAACATCGCGCGGGTAACCACCCAAGCAATCGCCGGTATTCTCGGCGGCCTACAGTCCATGCATACAGATGCCTACGACGAAGCTATTACCTGCCCCACCGATGACAGCGCACGCATCGCCGTAGCAACTCAAAACATCCTTCGCGAAGAGGCGCATCTTTGCGACGTAATCGACCCGCTGGGCGGCTCCTACTACATCGAGCGGCTGACGGATCAGATGGAAGAGGAGATCCTCAAGGTCATGGATCGCATCGATGAAGCAGGCGGCATGTATGCGGCGGTGGAAGCGGGTCTGGTGCAGCGCATGATCGGCGAGTCGGCATTGGCCTGGCAAGAGCGCGTGGAAAGCGGCGAAGAAAGGATTGTCGGCGTAAACTGTTATCAACGTGATGATGCCGAAGAGCCGGCGATCCCCACGAGCCGACCTGATCCACAACGCATGCAGGCACACGTGGAGCACTTTAGAGCCTTCAAGGAGTTGCGCAGCAAGCGCGCAGTCGGTTCAGCCATTGACGAGCTCATTCGCGCTGCGAATGACGAGAATGAGAACCTCTTCGCACGCGTCATTGATGCCGCAGAGGCAGGCGCAACACATGGCGAGATCATTGCGTGCCTGCGCAAGGAACTGGGCTTCGGCCACCCCCTGATCGTCACCTGATACCCATGAACCACAAGACCGACTTGCTGGACGGCCTGATTGATCGCCTACGCGCCGGTGATACTGCAGCCCTGGCCAGGGCCATCAGTCTTGTTGACGGCAACCAACAAATCGGGCAGGTACTGCATCGCCGACTTCGCCGTGACACGGGTGCAGCAAACGTTATCGGCATAACCGGTC
The DNA here is from genome assembly GCA_028282105.1 of Halieaceae bacterium. GTDB lineage: Bacteria > Pseudomonadota > Gammaproteobacteria > Pseudomonadales > Halieaceae > JANQIO01. The sequence continues at coordinate 40,212 of JANQIO010000162.1, read as the reverse complement.
CGCCGGGCGTCGGCAAGTCCACGCTGATCAACTCGCTTCTGACAAAACTACGCGATCGAGGCGATCGCGTGGCCGTCATCGCGGTAGACCCGTCCAGCCCCATCAGTGGCGGAGCTGTACTGGGCGATCGAACGCGCATGGGGCATCACACGGACGACGATGGTGTTTTCATACGCTCGATCTCTGCCCGAGGGCACCTGGGCGGGCTTTCCACCAGCATCCTGCAGATCGTTGATCTGGTGGATGCTGCTGGCTGGCCGATCGTGATTCTTGAGACCGTGGGCGCAGGTCAGTCGGAAACAGAGATCGCAGAAATTGCTGATATCAATGTTGTACTCAATGCTCCGGGGTTGGGTGATGACGTGCAGGCGATTAAAGCCGGAATCCTGGAAATCGCGGATGTGCTCGTGGTCAATAAGGCCGACATGCCGCTCGCCGAGGCTACCGAGCGCCAGCTTAAATCGATGCTGAAACTGCGCAGCTTCGATCAGCAGCAGGTGCCCGTGTTAAAGACGATCGCCAACAGCACGAAGGGGATCGATGAGCTCCTTTCGGCAACTCAAGAAGTCGCGCAGCAAAAATTTCGAGACGATAAAGCGCAGCGACGTCTGTTTCGCAGCCGCCGCCAGGTTGCTCAGGCCGCGGCTGAGGCCCAGCGCCGTCAGATACTTTATCGCGAGGATCCCCAACTGACCCAACTTATTCAACAAGTCGCCGAAGGACAGATAGGCGTTACTGAAGCCGTAGAGCAGATACTGACTGGCAACGAAGGAGCAAAAGGAAGTGTCTAATCCGGTGGTTTTATGTGCGGGCAGACGCACCCCGTTCGGTGACTTCGGTAAGTCCCTGGTGGATGTACCTGGTACTGCTCTGGGTGTGCACGCGGCCAAAGCGGCCCTGCGTGCCTGTAGCCTAGATGCACAGAAAGTCGATCATCTCGTGTGCGGGAACGTTGTACCCGTCGACCAGGGCGGCTACTTCTCAAGTCGCGTGATCGCCCTGGAAAGCGGTTTGCCCGAGAGCAGCCGCGCACTGAATGTATCGCGCGCGTGCGGTTCCGGTACTCAGGCCATTGTTTCCGCCGCGGAACAGATACTCACCGGTCACAGTGAGCTCGCCCTGGCGGGTGGTTACGAAAACACCTCCCGGGCACCCTATGCACTGGTAGGCAGCCGCTGGGGAATGAAGCGCGGCGACGGAAGAGTCATCGACACGATCGACTACGCGTATCGCGATCCCTTCGACCTTACGCTGATGGGAGGCACCGCTGAAGCGCTTGCCGATGACTTCGGCTATGAGCGGGAAGCCATGGATGAATATGCCCTTGTCAGCCAGGAAAGGGCCGCCCGGGCCGCAGACATGGGCTTCCTGGCGCGACAGATAGCGCCGCTCGGCGTGCCCCACAAACGAGGCGAGCGTCGCTTCGAGGCCGACGAGTACCCGCGCCCTGACACGACCCTGGAGAAGTTGGGTGCGCTAGAACCTGTGTTTCGCGCCGACGGGCGAGTCACTGCCGGCAATTCCAGTGGCATGACGGACGGCGCAGCGTTTCTCGTGGTCGCCGATGAACAGGCAGCTCAGCGTGAAGATCTTGCACCCAGGGCGCGACTGATCGACTGGGAGGTGGTTGGCGTTCCACCGAGAATCATGGGCTGCGGCCCCGTGCCGGCGATCACGGCGTTGCTGGCTCGCCAGGATCTCGGCGTAGACGACATCGACTACTTCGAGATTAATGAAGCGTTTGCAGTGGTCAATCTACATACGGAAGCGGAACTGGGCATTCCCCGCGAACGGACCAACCTGTATGGCGGCGGTATCTCCATCGGCCACCCGCCTGGCGCAACCGGTATCCGGATGGCGCTGACCGCCATGGATCACCTCGCTGATAGTGGCGGGCGCCTGGCAATACTGGCCATGTGTCTTGGCGCCGGTCAGGGTATGGCGGTATTGATCGAGCGCTTTAGCTAGGTATTAAGCGCTCATACAGTTGGGGTGTTTGGCCCTTAGAACGCGTTCAGTGCCGCGTATCGATCACGATGGAACTTGCTGGAGCCCAGGGTCTGCTCCGCCACGCGGGCTCGTTTGAGATAGAAACCCATATCGCACTCATCAGTCATACCCATACCGCCGAACATCTGAACCCCCTCGTTGGAGATATTGTGAAAAGCGTCATTGACCAGTGCTTTCGCCATGCTCACCAGCGCCGCTGAGTCTTCACGACCTGCATCAAGCGAGGTAAAGGCTTCATAGACGACCGAGCGGCAGACTTCGATATCGCTGAACATCTTCGCAGCCCTGTGCTGCAGTGCCTGAAAACCACCGATCGCCTGCCCAAACTGTTTCCTCTCTTTGAGATAAGCGAGTATCAGTTCGAAGGCACGCTCCATGGAGCCGAGCATTTCGGCTGCCAGCGCAGCTCTGCCCCGGTCCAGCACCGCATCTAGGCATCCCATTCCCTGATGCAGATCCCCAACCAGAGCGCTCGATGTCACCTCAACCAGGTCAAAGTGCACATCGCCAACACTACGACAATCTACCATCGCTCGTGGATGGACAGTGACTCCGGGCATCTGCGCATCCACCAGAAACAGACTTAGGCCCGTGGTCGAGCCCGCCTCACCCTCTGTGCGCGCCACAACAATTAAATGATCAGCACGAGCCGCATCGAGGACGAAACGCTTTCGTCCGTGAAGCCTGAAGCCGTCGCCCGCCTGCGTTGCAACCATTGCGGTTTGCGTCGGATCGTGATGCCCGCTTTCGTCGACAGCCAGTGCGACTAGCCGTGCGCCTGAGGCGAGCTTTGGAAGCAGCTCTGTCTTCTGAGCATCACTGCCGCCCAGCAACAATGCACTCACTCCCATAGCGACGGACGACAGCATGGGCGACGCCGCAAGTGAACGACCAGCCTCCTCCATCACGATACCGACACCGCGGAACTCGAAACCAAGACCATCAAAGGCTTCGGGTATCGGCATACTGGCCCATCCCATGTCGACCATGTCCTGCCAGAGAGCAGCGCTGAAGCCATCGGTATTGCCCGTATCTCGAAGGCTTCGGAACTCGCTGATCGGCGACTTCGCGCTGAAAAAGCCCGCCGCCATATCCTTGAGCATCTGCTGCTCTTCACTGAGTACCATGCTCATGCGTAGACCTCCTTAGCGCAGTCCCAGAACGCGCTTAGCGATCACGTTCAGGTTTATTTCCGTTGTACCTCCTTCGATGGAGTTACCCTTCGAGCGCAGCCATTCGCGGCAGGTTTCGAGCTCTTCTTCCGTAAATCCGTCGCCCTCCCAACCGAGAGACTGCTGCCCCTGCAACTCCAGAAAGTACTCATAGCGATCTTTGTTCAGTTCTGCGCCGAGAAACTTTATGATCGAAGAAATCGCGCCGGCCGAACCACCCGCGGCAGCCTCCTCGGCTATTCGCTTAATAGTCAGCTGCAGTGCATCTTCGCGCATGCGCAGCGCCGACAGCTTATGCCGCAGTAACGGATCTGCGATCGCGCCGTCTTTCTCACCCGCGTAACGCTTGCTCAAGATTCCCAGATCTACCGGCTTGGCCGCCGCAAACATATCGGCAGCAACATTCTCCCGCTCATGTTGTAAGAGACGATTGGAAACGGCCCAACCGCCGTTTACTTCGCCGATGATGCCTGACTTCGGCACTCGAACATCATCGAAAAAAGTCTCGCAAAATGGCGATTTGCCGGATATCAGCTTGATTGGACGGGTAGAAACGCCGGGGGTCTGCATGTCGAAAATCAGCATGGTGATACCCGCGTGTTTCACCTCTGCATTAGTGCGTACCAGCGCGTAAATCCAGTCTGCTTTATCGCCGTGCGACGTCCATACCTTCTGGCCGTTCACAACAAAATGGTCACCGTGGTCTTCAGCCCGAGTTTGTAGCCCGGCAAGGTCCGAGCCAGCGTTGGGTTCGGAGTAGCCTTGACACCACCAGATATCTCCCCGGACTATCCCTGGCAGATGTTCGCGCTTCTGCTCTTCCGTGCCGTATTCGAGCAGCACCGGACCCATCATCCAAAGCCCCATGCTAATGAGCGGAGTGCGCGCATTGATGCGCGCCATTTCGTCACTCAGGATCTGCGCTTCAGCCATGGAAAGGCCCCCGCCTCCGTACTCACTGGGCCAGGTCGGAGCCGTCCACCCCTTCTTTGCCATACGCCGCAGCCAAAGCTCCGAATCTGGATTTTTGAATACGGCGTTGCGGCCTCCCCATACTGTTTCATCCCCAGGCATGGGCGTGCGCATCGTCATAGGACAGTTGTCCTCAAGCCAGCGTCGTGTTCTATCGCGGAAATGCTCAAGGTTTGATGCAGCTACAACGTTCATGTTCAAGTCCCCGTTGTCTGGAGTTAAATCAGGGCCTTCTTGACAAACTTCTCTGTTTGCTAAGTACAGGCTTTGTTGAACAGCACATCCACCCGACCCCAGGCATCCATAGCCTGCGCTAGCATGTCCGTTACCTGCTCGCATGCTGCAACGTTGGCTCTGTGAGCGAGGGCCTGCCCACCCCGCTCATGAATCTGCTGCACCAGATCTAGCGCGGCCTGAAATGACGCGCCGCTCCCTTCGCATGCAACGCCCAGGGTGTTCAAGACCACTCGCGCACGGCGACGCGCCAGTTCAAGCGTATGGGAGCGTCCAAGGCCGTTCCCAGCTCCAGTGACGATCGCCGCGCGACCCTCAGACGAGAGAGTCATTTGCTATCCCCCAATTGACTTATGGATAAGCGTGATGAGACACACAATGGCCGTTCGCCCAGCAGCCACACCCACCTGTCTCATCGATCTGTTATTCAGACTTGTCGTTGACGTAGTCTGCATACCGCTGAGGAAACAGCCGTCCTAACCGGACCGCTCGCTGAGCGTCTGGACCCACGGGAATGAGTCGCTGCTTCTTCTCCAGGCCGTCGAGAATGATTTCGGCCGATTGCGGCGCCGTGAGTCCGCCCTTACTGAATTCACTGGCGAACGCGCCGAGGTATTCTTCCGGTACGCCCTGCGCGACAACGTTGCCGCTCTCCAGCGCGTTGGTGAGCAGGTCCGTTCCCACGTGCCCTGGGTGTACGGAAGACACGGAAACATTCGTGCCTCTCAGCTCCTGGGCGATCACTTCCGTAAATCCCCGAATGGCGTACTTCGATGCGCAGTAAGCCGACTGGGATTTCATCGGCATCAGCCCAAACAGACTAGACACATTTGCGAGCACGGCTTCCGGACGCGATCGCAAAACAGGTAAAAACTCTTTGGTTCCATAGACCATGCCCATGAAATTGACACTCATCACAGCTGCAAAACTCTCATAGCCTGTGTCTTCGAGACGACCGGCGAACGTGATGCCCGCATTGTTGATAAGTCCATCCAGTGGATTGCGGTGCAAACCTTCTAACTCCTTCTGCAGAGCACGCCAAGCCTCCAGCTCTGTCACGTCCAGTTCATGAGCACTGCATTGGCGCCCCGCTGCACAGAGGCTTGCGGCGCGTTCCTGCGTCTCGCGTGCACCGGCAATATTTCGATCAGCGATTGCGACCGTCGCACCCCGTCTTACACAGGCCAGCACCAGCTCTCTGCCGATGCCAGATGCCCCACCGGTTACTAGGATCAACTTGTCGGCAAACTTCATGGCGATGATCTACTGGTAGACGAGTGTTGTGTCATCGAGATCAAACAATGGCATCTCGATCTTTTCTCGATAGTAGTCCGGCGAGAACGTCCAGGGCTCATAATCGCCGCTGCACGGCATGAGGTGTGCTCCGCGACGAATGTAGCCCGGATCAAACTGAGATTCGGATATCCATCGATGACAAGTCATGCCCTGGTCTTCAGGACGCAAACGAGGTACCACGACTCGGGCATCTCGAGCGTCCATGTGCTGGAGCACACGGCAGAGATAGTCGGAGACCAGGTCAACTCGCATAGTCCAGCTGGTTCTTAGATATCCAAAGATCTGAGCAAAGTTCGGAAACTCGGAAAGCATGATGCCCCGATGGGTAAAGCTATGCGTCGGATCAATCGATTCGCCATCGATGGTGTAGGGAATGCCACCGATGACCTGGACATTGAACCCCGTGGCGGTGATTACCACATCCGCTTTCAGCTCATCGCCAGACTTAAGGCGTATGCCCCCCGGAGTAAAACACGCAATCTCATCCGTCACTATCGTAGCGGCGCCGGACTTCACCGCCTCGAACAGGTCCCCATCGGGCACATAGGCGATACGCTGCTGCCATGGTCGGTAGCGAGGCGTGAAGTGCTTCTCGGTCATTTCATCGCCAAGATGCTGGCGCACTACTGACAATAACTCTTCCTTAACTACTTCGGGTGCGAACTCGGCGCCATACTGGATCTCTTTCTGCGTTTGCAGAAGATCCCGGCGAACGATTTCGTGCACCCACTCCTCCGGCAGCTCCAGCAAACGCAGGCGGTCGGCAAGTTCATTGCGGTTTTCGCTGGTCCAGAAATAGGTCGGCGAACGTTGCAGCATGGTCACGTGAGCACAGTTGTCAGCAATGTTCGGGATCAACGTAGCCGCAGTGGCGCCAGAGCCGATCACAACAACCTGCTTGCCTTCTAGATCAGCGTTATCAGGCCAGTGCTGGGGGTGAATGACTCGTCCCGAAAAATTGGAGAAGCCGGGCCAATCAGGTGTATAGCCCTGCTCATGGTCGTAGTAACCACCCGTCCAGACGAAAAAACTGCAGCTGATTTGCTTCAAGGTATCGCTATCGGTCCGGCGCACGTCAAGCGTCCAGCGTTGGTCTTTGCTTGACCAGTGTGCGGCCTCGATTTTGTGACCGTAGCGGATATGACCGTTGAGCTCGTCGTCCTCAATGACCTCTCCCAGGTATTCGAGAATACGATCTGCGCTCGCAACAGGATCGCCGGTCCATGGTTTGAACCGGTAACCAAAGGTGTACAGATCGCTGTCCGAACGTATACCCGGATAAGTATGCGTTACCCATGTACCGCCAAAAGTATCTTTCGACTCAAGCAATAGAAAGCTCTTTTGCGGACATTGGGTTTTCAGGTGATGGGCAAATCCCAATCCCGAGATGCCGGCCCCGACGAGAATGACATCGAAGTGCTCGTTTTCACCCATGGCGTGCTCTTAGAATTTTCAGTCGTACTCAAAGCAGGAGTCTAGATGAGAGGAAATCTATAGGGCGATGGCAGAACAGGCCAGAGTCTTGATGCAACGAGCCAATATGGCCCAATTCGTAAGTCCAGTCCAAACAACACCAGAACGCTTATAAGCGGAAGGGGGCCTACGTGCTCTCACCGTCGCTTCGCTTACGCCACGAGGACGGGGATACGCCACACCATCCTGTGAAAGCGCGCGTGAAAGCCGCCGGGTCTGAGTAACCCACGCGATAAGCGACCTGAGCAATCGTCAAAGCGCCATTGGAAAGCAGGTTTTTCGCGCGCTCCGACTGGACCTCCGCCAAGAGCTCATTGAAGGTGACGCCCTCAGCGGCAAGTCGCCGCGTCAGACTTCGTTCAGCCATGCCCAGACCTTTGGCGACCTCGGACTTCTTTGGTGGGGGGGTTGCCGACCACAGCCAACGCTTCACCCGCTCGGGCAAACCTACGTCATCACTGAACAGGGCTGATTCGTTTTCCAGGAGCTTCATAGCAAGTTTGAAGCTGAGGGGGTGGGACCGCTTCGGTACGTGGCTGGACAAACCCGGTGCGAACACCGCCGACGCCACAGGCGCATCAAACTTCACAGGGAACGGAAGCAGGTCAGCAACAACGTCCCAGTCACCCGGACGCGCATAGGGAAGATGCACGCCAAGTAGTAAAGAACGGTCTGCAACGATATCGAGCATTAGCGCCACACCGACCGAGATATCCAGCAACAACGCGTACTTGCACGTCTCAGCCAATTCCTCAGGCCGACTGAAAACGGCTGGCACCCGGTCAATTTCGTAAATGATCCGTTCTTCGCGCGGGGAGACCTCAAGAATCATGCGGCTGCGACCCCAGTTGATCTGCGGATACTGGATGGACACGTTTACTGCGTCCAGCACTGTCGGAGCACTCTGCCAGGCAAGACCCAGGGCACCGAACATGAATGCCCGGGTGACCAATGCCACGCGAAATACCCCGACCTCCATCGACACGTCAGCCCACAGGCGTTTGCGGATTGCGTTCAGTATCTCGAAGTCTTCTTCGAGTGAAAGCGGGAAAGAAGGGTCATCGTAGGCAGACTCAGGCAAGCCAACTGAGCGCAGGATCGCCAGCGCTTCCGTACGTGTGAGGTTCGCTGCTTCGAGCTGACCTAGCAAGCCGCCAATATTTCGCTGTCCCACAGCCAGTTCGCCGCGGACTAGTACGTTATTCCTATCACGTTGCGCCATTGCGGCTTAAATTATCAATAGTCTGGCGTGTTCTGCAATCGTCTCGCGGCCTTGGCCGATACTATGCTGCACGCTAAGGGATCTCTAAAAATTACATAATGGAGCACGCTCCCATGACAATCAGTCAAGCGGCCACTGAACACCCTATCGGACTCCCCACGAAACTTGCGTTCGGCGCCGGCTCAATCGCCACGGGCGTGAAAGATACGGCGTTCAATGTCTTCCTGCTCTTTTTCTATACACAGGTCGCCGGGCTCTCCGGAGCGTTGGCGGGGGCTGCAATTTTCACCGCGCTCGTGCTCGATGCCGTCAGCGATCCTCTGGTCGGTTACTGGTCGGATAAGCTCAACAGTCGTCTGGGACGCCGTCACCCTTTTATCTACGCTTCTGCGATTCCTATGGGCATGAGCTTCTATTTCCTCTTCAACCCGCCGTTGGGAACATCAGAGAGCACGGTGTTTCTCTGGATGCTCGCGTGGGCTGTTCTTACTCGCTTTTTTATGACGTTCTACGCTGTCCCGTCGACAGCGCTGACCGCCGATATGACGTCGGACTACGACGAACGGACGTCTCTTTCGAGCTTCCGAGTCTTGCTGGGATGGCTAGGAGGCCTGGTTTTTGCCACCGTGGGGTACCTGGTGCTCTTTGCCCCGAGCGAAGCATTCGAAGATGGACGTCTGGACCCGAGTGCTTATCAGTCCTTTGCACTTGTCGGCGCAATCGCAATCGTAGCGGCAATTACTCTGTGTGCGCTGGGCACGCACCATCTGATTCCCCGCTTACGTAGCGCCTCGTTGGCGGCAAACGATTCGCAGGGTTTAAAAACAGATTTCGCGAACATACTCCACAACAAGCCGTTCATGGTGCTAGCGCTTATTATTTTTGTATCCGCCTCCGGTATAGGGTTCACCGAAGCGATAAGCCTCTACATGTATACCTACTTCTGGGGCCTGAGCTCCGAGAGCCTAGCGGGACTCACCGTTACCGCTGCGCTAGGAACGCTGGTCTCATTCGCTGCGGTGCCCTGGCTCTGTCGCCGCTATGACAAAAAGCCCGTCGCCATCGCCTCGGCGGCGATGGTCATGCTTGTGTACCCAACCCTGATTCTGCTCAAGCTCACCGGACTATTGCCTGCTGAAGATCAAGGCCTGATTCTAGCGGCACTGAGTCTGAACGCCGCTGTAACGGTTGCTGCAGCGGTGTCTTTGGCGACCATTTTTATTTCCATGATTGCCGACACAACGGACAAGAACGAGCTCCGCACCGGACAGCGGCAAGAGGCAATCTATACCTCAGCCTATACATTCTCCTTCAAAGCAACTTCCGGACTTGGAGGGTTTCTGGCAGGCATCACTCTGCAACTAGTGCAATTCCCGACGGGCGTCGCCGCTGCGGAGGTACCGGAAGCAACCCTGAACGCCCTGGGCATCACTGTTGCATTGGCAATCGTTGGGTTCTGGAGCCTGGCAATCCTGGTTTTTCGTAAGTATTCGCTATCGCGTGACGAACACAGCTCGATTTTGGCCGAACTCGCCGCTCGCAAATCAACGGCTGTGGACGGGGTGTTGACACCAGGCATCTGAAACTCCACGTCCAAGCCGGGTCTGGCATGCGAGTTCGCGAGAATGCCCCGATCACGCCGCTCGCGAAACAAGTCGCAGAAGCTGCTATCGCGTCAGTTTTTGAGGTCTATTGGCTGCTAACAAGAGTCTGGATTGACGGTTCGCCTCGGTCTAGCCCTCACCAGACTGCGAAAGCTGCCCGGTCAAGTATTTATCGAAGTAGTCCGCGAAACTCTCGTAAAGAAAATCGAGCGCTTCTGCGCCAACCTGCGTGCCGGTCGTGATCAGCTCAAAGGCATGAAAACAGTCATCGAACTCGCGGAACTCAACGGGCACGCCCTCCGCTTGCAATGCAGCAACGTAATTCCTCGTTTCCTGATGAAACGGATCAAGGGTGCCAACGAACGTAATCGTTGGTGGCAGACCACGATGATCCGTATTTCGTGCAGGAGCCGCATAGCAGTGAATGTCTTCTCCGCGGCCTGCTGCTCCAGCCAGGTACGCCTTCCAGGCCATTTCGTTTAGCCGGGAGTTCCACACGGGCGCGTCCGTGTACCGAGCCTCGTCGTGGGGCTGGCCATCATCAATCATCGGATAAATCGGCATCTGAAAAGCGATATTCAGCGACCCCTCATCGCGCGCCCTTAGACATAGTGCAGCGCTAAGGCCACCACCGGCACTATGGCCTGCAATGACGAAGCGATCATCGCGAGCGCCTATACTTGCGGCGTTATCACGCACCCAAAGTAGCGTGTCGTAGCAGTCATCAAAACCAGCGGGAAACGGGTGTTCAAGAGACTTGCGGTAGTCCGGCGCTACAACGATGCATGCGCGAGTGGCGATCAGACGACGAATCGCGAGACCCGCCGTTTCCGGCACTCCCATGAGATAGCCGCCCCCGTGGCAGTAGAGTACGGCGGGCAGTGGGCCTTGAGACTCCAGCGGACGATACACCCGAACGCGAATCTGATGGTCTTCGGAGCGCGAGGGCACTAGCAGCTCTTCGCAGCTAAGCCCCTCGACGTCCTGTCCTGCGATGTAACGACGCATCAGACGATTCGCCAGACGCACAAACCATTTGCGCCTGGTCAAGGCTTCCATCGCCCGCAGGCGGTGGTAATGAGGTGCAAGCTCGGGATGCAGCTCCGCTTTGGTTACTTTCGAAGGCGCCACCGTTTCACGCTCCCTCAATCGTCATCGAGTGTCAGCTCAACAAGCAGTTCCTCAGCAGCGACCTGTGTTCCGGGGCTCGCGAAGACCTCCTTGACCTTGCCACTGGCCGACGCCGTGATTTCATGAAACATCTTCATCGCTTCCACAACGGCGAGCTTCTGGCCCGTGGTCACTTCGTCACCCAAGCTGACGCTCAACTCTACCAACTGCCCGTGCATTGGCGACCGGATCGCACCGTCACCGCCACCCTGATCAGCTTCTCCATCCACAGCCAGCGCATCACGGAAAACCAAGTAGCGGTCGTCGATGGACAAAAATAGCTGATCGTGGTGCTGGTCGTATCGCAGCGTTTCACGTTTGCCTTCGAACGAGACTGTCGCCGAGTCGCCGGCAAGACTGATCAACTCAAGAGTCTGGCTATCTGTACCATCACTCACGCGATAGCAATTCGGTCCCGAGGGCATAACCTCGAGATCAACAACCGCCTCACCACCCGTGCCATAGCGCTTGCGAGCCCCGTAAACCGACGCGCTCGTCCAGTTCTTCAGCGTTGAGGCAACGCCAAGACTTCGCTCAAATTGCCGCCTCCCTTCGAGCTCCGTTTCCAATACTGCGGCAGTTGCATTCTCTTTTAGGGTCGGCTGGGCGATCAGCTCACTCCCGTCGCCAAATTCTTGTGCGATGAAGGAAGTGGTCGCCTGCCCCTCGATAAACGCAGGTTTTTGGAGACACTGAATCAGAAAATCACGATTCGTCTGCGTGCCAAACAACAGCGTATCCCTCAAGGCACCAATAAGACGCTGGCGGGCAATTTCGCGATCAGGACCGCTGGCGATGATCTTGGCAACCATTGGGTCATAGTAAGGCGAAACCGCGCCACCGCTGTGGATACCTGCATCCACTCGCACACCCTCGCCCACGGGCTCGCGCCACTGATAAATCGGCCCCGAGGTTGGCAAAAAGTCATTCGCTGGATCTTCCGCGTAGAGTCGCACCTCGATAGCATGTCCCTTCAGCTTTACGTCTTGCTGGTCTATCTCGAGGCGCTCACCCTGCGCGACCAGGATCTGCAGCGCGACCAAATCGAGTCCCGTAACCAATTCCGTGACCGGGTGCTCAACCTGGAGGCGGGTGTTCATTTCGAGAAAGTAGAACTGGCCATCGTCTGCGAGAAGAAACTCAACGGTGCCGGCGCCGACATAGGAGACACTCTGTGCCGCTGCGACAGCCGCCTCGCCCATTTTTTGGCGCAGCTCGGGCGTCATCACGGGGCATGGAGCCTCTTCTACCACTTTCTGATGACGCCGCTGAACCGAGCAATCGCGCTCACCCAGGTGAACGGTGTGGCCTGCGTGATCTGCAAATACCTGAACCTCCACATGCCGAGGATGCACCAGTGCTTTTTCGAGAATCAGACGATCTGAACCAAAAGCAGTCAGAGCTTCGGCACGTGCGATAGCGAGCACGTCTGGCAAGTCAGCGTGGTCCTCAACAATTCGCATACCCCGGCCGCCGCCTCCCGCCGAAGCCTTTACCATAAAAGGAGGGTCGATGAGCTGGGCCTCTTCAAGGAGCACTTCATCACGCTGGTCCTCACCCTCATAGCCGGGGATACACGGCACACCTGCCACAATCATTCGCCGTTTTGATTCGGCTTTGTCGCCCATAAGCCGTATTGCCTCGATCGGTGGTCCGATAAAGGTGAGGCCTGCGTCCGTACAGGCCTGGGCAAACTCAGCATTTTCACTCAGGAAACCGTACCCCGGATGTACAGCGTCAGCCCCTGTATGTCGAGCCGCATCCAGAATGCGCTCCACGTTAAGATAGGACTCGGCAACCTCTGCAGGGCCGATAAGCACAGACTGATCCGCTAAAGCCACGTGCGGCGCATCTTTATCAGCCTCGGAATAGACAGCTACAGTCTCGTAGCCAAGGGCACTTGCAGTGCGAAATACCCGGCAGGCAATTTCGCCACGATTCGCTACAAGAATTCGGGAAAAACGGGTAGCAGCAGCCATAGCGCCAGACTCCTTACATCTCGGCCCAGGCGGGCGAACGCTTTTCGACAAAGGCGGTGATACCCTCTCGCCCTTCCTCGCTGAGCATGCAGCGCGCAAAGCCCAGCGCGGCATGATCCAGTGCATCAGATCGGCTCTTACGCAGAGATTCAAAAATAATGTTCTTAGTAACCGAACTGGCACCAGGAGCGCACCGGGCGATCTGGTCAAGAACTTCTTCGCACTGCGTTTTCATGGCCTGCGCATCGGCGACAACGTAGTGCGCAATGCCCAGCGCGCAAGCCTCGTCTCCTGTAAACCGTGCACCGGTCAGCATCAGCCGTCTCGCCTGAGTCAGGCCAACGCGCTCAGTCACAAACGGGGCAATCTGCGCCGGGGGAAGGCCCAGGCTTGTCTCACTTAATCGGAACTTAGCATCACGTGTCACTATGCAGACATCACTTAAGCAGGCAAGCCCCAGCCCACCTCCTATAGCTGCCCCCTCCACAAGGGCAATCACCGTCTGCGGCTGCTCGTTGAGCTTGATCAGGAGTTCACCAAACACTCGATTGCCATGGGCGACCTGCTCCTCCGTGACAACGTCCTTAGCCGCATCAAAGGCCTTCAAATTGCCACCGGCGCAGAAGAAGCCCCCCTCACCTCTCAAAACCAACGTGCGGATCGATCGATCCTCCCGGATCAGATCCAGTACCTGATGAATCTCCCCAATCATCACATCAGACAGCGCATTCCGAGATGCGGGATCATCAAGTGACAAGGTCAGCACACTTCCGGCGTGCTCAAGCTTGATCTGTTCAGTCATTGGTAATTCGAGCATGGTGTTAGATCTCTTGGGCTCAAGACCCGCAAGGGCCTTTCAGTTAATGGGTTATGTGTTTATTGCCTCGCGGTAGGGGAACGAAACGAACGCCACCGACGCGTCAAAGACGGGCAATACCAAAGCTATTTGTCCGGACCCTGCGCGCCCGTGCTTCACGGACCGTTTCGAGAAGAAAACCCAGGGTCTGGCGGGTATGCCTAGGGTCGATCATGCCGTCATCTAGCCCTCGTCCGGACATATAGAACGCACTGGACTGAGAATCGAAGAGACCCGTCAGATACGCCTCTTGCTTTGCCAGTGCGTCCTCATCAACCGGTACATTTCGCTCAGCGGCACCGCCTCGCACCACCATCGACATAGTCTTCGCCGCCTGCTCCCCGCCCATGACACCGGTGGATGCATTAGGAAAGGTGTACAGAAAGTCAGGATCGAATCCACGCCCGCACATTCCGTAGTTGCCAGCACCGTAGCTTGCACCGCACATGAAGGTAATCCGGGGCACTTCGATGTTCTGCACCGCCTGGATCATCTTGGCGCCATGCTTGATCATTCCACCCTGCTCAGAGCGGGTTCCTACGATGTAGCCCGTAGTGTTCTGCAGAAAGACCACTGGTACATTGGCCTGATCGCAGAGCTGCAGAAACTGAGCCGCCTTTGTCGCTCCGTCGGGATCGATGGATGCGTTGTTGGCGAGTATGCCGCACGCCATTCCCATAACTTCAGCTTGCACACAGACGGTGGCGTCGCCGTACCCCGGCTTAAAATCCATAAAGTTGGAGCCATCCACGATACGAGCCACAAGTTCGCGGATATCGTAGGGCGTGCGGTAGTTGCAAGGCACGACACCGGCAATCTCCTCTGGGTCGTACAATGGCTCCGCGAAAGACCGAGACGGGAGTGGATCGCAATCATCGTTCCATTCGAGACGGTGGATCAGCTCTCGTGCCATATTGATGGCCTGGCCATCGTTCTCAGCCAGATACTCGGCCAGCCCCGATACGGTCGCGTGCATCTGAGCGCCACCTAACTCCTCTTCCGTTGCGATCTCACCGGTGGCGGCTTTCAGCAACGGTGGGCCTGCGAGAAAAGCCTTACCATTTTTCTTTACAGCGACCACGTAGTCGCTCAACCCGGGCATGTAAGCGCCGCCCGCTGTGGAAGACCCGTGGAGTATGGCTATGGTAGGAATACCTGCCTTACTGAGCTTCGCCAGGTTGCCAAAGAGCCGACCACCGCCCACGAAGCCTTCGACGGAGTACTTCACCAGATCACCGCCGGCGCTTTCAACGAGGTGTACAAAAGGCAACCGTTGCTGCAGCGCGACTTCCTCGGCCCGCCCTATCCGGAAACCGCTGCCGGCAGTCATGGCGCCTGCCTGAATACCGCTATCGTCCACCACAATGACGCACCGCACTCCTTGAACGAAGCCGATGCCTGCGATGACTGTACTGCCGGGAATGGATCGTTCTTCGTTGTCTGTGTCCAGCAGGTAACCTGAGAGGTTACCGATCTCCAGAAACGGCATACCGGGATCTAACAGCCGTGCTAACCGATCGCGCGGTAAAAGCTGGCCACGCGCTTCGAAGCGCGTTCGCTTCGCACTGGATATTTTTGCTCCACGCCCGTTTAGCTCCTGAAGTCGCGAGACAAGGCCAAGCATCTCGCTGCGGTTCTTTTGGAAGGCTTCGGATGCTGTACTGATCCGGGAATTAAAAACGGTCACGCGATGTCCTCCGCGAGTTCTTTAGGCAGGCGAATCATGCATTCGAGAAGCAGCTGCGAATAGCCCTTGCCCTGGGGATCATTCCGCAGACTCGCTACACCACCGCCGCCAAGGGTGTCGTGCAGCAGAAAGTTGAGGGCTTGCACGCCTGGCAGGTGGTACTTGTCAACGCTCGCCGCAGTAATCCCGCAAACCGGATTCGCATCTTTCGTCGTAGCACCGAGAAAATGCATAAAGCGCTGGCGAACGGCGTCCTTGGTAAGCGCCCGATCAATGTATGGAAAATACTCAGGCCTGCGAGCGATAACACCGACATTCACCTTGTCGCCTTTGTCTCCGCTGCGACACCAGGCAAGCTTGATCAACGGAACCTCAATTGCGTCGGCAGGGAGCTGCACCTCCGCGCTCGTGTTGGTGCCTGATGCACCTGTCGTTTCGGCGGCATCGGCTAGCTTCGGCTCTTCTACCGATTCAGCGGTTGTAGTGACGTCTTTTCCATGTGACTGCGATTGCGGTCGAAAAGGCACGCTTACACCATCCATATTGATGCTGATGGATAGATCTGATTTCGGCGCAAGAAACGAGAACAACCGGACAACCGGCGAGGCTTTAGATCGGTTACCAGAGAAGCTCGATAGGCCCGGAGGTGTGGCTAGACCGAGCCCTACGGCTTCCTTGAAAAGAATTTCCACCCCAACCTTCATAGGGTGCTTCACGGCCAGCTTCAGCACCAGCTCTCGAAAGGCCTCATCTTTCCGAAAAGAGCCGAACTGACTTTCGGCACCGATCAGTTCTAAAGACACCTCAGAGAAGCCGGGCATGCCGTACTCGGTAAGGGCTCTCCGAGCCGCTGCCAGCACACAATCGGCAAAGTGACGTGCCTTTCGTTCAGCATCACCACCGTAAAACGTAGAGTACATACCCCCGCGGAATTGATCGAAATAGGTAGCGCTGACCTTGTAGGTTTCCGTAGGAGCCGCTCCTTTGGCCCCCTCAACACGCACCCTATCCTCGCCCAGATCAGTCAGCTTTACCTGTGAAAAGTCGCAGGTTACGTCGGGTAGCAGATACGCTTTCGGATCACCGATTTCGTACAACATCTGCTCGGCCACGGTGCCGATGTTCACAAGGCCGCTTGTGCCCGTCGGCTTGGTACATTCGAAGCTGCCGTCTTCTTCGATAATCGAGATCGGGTAGCCGATGAGCGATAGGTCACCGGCCTGTTCCCAGTCCGTAAAGTTCCCACCGGTAGCCTGCGGGCCGCATTCGAGAATGTGCCCGGCAAGGGACCCCATCGCCAGTCGGTCTAAGTGGTCGGATGTCCACCCGAAATAGTGTAGACAGGCACCGAGTGTTACCGCACTGTCAACACTGCGACCAGTAATCACAATATCAGCCCCGGTGTCGAGAGCCGCTGCGATGGGAAATGCACCCAGGTAAGCATTTACACTCAGCACGTGATCTAAATCGGGAAAATCCGCGCCGGAGAACATTTCTTTGACCGCCTCATCCTTGTAATCCTGCGCCCGGTAGGTCAGATCGTCACCTCCCACCCAGGCGACCTTTAGATCGATTCTCTCCTCTTGCAGAGCTTTTTCGAGAGCCTCAGCACATCCTGCGGGATTAACGCCACCCGCATTAGAAACGATTCGAATACCCGAGTCTTTGATCAATGCAAGGTTAGGCACCATGGCCTCAGCAAGAAAGCTGGCGGCATAGCCAAGCTTCTCGTTGCGCTCACGCGCCCTCGCGAGTATGGACATGGTGATCTCCGCGAGGTAGTCATAAACGATGAAATCGAGCGGGTGCTCACCTCGATGATGCGCTTCAAGCAACTGCCGCGTGGCTCGTGCGGAATCTCCCCAAAAGCCACTTGCTCCACCGATACGCAACGCTGGTTTACTCATAACCGCCCTCCACCTGCCAACCGCTTGGGTACATGGCCTTGCAGGCAGGTATTGGGCAGCTCCTGCCCGACGATGCAGGCACACTCGGCAACAGGGAACGAGTACTGGCATCTGGAACGTGCCGCGAACCCATGCGTGTGTTCACGACGAGCCGATAGGAAAATGCAGGAAATAGCCACCCAGCTGCCTCTCGATACGTCCGCCTATAGCAGACTCATTATTGGTTATCGTATTTGCTCGTATCCCGAGGGGACCGAGAGAGGTTAGGCCAGCATTTGGCATTCAGTCCAATGCTTTTTAGTGGATTGTCATAATACGTATTTATATCTAACACTTTGTGCCGTCAGATCGCTCCAAGTGGCCATTCGTCGAATAAACCACTGTTTTGTATGGCCAAAGATAGCGGACATAACGTATTCACGAGGTGTGACGTGGTTTCTTCGACTTGATTTGTTTTCGATTTATACATAATCTGTACTGCCTATTATCAGCAATAAATAATAATTTCCTATGCCAGATCGTCTGGATTTCAGGAAGCTCCGATACGTAGTCGCGGTCGCTCAAACTCAATCGCTAACCGCGGCTGCGAAACGCCTTTCCATTACGCAACCTGCGCTCACGCGCTGTATCGCTGAGGTCGAGGAAGACCTTGGCGTTCAGTTATTTGTCCGCCTTAGACGCGGCGTATCCATTACTGAAGAAGGCGAGAAACTCGTGGCGCGAGCGCAGGTCATTCTTGCGGACCTGCTGGATCTTGAAGATGACTTCCGTCAGGGGCGCACCCAATCGAAACGGCGATTGCGGATGGGAGTCGCGCCCGGCACCTATCATTCGCTTGCGACCGAGGCGTTAACAACTTTCGCGCGGGCGAACCCGGACGTCGACATAGTGACCGCATCAGGCCGTCCCAAAGACG
Source organism: Halieaceae bacterium (assembly GCA_028282105.1). Classification (GTDB taxonomy): domain Bacteria; phylum Pseudomonadota; class Gammaproteobacteria; order Pseudomonadales; family Halieaceae; genus JANQIO01. The sequence continues at coordinate 21,714 of JANQIO010000162.1, read as the reverse complement.
TGATTCCAAGGCTCGAGACAGGCGAACTCGATCTGGTTCTGAGCACCACCTCGTACCTCGAACCCTGGCCGGACCTCCCGCGCCAGAATCTGGCAGACCTGAAATTCGCTTACCTGGTGCGGAAAGGCCATCCGGCTGAGCGGGTTTCCCGCCTCTCACGCGACTACATGCAGCGCTATCCCGCGGTGCTTCCGGCTACTGTTGAGTGGTTTCACCGTGACCTCGAACTGCTTCACGACGAATTGGGCCTTCCACCGCTAAAGGCACGTTACATCACGGATGACTTCGACCTGATTTTTGCGCTGCTCAACTCGACCGACGCGCATTTTCCCATGATGACCTCAAGGCGCTCCATGGAGAAACTGGCGGCGAGCTTCACTTTGCTACCCATAGAACGCGCCCTGCCACGCCATCACCTCTGCGTTGCCTTTCCGAAAACGCGCGGTGTATCGCCGCTCGTCACCGAGTTTGTTCCTGAACTGGAAGCTTCCTTCAAGGACGAAACTGAAGGTATGAAAGAACCATGATTCGCGAAAGCAATACGCCTCGCACTTGCTATCCTGCACTTTACAGCGCGGCGCTGACAACCCCCTGAAGTAGGCCACAGGACCGATCGATGCATCACCACCAGATTTCAGACCCCCAGACCATGGCTGCCCTGTTTCGTAACGTGGCGACGCGGTTCCCCCGGCGTGAGGCGCTGGTAGCCGACAATGCGAGACTCACGTTTACAGAACTTGATGAGCGAACAGACGCACTCGCAAGAGCTCTGGTTGCTCACGGGTTTGGCAATGGCGCTATCGTGGCAACTCTGTTGCTTGACGGGCTGGCAATGGTCGAACTCGCGATCGCAACCGCTAAGTCAGGCTCTACGCTCCTCGCCCTGAACTGGCGTCTCGCTCCGGCAGAGCTTCGCTATATCCTGGAAGATTCCGCGCCCCGCCTTTGCTTTGTGTCGGATGGGTTCGCCGACCTGTTCGCTAAGTCCGGGGGAGAGAATCCCGTCATCGTATCCACCGGAGATGTCCGCGGCGCGAAGCTAGACTATCCAGCCGGCGTAAGCCCAGAAACGATCATCGAACTACCGGAAATCCATCGTTCAGATCGTTGGTTCATGCTCTATACGAGTGGCACAACCGGAAAACCCAAGGGCTGCCAACACACGCAGGGCGGCTACTTTGTGAACGTGCTGAGCTGGCTTGGACAGCTTGGGGTGAGCGAACGCGACACGCTGTTATCAACGAGCCCTCTGTTCCATGTGCACGGCTTTGGCACGTTGCTCTGCGCGCTCGTGGCCGGGATGAAAACGGTTATACCTCCGCGGGGCGCTGACGCCGAGCAGGTTCTCAAGCTGACGGCTTCCGAAGCGGTTTCTGTTCAACACCTCTGGTCATTCCCGGTTGAGTATCTGGAAACCCTGGGGCGCCTCGATATCAAACTGAAGCTGCGCCTCCTGATTGCGGGCGGAGGGGCGGTACCAACCGAGTTCATTAAACAGCTGGTTGAGTGGTTTCAGGTGGACATGCGTTTCGTCTATGGTCAAACCGAAGCCGGTTGCTGGCTTACAATGCTAGGCTTGCCCGATCAGCTGGAACGCCCCAAATCCTGCGGTCGCCTGATGCCACACCTACAGGGTCGACTGGTCGACGATAAGGGTGAGGACGTTCCAGAGGGCTCGGTCGGCGAACTCTGGGTGAAAGGTGAAACGATCACCACGGGATATCTCAACTTACCGGACGCAACCGCGGAAACAATCACCGAAGGCTGGCTGCATACCGGCGATCTCTGCACCACCGATGGCGAGGGGTTCTACTACATATCGGGCCGCAAGAAAGAACTGATAAAGACCGGCGGAGAAAACGTGTACCCCGCAGAGGTTGACGCCGCTCTTTTCAGCCATCCTGGGATAGTTGACGTCTGTGTTGTCGGCGTTCCCGATGAACGCTGGGGAGAAGCGGTGAAGGCGTTCGTCGTTCGCGCTCCTGAAGCGGATCTAACTGCACAGGAAGTCGCTGACTGGTGCAAATCAAAAATTGCTGGCTACAAACGTCCGCGTTACGTCGAGTTTGTAGAAGCGATACCCCGTGACTTCAATCAAAAGCCCCAACGACGACATTTAGCGGACCGCCCAAACGGGCCAGAGCTCGCCGTGTCCTGACATGTCCTAGGAAATCCGGGCATCCTCTCGCCTTTTTCTCAAAGTGATAAGCCTCTTGAAGTGTTGAGGGAGTGATCAGCACTGCGTCGTCGAAACCGGCTGGGGCTGGTACCACAGTGAGCCTGAAACGCTCTACGAAAATTTGAGTAGTCGCTGTAGTCCAGGTGTTCCGCAACGGTTTCGATGCTCAGATTCGTATGTGCGAGATAGTACTTTGCTCGATTCATTTTTATTTCGGTCAACAACTTGCGAAAAGTCGTCCCCTGACGTTTAAGCGCACGACGTAAAGCCCTCTCGCCCACGTGTAAGGTCTGGCATAACTGGGCCATGCTTGGAAACCCCTGCTGACTGCGCAGCAATAGGTTTTCAACCCTTGCGATCAGTTCGCCGCTCTCATCGGCATTCAGAAACAGGTCATCAAGCTGTCTCTCGTAGTACTCATGCATACGCGGATCGCTGGAAGGGAACGTGCGAAAAAAATACTCGCGGGGAAAGTGGACTTCGGAAGCACTCGCGTCAAATTCCACCGCATCGCCCAGTAATTCCTGGTAAAGCGCTCGGTATGGTGGCTCATCGTAGGCGAAGAAAAACCTGAAGACGAGGTCTGATCCACCTAGAAGGCTGCTAAATCCACGCACCAGAGACCCTGCGCCGAGCTCGGCGGCGGCGCGATGCGCCCCAGGCATCAAGGATTCAACGACGAGCGGCTGCACTAGCCATCCGTCGGCATCGGCGTCTGAATCAGATGCGTTCAACTCCAATGCCTGAACCTGAGTCGACGCACGCTGACCGTAAAGCTCATGCAGCCTGGGCATGATCTCAGCAAAGTTGCGGCCGGTCAGAATCCAGTTACTAAGGTCCAGGTGATAGTTGTGCACGCTGAAGCTGCAACCGAGGCGCAACCAGAAGCCCTCGGGAATCTGTAGCTGCATGGCAACCCGGTAAGCCTGCTGAATTTCGCTGACCCGGATCCGCGAGTTACCACCGAGCAGACGCCGATAGTCTCCGGACAAGGAGTCAGTCACAGGAGAGGTGTCAATACCGGTATCTCGCAGCGCGGCGAGCAGGTGGATGACCGCGCCAGAGGGCACAAACCGTTCTTGATCCATAGCTACCTTACCTCTGTGTCCAGTCTCAAGACGATCGCACGAGTGCAACGGTGCATAGCGCATCGGCCCCATATAGGTTGATCCGCGACCGTCCGCCAACCATCGTATACCTCCGTCCGAAAATGACCAAGCACTGTGTTAATCCCCACCTACACCCGAGAGACCCTTTGAGTAGCATCGGAAAGTGAATACTCCACAGAGGTAACTGACATGGGTCTGCTCATCGATAAGGAACAGCAACAAGAAGCGTGTGGCGATGCGCCAGGAGCGGATAACGCCCCAACGAGCACAGGCGCGGGTGCCCGGACGAAGGACGATGAAGCGAGAGAGAGGATACTCACTACCGTCAGTCGACTTGGACTGGATCAGCAGCTTTGCGAGCTTGTCACCCAGGGGTTTACCGTGATCCGTGGGGTGCTTGACGAAGACACCATCGAACGGGCCAAAGCGGCGATCCTCAACCGCGTAGAAAATGCCGTTGGACACTCGGTCGATCCGGACTCAGCGGCCACCAGTGACTTTCATGGGATGACCTACCAGCATTACCTCCTGTTTGAAGATCCCGTGTTCCCGGAGATTCTTCTACAAGAAAAACCCCTGGCACTTATTACCTATCTGCTCGGCGAAAGCTGTGTGCTATCTTCAATGGGCAGTCACTTCCGTGGCCCAGGTGGCTATCCGCTTCCATTGCACGCCGATGCCGCCCCTGTCGGCATGACCGAAACAGCAAGCGTGGCCAACTGCAACTATGCACTCACGCCCTACAGCCCGGAAACGGGAGCCCTGACGCTCGTACCCGGGAGTCACCGTAAGAACCGACACCCCGCGCCTATGGAAAACTGGCTGTGTGAAGGTCGACCGATCACCGAGATCATGTTTGACCCTGAGTCCGCAAGCCGGGTCGACGACCTCGCGTGGCAGCCACCCGAGGGAAGCGTGGCCATGGATATGGCGCCTGGAGATGCCGTCATTTTTCACGGCAATACCTGGCACGGCGGATGGCGTCGCGACGTCCCAGGCACCCGCATCAATCTTGCAGCGTACTTCTGCCGGCCTCATGTCGCAACCCAGGAACGGCGGGGAGACACGCGCTACCCCGAGGTATTTGATCGTTTTACTGACAATCCGCGCTTTGCACAGCTTCTAGCACTGGACAGCTTCTGCGGGTGGCGAGAGGAAGGCCCAGATTACTCGCGACTGGCCCGCCAACCGATCGGACTGTACGACTAAATCCTACCGCAACCTGGAGCATTTCCAATGAAAGAGAGTTCCGCACCCGCATTTCTGATTGTTTGCGGTAAAACCACCGGCCAACCTATGGACGCGGAGTATGTTCGGCTCGCGACACCCGTTGCGCTGGAAGCCGGTCTTGAACCAATCGCCGGTGGCGAAATCGGTCAAGCGGCCGAACTACTGGAAGGATCCCTGCCTGAGGGCGTTAACTTGCTCGCGATTGAGCGGTTTGACTCCATGGAGGCTCTGAAAGCTTTTTTCCACTCTGATGCCTACCAGAAGGCCATTCCATTTCGCGCAAATGCATTCGCGACCCAATTCATTGTCGCCGTAAACGGTTTGTCAGGCGCAGACCTCAGGGCGCGAGCCGAGGCGATCGAAGCAATGAGCAGAGAAAACTCGGTCTAGTCTCTACGCCAGAAAAAGGGTGGCCCCAGGCCACCCAAAAGCACGCGCTTAGCCCCACGACCGATCGCCGTGGCGTAGTGTTTGCTAGAAATCATAGCCCACCGTTAAACCATAGGTCCGAGGCGTACCCACTGAAGTCAGGTCAGGGTTTGATCCAAAAAGAAATGCAGTCGCATACCCATAATCGAGCCCATAGCGCTCATCTGTCAGGTTGCGTGCAAAGGCAGTGACATACCAGTTCTCTGCTCGCAGACCCAGGGTCAGCGTCATCACATCGTAGCTAGGCAGGATAGTGGTTTCGTCGTCATACGGAGGCGATGCGATGAATACCGGTTCAACTACCGTCCGTTGCTCGTCAACATATAAATATTCAAGTCGACCAAACCACTGGCCAAAACTCACCGGTTGCGTGTATTGGGCATAAAGTGACGCCGTCAAGTCTGGCGCATTAGGCAACTGCGACCCGGAGACAATGTTCGATTCGGGCGTCGGGTCGGTAAACTCCGCGTCCTGCGCCGTAATCGAGAGTCCTCCGGAGAAATTGTCAGTAGCGAGGAACGTCAACTGAGCCTCGATCCCGGTGATCTCCGCATCTCCGCCGGTTGTGATCACGCCAATCAGCTCGCTCGTGATAGCTGGGACAAACACCAGGCTTTGCACGTCATTCCACTCGGAATAGAACACAGCTCCATTGAGCGTCAGCCGTCCGTCCAGCCAGGTTGTTTTGGCGCCTAGCTCATAGTTCACAAGCTCGTCCGACTCAAAGTTGCGATAGCGTTCTGGGTCTGTTGTAACGATGGCCTGCAGGTTAGGTCCGCCTGACCGGAAGCCCTCGGCAACGTTTAAGTAGTAGAGCTGATCATCGCTCGGTGTCCAGGCGAGCCCCAGCTTCAGAAGGACATCATCCTCTGAGGTTTTGCTGGTGTTCTCGGGTGCGGTAAAAAATGACAGAAGACCGTAGCCATCCTGTTGATCTTTAAACGTGACTTCTTCATCGAAGTAACGTGCGCCTACAGTCAGCTCAAAGTTATCTACGAATTCCCAGTTGATCTCGCCATAAAAGGCAAGCTGCTCATACTCCTCTGACGCCGTTCTGTTGGTCAGATCAAAGCCGGAGCTGGGCGTAACTTCGCAGTTGAAGGTCGTGGGTGGAAAGGCCAGGACGTCCGCACCGATGGCCGTCACAAACTGGTTGAAGGGAATGGCGGCAGGGCTATCGTAAAAGGTGCAGAGTTCGCGATCGCGATCTCTGTAGAAGGCTCCGACAGACCAGTCGAGCTTGTTGTCTCCACTCGACACCAATCGGATCTCCTGAGAGAACGTCTCTGCCTCGTCGAAAGCTTCAAGAGTTTCATTGTCGGAAAAGCCAAACGGTGGCAGACCGAAACCGGGTAGGAGCGCTTCATCTATACCGAAGGGTGTGCGCTGTGAGATCTCACGGTCCTGTGTGTGCCAGGAACTGACAGAAGTTAATTGAGCGAAGTCGAAATCGTACTTAAGCGTCAAGGCGTAGAGATCAGTCTCGACGTTGTTGAATTCATTCTCCAGCAGGTCCGTCTCGAGGTCGCCAAGTCCCTCGCGGGTGTTACCCAGGGCATCAAGATCCAGCTCGTCGTGCAATAGCAGCACCTCAACGGAAAACCTATCGGTGACCTGTCCAAGCACCGATGCGCGCAGAGACCAGGTATCGGTATCGTTTACACCATCCTCGCCCGTCGCCACGTTATCGATAAAGCCCGGCTTGCTATCGGTGGAACCCACAATGCGTGCTGCCCATTTGTCTTCCACCAACGGGATATTGACCGCACCTCGTACCCGGTAGCCGACGTCAGCGTTCTCTGTCCGGATGACTGTGGCCTCTGCTTTAGCTTCGAAATCATTCAGATTGGGCTGATTAAGGATCATCTTGATTGCCCCGCCCATGGCACCTTCGCCATAAAGAGTACCCTGGGGACCTTTCAGGACCTCAACTCGCTGCAGGTCGTAAATATTCAGATCTGGTACGGCACCGGCACCCTGAATCGGTACGTCATTCAGATAGAGGCCGGCCGTCGACACGGTGCCACCAAACGCGTAGTCATCCTGAGCGAGAGCGCTGACACCACGCATGCCGATCTTGACCGAGGCGCTGCCGCTTCGTGTGAAGCCCACACCACCGATCCCGGTAATGTAATCCTCGAAATTGGTCTTATTTAGGGTATCGAGCTCGGAGCCTGTGATGGCGTCGATGGAGTTTGCCACGTCCTGAATGCTCTGCTCGCGACGCTGCGCGGTCACGATGATCTCATCAATGACTAGCTCGCCGTCAGAGCTGGACGCCTGATTCTGGGCTGCCACGGAGACTGCCTGTACAGTACTAAGCACGCTGATCGCGGCGACGAGGGTTTTCTTCGAGAAAGCTTGCATAATTATTATCTCCCGCGGGATGGAAAATTTGTTGACGAAACGTTTGTCGTTGGGCCGTCGTCAGGCCTCTGGTACACGATAGATTTTGAGCATGGATAGGCCATCGGGATTGCTCACCACGCCCGGCTCGTCAGCCAAACGCAGACAGTCGTAGTCTTTAGGGCCATAGGTTGGCCACTCCGGCAAGCCAGCGCTGTTCGGCGATCCGGTTCTTGCAAAGGTCGCAACTGCGCGAGACCAGTTCGCAGCAAGCTCGCGGTTTCGTTCTGTAGGCTGGTGTACGAACAACCCAGGATTACCTTCCTCTAACCAGTTGAACGTGAACGGCACGTCGGCGAAGTGGGCTATACCCAGTTCGTGCTCGGTTTCTACCTCGAAGTTGTAGACCCAACCGCCCGCCCCCATAAGCGTGGCAGTAGCAGCCACGCGTAGCGCACTCGAACGGAAGGTGTCGAACCAGGCGCGGCTGACCTTGTCCACTATGCTTCCGTCGGCGACTTCCTCGTCCAGAAACGCACGGTAAGTAGCGCCATCATCGCGCCCGATCGAGGCCGAGAGGCCAAGCAGGACCATCGAACCCAGCTCTTCCGTTGCTGCGAAAGATGGGGCGAGGATGGTTCCCTCGTCCCGGGTGGCTCCTGTAAGAATCGGAATGGAAGCCGCGGCACCGTCCTCGATCGCCTCACAGGCCGGTCGCGTTATCACGTGCCCATCTACCGATGGCCCGACGTAAATTGCTGAGGCCTGCTGCAGCTCTGAAAGCTCAAAAGCTGACATCGCCTGCATGCGCGCCAGACACTCCGCGTCGGAGTCTGTCGCGAGCACCGCCTTCAGCATACTCATCTGATCAGTCGGCGGCGCAAGCGTTTCTGCGCCACTGAAGGCCATACCCTTGTGAAACAGGCCCTCCGCGGCCGGAGCTCCCAATAGGGCAAGTACCGACGCGCCTCCGGCACTCTCTCCCCAGATAGTCACGTTAGACGCATCGCCACCGAAGGATTCGATGTTGGCTTGCACCCAGCGCAGCGCCGCGATCTGATCCTGGATTCCGAGATTAGCGCTGCCCGCATGGGCGTTCCCGAGAGTTTCAAGATTCAGGAATCCAAAAACACCGATGCGGTAGTTAATGGTTACGACGACCACGTCGTAGTCGCGTACAAACTTGGAGGCATCGTAGTCGTTGCCGGAACCACACATGAACGCGCCACCATGGATCCAGACCAGGACGGGCCTCGGCTCGTCGGTTTCGCTATCGGGGGTAAACACATTCAGGAACAGGCAATCTTCGCTCTCCTCACCCTGCCACTCAAGGCCGGCAAGAACTTCTTCGGGCCAACCCACCTGCAGATGACGATTACCGTAACGCGTCGCATCTATGAGCTCGGCACCCGGCGTATGCGGTTGTGGGGGCTGAAACCTCAATGCACCGATTGGCGGCTGGGCATATCGTAGACCCAGAAACTGGCGAATACCGGATTCGCGCAAGCCCTGAACGCGTCCGAGGGCCGTGTGCTGATTGATGACGATTTGCGACATGAATACCTCCCGCTTAGCACATGAGTGTGCGACGGCCTTTACTTATTTTATGAAGTCAGGCTAGAGCAATATGGGATGTACCATCGATTGCAGAACAAGCCAGTCTTTTTGCAGATCAGGCCAATTGGGCCGTTATCGCCTAATCACGTGATGAAATGTCATACGCTCGCGGCGGGAGACGCCGGAGGCGAACCTTTTACATGAGGAAGCCAGCCCATGCCGAATTTCACCCGCTCCGTGTTATCGCTGACTGCATAGGGGCCGGGGTCGTCCAGTCCGAGGAGCTGGCGCAGAAGCGACGGATCGTTGCAGTCCAACGCCTGTTCCGGATCGAAACCACTGCGCAGATCCTCCTGAGGAAGCACAGCGGGATGGCGGAAGTAATTTGCCAGGGTCAACCGCATGCCAGGATTTTCTCTCGCATAGGCACCGTGCCAGGTCGCTCCGTGAAACACGATCAGTGATCCTCTGGGTGCTTCTGCAGCTACCGCGCGCAGATGTGCATCTGCCGGCGGCGAGCCATGCTCGCGATGAGAGCCGGGTACGAATGCAAGCGCACCATCCGCTTTCGAGTACTCGGTCAAACACCAGGTGGCATTGGCATTGAACGCCGTCGCGCCCCACGGCCGCGGTATCGCCACCTGGTCGCTGTGCAGGCCGAGGTTGGTCCCGTATCCAAACTCACCGCGCCACTTGATAAAGGCATTGGCGCTGCTGAGCCTCGGCTGCGCACCCATCGTGTGTTGAACCAAGGCGAGGGCCGCAGGGTTCACAACCAAATCTCGGAACACTCTGGCACGACTGGCCAGCGACTGCAGCTGAAACTGCGTGACCTCGCCGATCGCACCCGCAGCTTTAATGTCGCTCAGATGCAAACCAAAGGGCGGTGCGGGCCACTCCAGCTCATCAGCCGGGCCATGGTCCAGATGAAACTGAGTGCCGGTAATGCGCGCTGCATCTTCAAGCAGCAGTTGCGAAGCCTCGTCGATGAGCGACATGTCTACCCCTGTACACTCGGGGGGCACAATGGTGAGCCCATCAAGTTCCAACTGCAGAACAAATGGCTCCAGCTTGAGCCGGGAGACTGCTTCGTCAATGCAATGAATCTGTGGTGTGTGCATGAGAACCTCATCGTTATGTTTGTGGGAGTTGATCTAACCTTCCGTCAGAACGACTCGATGCATATATTCGTCAGCACATCGACGCAACAGAAGGTCGGAATCAGCGAGCTTATTGGTCAGTTAAGGACACGCAGCACTGGGATACCGGCGTTGGCCGGAAGTGACCTGCGCTTCTTTTACTCGGACGCTTGCTTGAATAGGCAGGAAACCAACGGACTCATCAGGGAGTACTCGGCAAGAACCAGGAACTTAGATTGCGCCTGGATCATGAATTGGATCAGCGAGGTAACGAGGGCCCGCCCGCTTGGCGGTAATCGGATTCGATATCAGCTGGAACTGTTTTTACTATCCGGCTGCAGACCAGCGAAGAGCGCACTGAGGTCTGGCGATCGATCAAAGAGACCCTGGCTGGCAGCACCTTTTAATCCCGCCACGTATTGCGCTCGAATAGCGTCATGGTGCTTAAGGAACCCAACGAGCTCACGTTCGATAATCGGCCCCATCACATGCGCCATATGGTCACCGTAGAACCGTATATGCTCTTCGAGAAGACGGTTGGTCAACAATGATTCGTGACCATCATCCTCCAACTCCGCAATGATCTGCAGCAGGGTTGCTCGCGTGACATCCTTTCCAGTTTTTGATTGCACCACCTGAAACGGAACGTAGCCAAGCACCATTTCCTTCACATCTGCGAGCGTGATGTAGCGACTCTCATCGCAATCATAGATCCGACGGTTCGGGTACTTCTTAAGCATTTTCATGTGTCGGCTCATGCGTATAAATTTGTGCGCTGCAATATAACACGGGCTTATGGCTGTTGCGAACAGGTGCCGGAATCACCGCCGCCTTCAGATGAAGACATAACAGGCTGTTATATCAGCTCATAAAATATCATGGTTGATTTCTATTGACAGTCAGCACCGCCCCACTACCATGAACCTTGTTTTGTGCATCGCACAATTGCGCCACAAGCAAGCTAAGCTAAGCGAACACGTCACTGTATCGGCATTCAACATTTACAAGGAGACAAAGCCATGACAACGGACGACCACATGAAAGAAGTACGCGAGTTCTATGAGAACTACAGCCAGCTCAGCACAAAGGCCTGGGAGCTGCACCAGGAGTTTTATCGCGAGTTTGGCGAACGCCAGACGGAAGTCTTCTCCGCAATCAATGACGAGCGCCTGGAAAGCCTGAAGCAGCTGCCCGAGATCGAAACGCCGACACAGCTCTTCGAAATGGGCATCAAGCTCGAAGAATCGGCTCGCGCGCACCTGATTCAATTGCAGAAAGACACCAACAGCGCTCTGGAGAAGCACTACAGCGAGCTCGCTGCACTTTATGCGCCGGAGAAGCCTGCCCGTGCCAAGCGCACAAAAACAGCGGCCTGATCCCCGGGCCAGCGCGGCAAAGCCATGCAGCAGCTTTCACCTATCGATGCGAGCTTCCTGTACATGGAAGCTCCGCATCAACCAATGCACATTGGTACTTTGACGATTTGCGATCCCTCAACAGCACCCGGGGGTATCGTACGTTTCAAAGACATCATTGATCACACGATCGCCACCGCACACCTCCAGCCATATACGTACCGGCGTCTCGTGGAGGTACCCCTCAATCTCGATTTTCCCTACTGGATAAACGACGAAAACTTCGACGCTGAATTTCACATCCGGCACATCGCGCTGCCACAGCCGGGGGACTGGCGCCAGTTGTGTATTCAGGTCGCGCGGCTTCACTCCCGCTCGCTCGACCGGAATCGCCCCCTCTGGGAACTCTACGTCATCGAAGGTCTTAACAACGTCGAAGGTGTACCGGAGGGGTCGTTTGCCTTCCTGAGTAAAATTCATCACGCCTGTATCGACGGTTCCGGTGGCGCAGAAGCTAGTCTTGAGGCAGCCAACTGGACCGGCGGTGCCTCGGACCAGCCGCGCTGGAAACCAGAGGCCACACCACGACCAGAAACACTGCTGGCGAAAGCGCAACTGAATGCGCTGACCAAGCCGGCCCAGTACGCATCGTTCGTGCACAACTCAGCCAGCACATTCCGGGATTTCTCTGAGCGATTGCTGCGTGGCGACCTGAAAGCTGTCCCGACCGCACCAAACACCCGGTTCAACAAAGGCGTTTCCGCGCACCGGGTCTTTGATGGCGTCACGTTTGATCTGGATACGATCAAAACGCTCAAGCAAGCGGTTGGCGGGACGGTAAACGACGTGATGCTCGCTATTTGCAGCGGTGCCCTGCGCCAGTATCTCATGCATCACGACGAGCTCCCGGAAGAGAGCCTTGTGACTGAATGTCCGATAAACGTGCGCGAAAATTCTTCGCCCGTGGGTGGCAACGCTGTGCTGGACATGCACGTGGCACTTCGTACCGAGATCGAGGACCCTCGCGATCGCGCGCTGGCGATTTGCCAGGAGACTCGCGACGCTAAAGCCCGCTTTCAGGCAGTCGGCGCAAAGACCATGATGGAAGCGGTCAGCTTTATGACTCCGGGACTGTCGATGCTTGGCGCTCGGGTCGCGACGGAGAAAGCCGTTCGCAACCTGGGGCGACCAGTGTTCAACTGCGTGACCACGAACGTGCCCGGATCCCAAGACGTCGTCTACTCCCAGGGGGCCAAGGTCCTGCGCGCACTGGGCACAGGCCCGGTTGTCGACGGGAATGGTCTGTTTCATTCCATAGGCAGCTATGCAGGCCAGATCAGCGTCGCCGTCACAGCCTGTCGCGAAATGATGCCCGACCCAGCGTTTTATCGCTCCTGCCTGGAACAGGCCTTTGACGATTTAATGAAGGCTTTTGCAAAAGAGATCAAAGCCCTATCAACCGATGTTAAGCAAAAACGCAAGCCGCCTGGGAAGCCCTCAGCACAGCGGAAAAAGCCAGCGCGCACGAGAAAGGCCCTTTCAAGCACTGTGACGGGTCAAGCAAAAGCCTCAATGTCAAAGCCGAAACCGAAACCGAAGCCAAAGCCGAAGCCAAAGCCAAAGCCGAAGCCGAAGCCAAAGCCAAAGCCAAAGCCAAAGCCAAAGCCGAAACAGGGTGGCTGATCGTCACCCGTACAACAAAAAGTCCCGACCAAAAGGAATGCCACATTGAACTCTTCGACACAGGGTATGCCGAAACCGAGCTCAGCGCTTTATCACAGCGAAGTGTTTCGTGCCGGACTCGAGCTGGCGAGTCTGTCACTACCGCCTACGCAGTCCTTTCTTGAACACGCTCCGAAGGGGAATAGGCACCCCGTCATTGTAATCCCAGGATTCACTGCGAACGATCGCTCAACAAAACTCCTGCGCAACTACCTCCGAGGGCTTGGCTACAACGTCACCGGTTGGCGCCAGGGGGTTAACATGGGTGTAAGACCCGCGAAGATCGAACGCGTGGTGCAAATGATCGCCAAAGCCGTTGATCGTACCGGCACGAAAGCCAGTCTGGTAGGACAGAGCCTTGGGGGCATATTCGGTCGAGAGATCGCTAAGGCGTTTCCTGAACTCATCGAACAGGTGATTTGTCTCGGCAGTCCGTTCTCGGATACGAGCGGGGGAAGCTCAAGAGTTTCCAAAATTTATGAGTATCACAACCCTGATCACCTAACGAAATCAGAACAGTTCGAGAACGAAAACTGGGACCTTCCGACGCCGCCGACGACACCCATGACCGCTGTCTATAGTCGGTGGGACGGCGTGTGCCACTGGAGCGCCTGCATGCAGTCCCAGGGCCACGAACGGTGTGAAAATGTCGAAGTGCATAGCAGCCATACGGGCATGGGGGTCAACGCCAGTGTCTTGTACCTGGTTGGGGACAGGCTAGCTCAGGCGGGTAAGGAATGGACTCCGTTCAAGGCACCACGAGACCTGGCTTGGCTGTATCCGACGGGAGACCTTTTCACTGAGTTCACCAATACTTAGAAGAACAAAAACAGGCTGTACACATGTTTCGTCTACTAAAGAAAACAATCATAGCGTTTGGGCTTCTCTCCGTCGGTGCTCTAGTGCTGGGCGGCCTGTGGCTACGCAGCACGCTGAATGCAGTCTTTGAGCCTCCGCTGCCGTTACCTGACAGTGAGTTCATCGCTGATGCTCCGGCACCGCCGCTCCGAAGCACCGCAACAGAACCTATCGAAGTCGAAGACGAGTCTCCGTTTACGATTGAGGATGTCCTGAATCCAAAAACACAGTACCGACCCTGGGCCCGATGGTGGTGGCCGGGGGCCGATGTAGAGGCGGAGCTACTCATCGCCCAGTTAGATGAACTTCAGGCAGCAGGCTTCGGTGGTGTTGAAATTCAGCCGTTCCGTCTGGGTGTGGGTGACATCGAAGATGCAGCAACGCGCCAACGGATTCTCGAGTTTGATTCGCCCAGGTACTACAAAGTTCTCTCCGATTTGATGTCGCACGCCAGTAGCATCGGCATGCAAGTTCACCTAAATCACCTCAGCGGCTGGCCCGGAGGCGGACCACAGGTTCCTCTGCAAGCAGGTATGTACGAGTACCAGTTCGCCGAGCAAAGAGTACGCGGCGGAGGTGAAACAACAATCGAGCTGCCGACACCCAGTCCGGGACTCAATGCCTATGCCATGGGCCTGTTCGAAATCGCGCAAGGTGTCGATGGGTACAACTTTCCCCGGGGTTACGAAAAGCTTGTGTCAGTCCTGGCTGGCCGCGTTGACTCCGGGAAACGCTCTTGGAATCCGCTGGATGGGACCGACACTTTGCGCCTGGATCCAACATCAATCGTTGTGCTGGATGATCGGGTCAGCGGCGGGTCCGTCACATGGCACTTCCCCGATGGCGAATGGGTCGTTGTTGCCACTTACTTGACACCATCTGGGGAGCCACCCGTGCTGGTAGCCAGGGAAACACCAGGATTTGTTATCGATCATCTCGACAGCGACCGTCTACGCGCCCACTACGACTACGCATTCGGCACTCGCACCGGTCTCGATCGATACTACGGGCAATCATTTCAGGGGATTTTCAATGACAGCCTGGAATACAAACTCGATGTGATGGCCTCGGCCGATTTGCTTACCGAGTTCGAAAAGCGCAAAGGCTACGACCTCAGGCCGTTTCTGCCTGCGCTTGCTATAGACGGCCTTGATAACTTCTACCTGCGCGATGCCGCTCGCTTCCGTGCAGCACCGCGTTACCGGCTTTCGGAAGACGACGAGCGTGTTCGCAACGATTTCCTTGAACTACGTTCGGAGTTGTTAATCGAGCGATTTATAGAAGCGTCAACCGAATGGGCGACAAAACGAGGGCTGAAGTCTCGGGCCCAAAGCTATGGTTCGGATATCGATGTGATTCGCGCTCTGGGAGCGAATCACATTCCCGAGACGGAGCAGCTCTACGCCGGTGGCAGTGAGCTTTTTCTGAAACTGGCGTCTTCAGCAGGCCATTTGTACGGTCGCAAAACTGTGAGCTCTGAATCCTTCGTATGGAAAGACCGCGACTACGCTGTTGCCCCAAAACACCTGAAGGCGGCAACCGACAGACTGCTCTATGCAGGCATCAATCAGATTATCTACCACGGGGTGACCTATCGGACGAACAATCAAACCAACCATCCGGTCTATCTCAGTCAGTTCGGGGAGCTGGGCTGGTATCCATGGTCCTATGCGAACTACAACCTGTCGTTTTCTTCAAATATCGGGCCGGAGAGTCCGCTCTGGGATGTCACACCAGACCTGAACACTTATATCACTCGACTCCAGGCATTGCTTCGTCAGGGCCGCGCATCAGTGGACGCCTACATCTATTACCCGTTTATGGGGATGCCGACATCCTTTGAAACAATCGCGCTCGCCAATAAGGAGTTTCTCGCAAACGGCTTTTTGCCGGGTGATCGACCAACCACAAACGGTGATACGGTCCTTGAAATTCCCCTGTTAAAGCAGCCTTCAGAAAACAAAGACCCACGTATCACCTGGCTGAGCAATACCCAGCCTTTGATTCATTCGCTTAATGGCGCTGGCATCACCTGGAGATTCATCAACGATCATGCGCTTCAGCAAGGCCTAATGGGAGCCAACACAAATAGCAATGCAGCGTCGAGACCGGTACTTCTACTCACTGATATCGAAACAATGCCGGTGGAGACTGCTCGTGTGGTGGAAGAGCAACTAGGGAAAGCGCACAAGCTGATCATTCGAGGTGCGCCACCAAGCCGGGTACCCGGGCTGCTCAATGCCGCCGAGGATGAGCATGAACTTGGGGAGCTCTTTGCACGGCTCAGCGATGGTCGTATACAACACTCCATAGCCAGTACGGTAGCGGAGATCGAAAGCACCATTCGATTTGCTACACCCACAACCATCCGCCGCCACAGCAGGCAGCTCAAAGACGGCCGATCGATCCACTTCTTCGCTAATCAGTCCACGGTGTCGGTGATGACAATGCTGGATACTGCGTTGGATTCCACGGACAACAGTCTCCTCTGGTTCGACGCCATGAGCGGAGCAGTGTGGAGCGCGGAATCGGAGGCATCGGGCGAACTGTCACTTTCCCTGGGTCCACTGCAATCACTGGTACTGTTGCAAGGGTTTACTAATCCGAAACTTTCCAAAAGCCCAGCCTGGCTGGAAGCCGTGGCGACTGATTGGGAGTCACTGGAACTGACGGACTGGCAGGCAACCGACCCAGGGCAAGCAGTGGTAGCGGAAGGCAAACTCGCCGAGCTGAAAGGATTGGATCAGTTTCAATATTCCAGAACACTCTCTTACACAACGAAGCTTGATCGGGCCGCTATCCCTCGCCGCTCGCGTTACCTACTCGATCTAGGCGACATCGATGGCGTGCCAGAGCTGACCGTAAACGGTAAATCCCTGGAGGTACCAGGCTTTGCCCCCCAAGTGGTTGACCTGTCCTTGATAGGCACGGAAGGCGATGTGGATATCGAGATTGTAGTGAAGGCGCCGCTACGGAACGCTCTTATCAAACGTGCGCTGGATGGAGATCCAATGTACAAACAACACTTGAAGTACACCGACCAAATCACCGCAGCAGGACTCACGGGACCGGTTCGGTTTCTGTCGCGCTAGCGCCACTCGCTTTAGTTATAGTAAGTGAAAGCCACAATCAGCTTAGCGAGAATATCAGCGATGGTGCCAACGGCACTTACAGTGAACCACCAATAGGGGTTACTGACATCCAGCCCGAGTTCTTCAAGATTCATCACGCTCCCCTACGTCAGCAATGGGCAAAAAAAAGCATAGCAATATTGATGGTGATAGTAAGACCTAGACGCTCAAGGTAGGTTAGCTCCTATTCAGAATCTCCCTCGCGTTGTCTCGCCAAAAACCGCTCTTCGACCTCCCTTTCTTGCTGAGAGTACAGCTCATCTAGCTCTTCA
Organism: Halieaceae bacterium; assembly: GCA_028282105.1. GTDB lineage: Bacteria > Pseudomonadota > Gammaproteobacteria > Pseudomonadales > Halieaceae > JANQIO01. The sequence goes on along the minus strand of JANQIO010000162.1, from coordinate 4,387 downwards.
ATGAATGTGTCGAAGCACTCTCTGGTAGCAATTATTTTGCTAACAACTTCCTCCAAGCCATCAGGAGTAAGTTGCCACATTTCATGTTCGAGACCATCTTTCCCTATTCGTATTTTGACCTGCGTGTATTTTTCAGTATCGAGTGATCGCCAGTCAGCATGAACCACCCTATTCCGTTGTGCTGCACATTCCCTCAAATCCTTTAAGAGGAGTGTGTAAGACTCAAGGTCCCAGCGGTTCATCCGTAAAATGTCGTCGGCGGCTCTCTGGAACAGATCGACTTTCGTGGAGTAATTCATGCTGTGCAGGACCATCAATCCCTTCTGGTCGGTCCTGTCGGAAATGTAGAAGCACAGCCAGCTATCCAAATCACGCTCTAGAAGATTGAAAAAAAAGACGACTTCCCCGATCAGCGGCAGGATTTGGTCGATGTATTCATCGTAGTCTTCAAGTTCATCTTCATCAGCAAACCTCTCAATATAGAGTTGGCCAACTGGGATCGTTCTCCGTTTCACATCAAACCCAAAGAGCTTTGAAGGAAAAAGTCAGGCGAGTATATACCGAGGTATGCACTGACTCGGGAGAAAAAAAGAAAGTTTATTAGATTCAATAGCTTGGGAAGGAAAATGGCGGAGAGGGAGGGATTCGAACCCTCGATACGTTTCCGTATACACACTTTCCAGGCGTGCGCCTTCGACCGCTCGGCCACCTCTCCGGGATGTCGCAGGCGGTCCGTCAGGGCCCGCTGCGGCAAGGGCGCGCATCATACCACAACACCCACAAGTTACCAGCGCGGCAGGGCCCGACATCCCTGGCGTGCGCGGCAATGCAGCTGTCGCTGGCTGCCATCCTTCGAAACCCTCTGCAGGCGTCTAATAAACACCATCGAAGCAGTGCGGTAGCAACTGCAGCAGGTGGTGATATGAAGGAGAGAAAAATGGAAATGATCGAGTTCTACGAGAAGCCCAAGCCCATGAGCCTGAAACAGGAACTGGTGGCCGCGGTGGCCCGGGGTGACGAACTGGCCGCCGAGGAGATTCGCATGCTGCTGAAGATCAACCAGCCTGAAATCTGGGGCAAGCTGAAGCCCGGCAACGCCTGATCAGCGACACTACTGGCGCATGCTGCGCAGCCGGGGCGCCCGCCCCGGCTCGGTGCTGCGCCAGGGACTGATGTCGAGGCCGCCACGGCGGGTGTACAGGGCCTGCACGCTGAACCGTTCGAGGCCAGCGTGCTGCAAGTCCCTGAACATGCGCTCCACACACTGCTCGTGGAACTCCTGGTGGTGGCGAAAGCTGGCGACGTAAGTCAGCAGGCTGGCCGGTGTCACGCTGCGATCCTCGCTGCGCAGTATCACCGTGGCCCAGTCGGGCTGCGCCGTCACCGGGCACAGGGAGCGCAGACCGTGACTGAATAGCTGCGTCGCGCCGGGTGCTTCGACCACCTCTAACAGGCCCACATCCGGCTCCGCTGCCTGCCGCAGTAAGGCCGCGCCGTCCACACAGTCGCCGGCCAGGGGCGCTGGCGCCAGGGCGGTGTCATCCGCCGCGAACAGCTCCAGCTCCACCTCACCGGCCGCCACTGCTGACAGGTCTTTGACCAGCGTTGACTGCAGCGCTGCGTGGCTCTCGAAGGCCTCCTGGTTGAGTGAGTTCAGGTACAGCTTGAAGGACTTGGACTCCACCAGGTTGTCGGTGGTCGCGGGAATCACAAAGCGGGCCACGGCGCTTTGCGGGACAGCCCGGGCATCCAGCCAGGACAGTTCCCAGCCGTGCCAGATGTCTTCGCCGTAGAACGGCAGCGCTGTCGGCAGGCCGAGCTCATCCCGTGCCAGGCGGCGCGGAATGGGATAGAGAATCTCCGGCGCGTACTGCGTCGGGGCCGGGCTGTCCTGCCCAAGCAGCATTACTGGCGCAGCCTCTTGCCGGTATTGAGCAAGTGCATGCAATAGGCAAAAGCGGCCGCGGTGAACAGGGCCAGCATGCCAAAGGCGAAGCGCACGTCTACATCCGATACCCCCAGCACCCCGTAGCGGAATCCGTTTACCACATACACCAGGGGATTGAGCCGCGACACGCCTTCCCAGAAGTCCGGCAGCAGTTCCATGGAGTAGAACACGCCACCCAGGTAGGTCAGCGGCGTCAGCACAAAGGTGGGCACGATGGAGATGTCGTCAAAGTTGTTGGCAAACACCGCATTGATAAAACCGAACAGGGCGAACAGCACCGAGGTAAACAGCACGATGGCGATGGTCAGCGGCAGGTTGTGAATGCTGAGCTCGGCGAAAAACAGGGACAGGCAGGTGACAATCACCGCCACCATCAGTCCGCGACTGACGCCGCCGGTAATATAGCCCGCCAGGATTACCCAGTTGGGCACCGGAGAGACCAGCAGTTCCTCCACGCTGTGGTTGAATTTCGCGCCAAAGAACGACGACACCACGTTGGAATAGGAGTTGGTCACCACCGCCATCATGATCAGGCCCGGCACCACGAACTGCATATAGCTGAAGCCACCCATCTCACCGATCCGCGAGCCGATCAGGGCACCGAAGATCACAAAATACAGGGTCATGGTAATCGCCGGCGGTAGCAGGGTCTGGGGCCAGATGCGCAGGTAGCGGCGCACTTCCTTCACCAGGATGGTCTGGAAGGCGACCCATTTTTCATAGCTGTTCATTACGTGTCGTTTCCTTATGACAGCAGGCTGACAAACATTTCTTCCAGCCGGTTGGCCTTGTTGCGCATGCTGGAGATATCAATTCCCTGCTGGCTCAGCGCGCTGAACAGCTCATTCAGGTCCTGGTCCTTGTCGACCTCGACCTCCAGGGTATGGGCGTCCACCCGCTGGCTGGGGAATCCCGGTATATCCACCTCGGCCGGCAGGTCCTGGCGCGTGTCGAGAATGAACATTTCCGTGTGAAGCTGGCGCAGCAGCGCACGCATGCTGGAGTGATGGACGATACTGCCCTGGTCGATGATGGCGATGTTGCGGCACAGGCTCTCCGCCTCTTCCAGGTAGTGCGTGGTGAGGATGATGGTGGTGCCTGCCGCGTTGAGCTCCTGCAGGAATTCCCACATGGAGCGGCGCATTTCGATATCCACCCCTGCTGTCGGCTCGTCGAGGATCAGCAGCCGCGGCTCGTGCACCAGGGCGCGGGCAATCATCAGGCGGCGCTTCATACCGCCGGACAGTTCGCGAGCGCGGTCGTTGCGCTTTTCCCACAGGCCCAGCTTGCGCAGGTACTTCTCGGCGCGCTCTTTCGCCAGCTCAGCGGGCAGGCCGTAATAGCCGCCCTGGGTGACCACGATGTGCTCGACCTTCTCGAACAGATTGAAGTTGAACTCCTGGGGCACGATGCCAATGTGTTTCTTGGCGCCGGGGAAGTCCTGGTCGGTATCGATGCCAAACACCTCGACCTTGCCGCCGCTCTTGTTGATCAGCGAAAACAGGATGCCGATGGTGGTGGATTTCCCAGCCCCGTTGGGCCCCAGCAGGGCAAAGAAATCGCCCTCCTGTACGTCGAGGCTGATGCCACGCAGGGCGTGAACATCGTTGGCGTAGACCTTGCTGAGGTCACGAATGGACAGCGCTGCCGTCATAGAGAGCGGATTCCGTTGAGTATGCGGTTGGAGAAAAGGCCGGTATTGTATATCCCAATTACGCAGCGGTGCGACAGCAGGATGAATGACAGCGAATATCGGACCTTCTGCCTGGAACTGGCGGGCAGCTTCGCCGAACGATTGGGCAAAGAGGCCGAGAAAACCTCGCCCGAGGATCCCCTGCGGGCCCTGGCTGCGGGCTTTGACGAACTGGCCCGGGGCCAGGGCATTTACGAGCAGGGGCCGGCCCTGGTCAGCACCCTGTTCACCCACGCCCCGGAATTCGCCCCGCTGTTCCCCCGCGACCTGCTGTGGTTCATCGGCGGAGACTGCCTGCACTACATGCCCGACGAAGAAATGCAGACCTTCCAGACTCTCGAGGAACGCAGGGTGGCGGCGGCCGATGACGAGGATTTCGACTACCGCGCAGAGCGGGCCAAGCTGTTGAATTTGCAATAGATTGCTCGCCCGGTGAATTCCCGGCCCAAGGCTTGACGTTTTCCAAAGGGGACCATAGAATGCGCGCCTCTTTGACAGGGAGATGTCTTACTCAGCACCCTGCCAAAGCGACGAAGTACGCAATGAACTGAAGAAGACCGTAGGGAAAATCTTCGGCAGATCTTGTACCATGTCCCCTTCGTCTAGTGGCCTAGGACACCGCCCTTTCACGGCGGGAACAGGGGTTCGAACCCCCTAGGGGACGCCATTGCGGGAATAGCTCAGCTGGTAGAGCGCAACCTTGCCAAGGTTGAGGTCGCGAGTTCGAACCTCGTTTCCCGCTCCAA
>JANQIO010000154.1 GCA_028282105.1 Halieaceae bacterium | reverse complement strand
AGTTCCTCAACCAATCCGGGGATCACCGAGACCGCAGGATCGCTGGCCTGAGCAACGGTTGCAACCGGCCGACCCTGAACTACCAGGTCATCCTGACTGACCGAAATGACAATGCGATTGTCCGGGCGTTTCTCCGAAGTTGAGTCCGGCAGTTTGATCTTCGAAGAAGTCTGCAGCACTTCCACTTCGGAGGAGTTCACCATCAGGAAGAACACCAGGATGGTGAAGATATCCATCAGCGACACCAGGCTGAGCTTGGCCTGGCTATGCAGCCGCCGATGGGAGCGCGCCATACGCCGCGCCCGCGCTGAACTCTTCATGGCCCCACCCCTCCGGTTTCACCGGCTCTCGCTGCGACACCTGAAACGACAGCGCCGATCACATCGACAGCGCCAACCCCCGAACTCGCCCCTCCCAACTCAGAACCGACAGCCGCAGACTCGAGCGGTCTTATAGAAGGCGCGTCACCGAAGGAGATCTCCGGGAACAGGGCGGCATCCACCACATCGGTCGCCACCACCGCCTTGAAAGAGCGCACTGTGTCCATGGCACTGATAATGGTCTGGTAGTCCACCCCCTCTTCCGACAGCAGCGTGATGTTGCGGCGCTCGATGCCCTGGTCGCGGAGTTGGCGCTTCACTTCCTGCAGCACGAGGCTGAGCAGGGCGAAGTCGTAGCCGCCATCCTCGGTCATGGGAATGTCCTTGAGCCGGATACCGCGCGGGAAGTCCACCCGCATGGAGTCCCGGCGAATCACCAGTTCTACCTGCTGATTGTCTTCGTCACCCTCGGCACCGCCGGCGGCATTGGGCAGGTTGACCTCGATGGCCGCCACCTGCGAGAACACCAGGCTCAGCAGCAGCACCGGCACCAGCACGATCATCAGGTTCATGAACGCGGTGATATCCAGTTCCGCCTCGGTGCGCTGGACGCGCCGTCGCATCTTCATGGTCGGCTCCTCATCTTCAAGTCCAGTCGGACAGTCTCAATCAGCTGTCTTCCGCGCGGGTCTTGGCGCGCAGCTGGCTGGCATCCGCCAGGGTGTTGAGCACCTTGACGCCCGCCATCTCAAAGCTGTCGACCAGCTCAATGGTCTTGGTCTGCAGCATGGCGTGCAGCAGTAACAACGGGATGGCCGAGATCAGGCCGAAGGCGGTGGTGTTCATGGCCACTGAGATCGAGCTGGACAGCATGCTGGCCTTCTCGGCCGGCGCTGCGGTGGCGACTGCGGTAAACGCAGCGATCAGGCCGACAATGGTGCCCAACAGGCCCAGCAGTGTCGCCACGTTGGCCAGCGTCGCCAGGTACTGGGTGCGTTTCTCGAGCCGCGGCAGCGCCTCCATCACACCCTCTTCCATGGCCGATTCGATCTCATCGCGCCGGTTGTTGTTGAGGAAGCGGGCGATACCGGCGGCCACAATGCGGTACATCGGCACGCGGGAGTCCTTGCCGGCGCTCAGCACCGACTTGTATTCGCGGCTTTTCAGCGCCGACATGATGCTGTCAAAGGCCTTGCGATTGGAGGCGCGCGCGGTGCTCAGCACCAGCCAGCGCTCCACGGCAATTGCCAGCCCCACCACCAGCACAATAGCGATGGGGTACATGAACGGTCCCCCGTTCTGGAAAAAACGCACTATCAGGTTGTAACTCTCCATGGTCTTGCCCTCAGTCTTGCCTACTGTGGTCTACATCGGAATCCGCGCTGCCCAATGCCTCGCGATACTCCAGTTCTCGAACAAATTCATCCCGGTCGACCCGACGAAACAGGTCGTCCGCCAGCGCCTGGGCCGGCTCGTATTCGTAGTCCCTGGCTTCCGGCGGCTGCCAGGGCAGGATGTACATCACCCGCGGCTGCTCCTGGTTGCCGGTGACGGTGGCACGCAGAGTGACCACCGGTTCCTGGGCCGCCGTCGCTGCGCTCAGCAGTAAAAAGCCCACTGGTATGAGTCGCTTCATTCCCCTGCCCCCTGCTGACCGCGCTGCACCAGCTGGCTGAATTGCCGCTCCAGCAACACAATCCAGCCCGCCACCGTGCGATCGGTGTTGCCGGTCAGCTCCTGGTAGCGGTAGTAGTGCTGCAGGGCCTTCTCGTGGTCACCGCGGTAAAGGTCGTACAGAACCCCGATGTTGCGATGGGTCTCGGCGTGGTCCGACCACACTGCCAGCGCATCCAGATAGACCCGTTCGGCGTCATCGAAGCGACCCTGCTCGCGCAGGAAAATGGCGTACTGGTTGTAGGCCGCCAGATTGCGCTCGTTCACTTCCAGGGCGGCCTGAAAATGCACCTCCGCCGTTGCCGGGTCGCCCTGGACGACATGCAATAGGGCGAGATTCAGGTAGGGGCCGGACAGCTTCGGGTGATTTTCGATCAGCCATTCCAGGTCAACGCGGGCCGTGTCCCAGTCTGCGGTGGCCATCGCCGCATTGGCCGCCGCGAAGCGTTGCCTGGCACTGCCGCTCACCGAGCGCCGGGAATCCAGGTAGGGATTTTCCGCGGCAATCAGCTCTGCGGCCGGCGTGGGCGGAGCGGTCTCCTCCGCGGGCGCGGGCGACCGCGTCACTATCTCCGGCATGGCGCTGCAGCCGGCCAGTAGCGCAGCCAGCAGCAGGATCAGGGCACGCGCGCTCATCAGTAGATATCCTCGCTGTAGGCCAGCTGCGTCTCGCGTTTGGCGTACAGCGCCGGAGACAGCCCGGCCAGGGCTTCAAAGCTGCGCTTGATCCAGTCGTCATACCAGCCTGCCCAGCTACGGCGCATATTGGCCTCGTGGATGGCGATGGCTTTTTCCTCAAAGGGATAAGCCTGCTCTTCCAATAACAGCTCGTACTGTTCAAGGGCCAGGGCGTCGAGTCCGCGCGGCCGCTCGGATTCCATCAGGTCGACGCTGAGCTGACGATAGATTTCGCCCATGCGGAAGGTGGACAGGGAGGCAAACTCCGCCACCCCGTAGCCGTTGGTGCGCTGGTAGGCCTGCAGCGCGGCGTCCATCGCCCGGCGCTTCTTTTTCAGTGACTTCTCCACCGGGTGCTTGAGCCTGACGCCGCGAAACGCGCGGTAGGCATCCTCGGCAAACACCGAGGAAGCGCTGGCGGCCAGGTACAGGGAGCGATCAGTCTGGTCGCCGCCGGCGGCGTCGTGCGCCGCCTGGATCTTCTTCAGCCAAAAGCGGCGCTTGGACTGTTCGCCCTGGCTGTCGTAAATCTCGTTGAGACGCTGCATGGCTTCCATGCGTGGCGCCAGCGGCCTTTCCCACTCGTGGGCGTAGCTGCGAAAACGGGCAATGGCGAGCTCGGTGTTGCCGGCCCGGTCGTAGTGCTCGGCACTCAGGTAGAGCATCTCGCGACCGCGCTCCGGATCGGCCTCCCTGGCGACCAGCGCATCCAGCTCCCGCGCCGCCAGTTCCCACTGCTCAAGCTGCTCGTAGTTGTAGACCAGCTTGAGCGGTACGTCGGCCGCCAGAGCATCGCCCTTGAAGCGGCTGCGAAAATCCTTGAGCAGCGCATTGGCGCGGGCGTAATCGCCGGCGTTCATGAAGTACTGGGCCGAATCGAACTGGGCCTGGCGCCGGAAACTGGCGTGCGGCGTTTCTTCCACCACCTGCGCGAACTGCAATGCAGCGCCCAGGTCATCGCCCTCGGCGGCAATGGCCTCGGCCCGGCGGTACATTGAGGCCGCCAGCCGTTCGACGGTGGCATCGCGGCGCTCGTCGCCGGCCGGCATACGCGCCAGCACCTCGCGGTAGCCGCCGGCGGCATCCAGGTACTCGTCCATCTCAAACCAGCTGTGGGCAATCACCAGGCTGGCCGGCAACATCAGCTCCGCGGCCGGAGCCGGGGTCTGGCGGGTCAGGGTGGCCGCGGCAATGATGGCCAGTCGGTACTCTTCCAGCGCCAGCAGACTGGCGGCCGCATCGTTCAAGACCGCGTCGGTGCGCGGGTCGTCGAAGCGCGCGGCAAAGCGCAGCTGGCTGTCCACCTTGCGCCTCCGCAAGGCCTCGTCCTCAGCCGCCTGCTCCAGCAACGGCGCGTAGCCGAGAATGGCCGCGTAGCCGGCATCGGCCGCTCGCCCGTACTCCGGGTAGTCGTAGGCCACCCACTCGTAGGTGGCCACCGCTTCTTCGTGATCGCCAGACTCGGTGCGCACCTCCGCCAGCAGGAAGCCCATCTCGGGCACCCGCTCGTCCCCGGGGAAGCTGTCGATATACAACTGGTAGTAGTCACCGGCGAGGCGGAAATCCTCTGCCGCGCTGTCGCCGCCGGCCTGGGCCAGGGCGTGGTGATGGGTAGCCAGTTCCTCGATATACAGGGCCAGGTTGTCGGCGATTTCACGCTGTACCACCACGGTACTCAGCAGGAAATAGTCACCATAGACACTGTAGGCCGCCACATAGTCACGCTTTTCCTCCACGATCAGGTCGCGGAAACCCGCCTGCTCGTAGATGCCAATGACTCGCACGTGGAATCGGTGGGCGTATTCCGATGCCGGGTAGCGATCACCAAAGGCGCGGAAGGTGTCGGCGCTGTCGCGGAAGCGTTCCTGCTTGAGATACAGCTCGCCCAGCTCCCGGTAGAGCAGCGGCTCGTAGCTGCGTTGACCGAGCTGGTCATAGGCGGCGGCGATGCTGTCCACCCCCTCCAGGTAACTGAACACCACCGCCAGCACCCGGAAACAGTCTGCCACCAGGGCGCGGTTGGCGCCGGTCATCACCTCCAGGTCATTGTCCGCCGGCATCAGTGCATCCAGGGTGCCGGTATAGGCGCGGATCGACTGCCGGTAACGGCCCTGTTTGAACTGGGACCAACCCAGCATGTACTGGGCATTGAGGTAGTAGTCGCTGTCTTCGCCGGCCTTCAACACTTCCGCATAGGCGGTCTCGGCCTCGGCGTAGCGGCCCTGGCTGAAGTGTTTCTCGGCCATCCTGAACTGGGCTTCCGTGTAGTGCGCGGAATCGGTGTGACCACTTGAAAGCTGCTGCAGCGCCAGCATGGCGGCTTCGCTGTCGCCGGTCATATCGTGGGCCTTGGAGAGCTGGTAGAGCAGCCGGTCGCGGCCCTCGATATCCGGGTGGGACTCCAGCAGTTCGCTATAGGCCGCAATCGCCTCATCGAATAGCGGGGCACTCTCATTGCCGTCCGCCAGCACCGCCTCGGCCTCCAGCATTTCCAGCCCCGCCAGCCGCTCCAGCACCAGCACGCGGGTCTCAGGGTCATCGCTGACTTCCAGCACCCCACGGTACACCTCGGCCAGATCCTGCAGCTCTATTTCCGGCAGCGCCTGTTCCGCCGTGGGCAATACCACTGGCTCCAGTTCTGCGATGGTGGGCTCATGCTCACTGGTGGACAGGAAACCGCAGCCCGACAGCAACAGCGTCAGCATCGTTAACAAGCGCCTCATCGCCCCGATCCCGTGCTGCCGCGATCATAGAGACGCGCAATCGCCAACTGGGACTGGCCCAGAGAGCGCTTGAGGGCCCGCGCCTGCTGCGACAGCTCC
>JANQIO010000117.1 GCA_028282105.1 Halieaceae bacterium | reverse complement strand
ACCAGCCCCGCCACCAGTAACCATGGAATCATGCCGCTGTCACAGTAGGCAAAATCGCGAAAGTAATGGTGAGCACTCATCTCACCACCGTAGACGGCGTTCTCAGCGCGCATCCGCTCCTTGATGAAGGCGTGCCCGGTCTTGCTTTGCACCGCTTCACCGCCGAGCCGGGCCACCACATCGAGGGTGTTCCAGGTCAGCCGCGGATCGTGCACCACCTTGCCACCGCCGCCGCGGCTGAGAAAGGCCTCTGCCAGCAGGCCCACCAGATAATAGCCCTCGACAAACTCGCCCCGCTCATCGAAGAAGAAACAGCGGTCAAAATCACCGTCCCAGGCGATACCGAGGTCAGCGCCATGCTCCCGTACCGCGTCTGCAGTCATGGCACGATTCTCGACCAGCAGCGGATTGGGGACGCCGTTGGGGAAATGGCCGTCGGGCTCGTTCAGCAGCTTGATGAATTCAAAAGGCAGCAGGCGCTCGATGCGGTCTACCACCAAACCCGCGCCCCCATTGCCGGCATTGACCACCAGCTTGAGCGGCTTCAACTTTTCCAGGTCAACATAGGACAGCAGGTGTTCGATATAGGCCGCCGAGGTATCCATTGGCTGCAGGTCGCCACGCTCACCCGGCTCGGGGAAGGCGTTGGCCTCGGCCAGCTCGCGAATCTCCACCAGACCGCTGTCACCACTGATGGGCTGGGCGCCGGCGCGTACGAACTTCATGCCGTTGTAGTCTTTGGGGTTGTGGCTCGCCGTCACGACGATGCCGCCGCCAACGCCGGCGTGGTCGGTGGCAAAGTAGATTTCTTCCGTGCCGCAAAGCCCGATGTCGAACACATCGACACCGCTGTCTCGCAAACCCTCGGTAAGCGCAGCCTTGATGGCCTCACTACTGAGTCGAATATCGTGCCCTACCAAGACGGTGTCGGGCTTGATAACCGCAGCATAGGCGCGGCCTATCCGGTAGGCGATATCCTCATTGAGCTGGTCGGGTATGCGGCCGCGAACGTCGTAGGCCTTGAAACAGGTGAGCTCGCTCATGCCGGGTCCGCGTAGACGTTCTCGAACACGTAATTGGTGGCCTCGACAAAGCCGGTGACGCTGCCACAATCGAAGCGGCGACCCTTGAATTTGTAGGCCATAACGCAGCCCTTTTTCGCCTGGGTCAGCAGGGCATCCGTAATCTGGACTTCGCCATTTTTCCCCGGCGGTGTGGCACGGATGATGTCAAAAATGTCTGGCGTCAGGATATAGCGGCCAATAATCGCCAGGTTCGAAGGCGCTTCGCCTTGCGGCGGCTTTTCCACCATGTCGTCCACCCGGTACAGGCCGTCTTTCAGCTCTTCGGCCTTGATCACGCCGTACTTGTGGGCCTCCTCCATCGGCACTTCCTGGATGGCCACGATGCTGCAGCGAAACTGGGAGTAGAGCTCCGCCATCTGCGCCAGCACGCCGGGGCCGTCTTCATTGAGACAGAGGTCGTCGGACAGCACCACGCCAAATGGCTCGCTGCCGATCAGCGGCTCGCCGGTGAGAATGGCATGACCCAGCCCCTTCATCTCGCGCTGGCGGACCATGGTGAACACACCCTGCTCCAGCACGTTGCGAATGCTGCCCAGGTAAACTTCCTTGCTGGTGCCGGCGATCTGGTGCTCCAGCTCGTAGCTGATATCAAAGTGGTCGGCAATCGAGCGCTTGCCCCGGCCGGTCACAAAAGAAATGGTATTCATACCCGCTTCGATGGCTTCCTCGACCCCGTACTGCACCAGTGGCTTGTTGACTACCGGCAGCATCTCCTTGGGCATGCTCTTGGTCGCAGGCAGGAAACGGGTCCCATACCCCGCTACCGGAAACAGGCATTTCTTGATCATCACTCTCTCCGTGGCTAGTCCGTGGCCAGATATTTTTAGCCGCCCGCCGGCGGGCCTTGGGTGGAAAATCAGTCGCCGCTGCGACCGTAGATATCATCGAAACGTACGATGTCGTCCTCGCCCAGGTAGGAACCTGACTGAACCTCGATCAATTCCAGAGGAATCCTGCCCGGGTTCACGAGTCGGTGCTTGTGGCCGAGGGGAATGTACGTCGATTCATCCTCTCCCAGCATAAAGACCTTGTCCTCACAAGTCACTTCAGCGGTACCGCTGACCACGATCCAGTGCTCGGCACGATGGTGGTGCTTCTGCAACGACAGCTTTTGCCCGGGGTTGACCACGATGCGTTTCACCTGAAAACGGTCGCCATTGATCAGCGATTCGTAGGACCCCCAGGGACGATAGACCCGGGCGTGAAGCCGCGCCTCATCTCGCTCACCTGATTTCAGCGCCGATACCAGTGCCTTGACGTTCTGGACCCTCTCGCGGTCCGCGACCAGCACCGCATCAGGGGTTTCCACCACCACCAGGTTATCGATGCCAGTGGCGGCGACAAGGCGGGATTCCGACCTGATGTAGTTGTCGCGACCGTCCTCAAGCAGCACATCGCCCTGCACCACATTACCGCGTTCGTCGGCGTGGCCGGCTTCCCACAGCGCGGACCAGGCACCCACATCGCTCCAGCCGCAGTCCAGCGGCACCACGGCGCCAAGCTGGGTTTTTTCCATGACCGCATAGTCGATGGAGTCTGCGGGGCAGGCCTCAAAAGCAGTCCGCTCAAGGCGCACGAAATCCAGGTCGCTGGAAGCTCCGGCCAGCGCTGCCTCGCAGGCGCCGACCATGTCCGGAGCCAGGCGCTTCAGCTCATCGAGATAAACCCGCGCGCCCAGCAGGAACATGCCACTATTCCAGTAGTACTCGCCGCTCTCCAGGTAGCCGCGGGCGGTGTCGATATCGGGTTTCTCGACGAATTCACCGATGGCAAAACTACCCGCATCCAGGGCGTCGCCACGGCGAATATAGCCATAGCCGGTTTCCGGCCGATCGGGGACGACGCCAAAGGTCACCAGCCGACCGCTGCGCGCCTGCGCCAGCGCCGCGCTGACGGCGTCAAGAAACGCCGGTGTGTCACTGATGAGGTGGTCCGCCGGCAGCACCAGCAGCATCGCAGACTCGTCTTCTGCCAAAGCCCGCAGTGCGGCGATGGCGACTGCAGGCGCCGTATTGCGGCCGACAGGTTCGAGCACGATCTCGCCGGCATAGTGCTCGTGTACCTGCTCGGCGACGATGAATCGGTGCTCCTCATTGCAGATATACAGAGGACTGGAATCGACGATACCCGCCACCCGTGACACCGTGTCTACCAGCATGGAATTGTCACTGGCCAGGGGCAGGAACTGCTTGGGGTAAGCCTCGCGGGACACCGGCCAGAGGCGGCTGCCGACACCACCGGAGAGAAGCACGGCCTTTAACATCGAATATCCTTTTACGCTGTCGGTTAACCTCGCGCCCTTCCGCGAGCGGCTCTGCTCTGTGTACAGTGGTTTACGTACAGAGGTTTACCGGTATTTCCCGGGCTCACCGAGGGGCTGCAAAGTTTAACGCACACTGGACAAGCGGTCACCAGAGTTTAGAATGCAGGCGCAAGTACACCCCTCAGGATTCCCCCCAAGAAATGACCGCAAAACACAGCTTTTCCAAGGACGAACTCGTCGCCTGCGGCCTCGGCGAGATGTTCGGTCCGGGAAACGCTCAGCTGCCGCTGGACAACATGCTGATGATGGATCGCGTGACCCATATCAGTTCCGAGGGGGGCGAATTTGGCAAGGGCCAGATCATTGCCGAACTCGATATCGATCCCAACCTCTGGTTCTTCGACTGCCACTTCCGCGGCGACCCGGTCATGCCGGGCTGCCTGGGCCTGGACGCCATGTGGCAGCTGGTGGGCTTCTTCCTGGGCTGGCGTGGCAACCCGGGCCGCGGCCGCGCCCTCGGTGCCGGTGAGATCAAGTTCACTGGCCAGGTGCTGCCCACTGCCAGCAAGGTGGAGTACACCATTGAGGTGAAGCGGGTCATCGAGCGCAAGCTGGTGATGGGCATCGCCGACGGCAAGGTGGCCGTAGATGGCAAAGACATCTACTTCGCAAAGGACTTGCGGGTGGGCCTGTTCCAGCAGACCGACAACTTTTAAGCGGGGGCCGCTATGTCCAGACGCGTTGTAGTAACAGGTATTGGCATCACGTCCTGCCTGGGAACCGATCAAGCAGCCGTTACCGAATCCTTGCGCGCGGGCCGGTCCGGCATCAGCTTCCAGCAGGAGCAGGTCGACATGGGCATGAAGAGCCATGTTGCCGGCTCCATCGACATCGATCTGAGCGAGGTGATTGACCGCAAGCAGCTGCGCTTTATGGGCCCGGCAGCGGCTTACGCCTACCTGGCCATGCAACAGGCTATAGAGGATGCCGGGCTGGATGAGTCCATGATCTCCAATGTCCGCACCGGCATCATTGCCGGGTCCGGCGGCGCCTCTTCTTCCAGCCAGGTCGAAGCGGCAGACATATTGCGTGAAAGGGGCCTGCGCAGGGTTGGGCCCTACCGGGTAACACAAACCATGGCCAGCACAGTCTCTGCCTGCCTGGCGACGCCTTTCAAGATCAAGGGTGTGAACTACTCGATCTCCAGCGCCTGCAGCACCAGTGCCCACTGCATCGGCAACGGCATGGAACAGATTCAGCTCGGCAAGCAGGACATCGTTTTTGCCGGTGGCGGCGAAGAACTGCACTGGAGCATGTCCTGCCTGTTCGACGCCATGGGCGCCCTTTCTACCAAGTACAACGAAACCCCCGAGAAAGCCTCCCGGGCCTACGATGCCAATCGTGACGGCTTTGTGATCGCCGGCGGTGGCGGCATGATGGTGCTGGAGGAGTTGGAGCACGCCCGGGCGCGCGGAGCGAAAATCTATGCGGAGCTGGTGGGCTACGGCGCCACCTCGGATGGCTACGACATGGTGGCACCCTCGGGCGAAGGGGCTGTACGTTGCATGCAGCAGGCATTGGCGACGGTCGAAGGTCCCGTGGATTACATCAATGCCCACGGCACCAGCACGCCGGCCGGCGACATCCAGGAGCTCAAGGCGGTCAAGCAAGCCTACCAGGGCAAGGACATTCCGCTGGTGGGCTCCACCAAGTCACTGTCGGGCCACTCCCTGGGCGCTGCCGGTGTGCAGGAGGCGATCTACTCGCTGCTGATGCTGCAGGAGGACTTTGTCGCCGCCTCGGCCAACATCGAAAACCTCGACCCGGAAGCGGACGGCATGCCCGTTGCACTGGAGCGTGTAGACAATGCCGGGCTTAGCCGGGTGATGTCGAACAGCTTTGGTTTTGGCGGCACCAACGCATCACTGGTGTTTCAGCGGTTTAGCTGATCCAGCAGAATCACCTCAACGGTATCACCCCGGGCCACCGTCAGACCCGGGGGCACCACTACCAGGGCATTCGCCCAGCTGACTGAACTGAGAACACCCGAGCTCTGGTTATCGTGCAGGCGCACGTGCAGGCCATCCCCGTCGGCACGCAGCTGGGCGCGCAAGAACTCCAGCCGCGATCCGGCACGCCGGTGCTCGAACTCTGCCTGGGCGGGAATCGGCAGTGCTGCGGCAGCAGCTGCACCCTGGCAACGCAGTAGCCAGGGGCGCACGATCATAGAAAACGTTACATAGACCGCCGCCGGATTGCCGGGCAGACCAAAGAACCCCGTGTCGCCAATGCGACCGTAGGCCAGGGGTTTGCCTGGTTTCACCTTGAGCTTCCACAGCTTCAGGTGACCGAGCGCTTCTACCTGGCTCTTTACGTGGTCTTCCTCACCCACGGATACACCGCCGGTGCTGATCACGCAGTCGCTGGCCGCAGCGGCCGCCTGCAGTATCTCCCGGGTGGTATCAGGATCGTCAGGCACCAGGCCAAAATCCCGCACTTCAAAACCGAGAGCACTGAGTAAGCCCTGCAGGGTGTAGCGATTGGAATTGAATATCTGGCCAGGCGCCAGAGATGAGGCGGCGCCGGGCTCTACCAACTCGTCGCCGGTGGATAGGATGGCCACGACCAGGCGTCGCCGCACCGCCACGGTGGCGGCGCCCACCGACGCCAGCACCCCGAGATCCTCTGGCTGCAACCGGCGCCCGGCCTGCAGTACGACACTGCCCTGCTCAAGATCCTGGCCCCTGCGGCGAATGTTCTCCCCGGGTCGGACCGCCTGGGTAAGCCGCAGCGTGTCGCCATCCAGGGAGCAGTTCTCCTGCATGACAACCGCGTTGGCACCGGGGGGCACCGGCGCACCGGTGAAGATACGGGCCGCCGTCCCGGGCAGCACTTCGCTTCCCGCGCTGCCGGCGGGAATGCGCTGGGTGACTTTGAGGTCATGGCCAGACTCGGCCGCGCGCAGGGCGTAACCGTCCATCGCACTGTTGTCATCGTTCGGGACCGGGACCGCTGCAGAGATGTCCTCCGCCAGTGTGCGCCCGAGGGCGTCCACCAGGGGTAAGTTTTCGCTGTCTTCTACCGGCCGCGCATCTTCGAGAATAAGCGCCAGCGCGTCTTCCAGCGGTGTCAGCCCGGCCAAACTCTATTGCCCCTCGCTGCGCACCTTGATCACGCCCACAAAGTTGCAGGGGCGATAGGTGCTGTCGAGCTGGTCGCGAATAATACCTTCCCAGGCCGTGCGACAGGCGCCGGTGGAGCCGGGCATACAGAAAATCACGGTGCTGTTGGCGAATCCCCCAAGGGCCCGGGATTGCACCGTCGAAGAGCCAATCTCCTGCAGCGACAGGGCGCGAAACACCTCACCAAAGCCCTCGATGGCCTTGTCGAACAGTGGCGCCACGGCCTCCGGCGTGCTGTCGCGGCCCGAGAAGCCGGTGCCACCGGTCACCAGTACCGAATCCACCTCGCTGTCCGCAATCCAGGCCGACAGCACGGCGCGAATCTGGTAGATATCGTCCTTGACGATGCGGCGATCCGCCACCCGGTGGCCGGCGGCCAGGAGTGAATCCGCGAGGTAGTCACCGGAGGTATCGTTCTCTGCAGTGCGCGTGTCCGACACGGTCAGGACCGCGATTTCAAGCGCTTGCGTCTCTGTGTCCGAGGCTTTGGCCATCGGCCTGCTCCTTAGCACGGTACTGTGCATAATACTGTTTCACGTGGCCCGCCACGCTGGCGCGCCAGGGTTGTTGCTTGATAGCAAAGGTGTCCCTGATTCGGTTGCAATCCAGCCGGAACTCGAGGGTTTCCCAGTCATGATCATCCTCCGCCCCAGCGTCATCCTCTTCCGCTTCCAGCGGCGTGAGAATCGACGGGTCATCCTCCCGGAACTCCGTGTACTGGTAAGCGGCCGCCAGCAGTACCTCGGCAAACTCGTAGCAACTGGTCACGTCCGGGCTGCAGTAGTGAAAAATGCCCCAGGTCTCCAGACCGCAGCCATACTGGTCAATCATGCCTGACACCACGCGGGCCGCATCCTCCGCCGCTACCGGGCAGCCCCGCAGCTTACGACTGAGGGACAGGCTGCCATGTTCGTGCAGCCTGTTGAGCATCCAGGTCAGCGAGTTGCTGCCCACCGGCGAAAACACTGGCCCCATGCGTAGGATAATATGCCGCTCACTGTGGTCTCTGACCGCGGACTCCGCCGCGCTCAGCAGCGAGGATAAGGTTGAAACGCCGTCCGGGTAGTCATCTTCACGATAGGCGCGGCTCCCCGTGCCTTCAAAAATGGCGGCGCAGGAGAGCAGTAGCAGCGGGGTCTTCAGGGTTTGGCCAGCGCGCGCCAACCACGTACAGCGCTCGACATCGACATCGTGGATGCGAATACCGCCGTCAGCAGCGCCCTGGATTCTCAGGTCTACGATCAGGTCGCACTCACTGCGGCGCAGTGCCTTCTTGACCTGGCGCTCACTTTTCCAGCGGCACTCTGATTTGTTGAGGGTGACGTAGTCGGTGCCACGGAGTTCCAGGAAGTTACAGAGTGCCTGCCCTACCGGGGTGTCTGAGCCTATCAACAGCACTTTCATGGCCAGCCGCTACTCCAGTCGCATACCGGGTGCTATCAACGACGAACGGCAATCAGAAGGGAATGTCGTCGTCGAAGTCTTCAAAGCTGGCGGGTGGGGCAGGCTGGCCTCCTGCCGGCTGGGCCGCCGGGGCTGGAGCCTGGGCAGCAGCGGGCGCCGGCGCATCATAAGCCTGCTGGTCAGGATAGGGAGCTCCCATGCCGCTGCCCCGGCTATCGAGCATTTGCATTTCGTTGCCGACGATTTCGGTGGTGTAGCGGTCCTGCCCCGACTGATCCTGCCACTTGCGGGTCCGCAGCGAGCCTTCCACGTACACTTTGGACCCCTTGCGCAGGTATTCGCCGGCAATCTCGGCCAGGCGATTGAAAAACACCACGCGGTGCCACTCGGTGCGTTCCTGGGGTTGACCGGTCTGCTTGTCTTTCCAGCTCTCACTGGTGGCCAGGGAAATGTTGGTGACGGCCGCGCCAGACTGGGTGTAGCGGGTCTCCGGGTCGTTACCCAGGTTGCCAATAAGAATCACTTTGTTGATGCCGCGGGCCATGTCTCGTCCTCGTTCTGGTAACGGGAAACTATAACATTACGCCGTTTCGATGCCACAGGCGGGCACCGCAAAACTGATCAAACTGGCGGCTAGCCGTGTTCGGGTAGTGGACCACCCATGGCTTCGGGACCGGGGGCCAGCAGGCCGTTATCAAAGGCGTCGGCATGGACTTTCAGGTAGACCGTCGCCTCCTCGCGCATCACCAGCATATCGACCACCCCGTGGGCCCCGCGCAGGCGCTCCAGGACCGCCTCGGCAGCGCCGGAATCTGCCGGCAGCCGCACCGTGTGATTGGCGAGGTTGTCCGGGGTGCGCATGCTCAGCGCCAGCGGCAGCCAGAGCAATGCGACCGCAGCGCACAGTATCAATACCGCTGAAGTGCCGCCCCATTGCAAAGCGAGGCCGCCCGCGACACCGCCGACAAAGGCTCCCAGAAACTGAAAGGTCGCATAGACCCCCAGAGCGGTTCCCTTGCCGCCGGCGTAAACTGATTTGCTGACCAGGCTGGGCAGTGCTGCCTCGAGGTAGTTGAAAGCGGTGAAATAGAGCCACAGACCCAGGCAGAACACTGTCAGCCCCAGGGTACCGGTGGCCAGGAGCTGGGACACGACAAGCGAACATATGCCGATACCCAGGGCCAGTTTCAGCTTTCCGCGCCGCTCGGCCAGCACAATCAGGGGGAACATGCCCAGCACCGAGGCGACCAGTACCGGCAGATAGACCTTCCAGTGATGGTCACGGCTCACCCCCAGCGCCTGCTCCAGTACCAGCGGCAAGCCCACGAAGGCGGCCATTAGCAGAAAGTGCAGGGTAAACACGCCGGTGTTGAGCCGCAGCAGGTTGCGGTCCAGCAGGGTGCGCCACAACAGCGCCGGTACCGTGCCAACTTCACCGTGGGTGGCGACACGCCGTACTCGCGGCACTGCCAGCAGCAACACCAGAATGCCCAGCAACGCCATACCACCGGTGGCATTGAACACCAGCGGCAGCCCGCCCGCCGCGGCCAGCAGCGGGCCCAGCATAATGGCGATAGCAAACGACAGGCCAATGCTCACACCCACCAGCGCCATGGCCTTGGTGCGCTGCTCATCGCGCGTCAGGTCGGCAACCAGGGCCATAATGGTGCTGGAAATCGCCCCCGCGCCCTGCAACAGACGCCCGACAATGACCCCTTCGATAGTAGTTGCCTGGGCGGCGACGAAGCTGCCGAAGGCGAAGATCGACAGGCCGGCAAGCAACACCGGCAGACGCCCGACTCGGTCAGACAGCATCCCCAGCGGCACCTGTAGCAGCGCCTGGGTCAGCCCGTAGACACCTATCGCCAGACCGATCAGCGCCGGGGTCGCGCCCTGCAGGTCGTTCGCGTACAACGCCAACAGCGGCAGCACCATAAACAGGCCCAGCATGCGGAAGCAGTACAGGGCGGCCAGCGCCGCTACCGAGCGGCGCTCCAGAGTATTCATGGGTGTCTTGGTCAGCATGGCATTACCGAATAAAACGCCGCAGATAGTAGCACGACTGTGGCGCTGGGAGAGCGCAGCCAGCTGGCAAAAAAGCCAGACAAAAAAAGGGGCGACATAAAGGCCGCCCCCAGTTACCTGAATGGAGAATCAGCTGCCAGGCGGAGTCAGCACAGTGTCGATCACGTGGGCAATGCCGTTGCTGGCATCCACATCCGTGGCGATGACCTGCGAATCGTTCACGAACAGGTTGCCGGAGGTCAAACTGAGAGTTACAGAATCTCCGTTGGCCATTTCCACCATGCTACCTGCCAGTGAAATCGCAGTAGCAGAATCAACGGCCGTGCCGGGAATGACGTGGTACAGCAGGATATTGCTGAGAGTCGCGGTGTCGGCCAGCAGGCTGTTAATGGTGTCAGTACCTAACTTCGCAAACGCCGCGTCGTTCGGCGCAAACACTGTGAAAGTCGCAGCCGTGTCAGCCAGCGTGGCATCCAGACCCGTGGCCTGCAGGGCCGCCACCAGGGTGGTGAAGTTGCCATCGGCCACCAGCACGTCCACGAGCGTCATGGTAGACATCTCTTCCGGCGGAGACATCACGGTGTCGATCACATGAATCACGCCGTTGGAGGCCGCAATATCGGTGACAATCACCTGGGAGCCGTCAATAAACAGGTTGCCGTCGACCAGGGTGATATCTGCCAGATCGCCATTGGCCATCTCCACAGCCGTACCCGCCAGCGAAATCGCCGTGGTGGAGTCCACCGCAGACCCGGCGATCACGTGGTATAGCAGGATGTCACTGAGGGTGTCAGTGTCGCCCAGCAGAGCGGCGATGGTATCTTCGCCCAGCGCCGCGAAAGCCTCGTCGGTGGGTGCAAAGACGGTAAAGGTAGCCGTCTCGTCAGCGACCACGGCGTCAAGTCCGGTGGCCTGGAGAGCCGCCACCAGGGTAGTGAAATCACCGGCCGCAATCGCGACTTCGGGGATCGTGCCCAGGGCGGGCTCTGCGTCGGCCGGCGGAATCAGGACGGCGTCAATAACGTGGATAACACCGTTGGAAGCCTCGATATCAGTAATCGTCACCCGGGAGTTATTGATAAACAGGGCGTCGCCCTCGAGACGCAGTGCGACCTCGTCACCATTGGCCATTTCGACGGTGCCCGGTGCCAGGGAAATGGCGGTTTCCGCGTCTACCGCCTGCCCGATAATCACGTGGTAGAGGAGAATGTCCGTCAAGGTGTCAATGTCAGCGAGCAGCCCGTTGATGGTGTCCTCGCCCAGAGCGGCAAATGCCTCGTCTGTCGGTGCGAATACGGTGAACGTCTGGGTATCGTCGGCCAACACCGCATCCAGTTCAGCAGCCTGCAGGGCGGTTACCAGGGTTTCGAAATTGCCGTCTGCGACCGCAGTCTCAGTGATGGTGAGGCTGGCTCCTCCGGTGTCGCCACCGGTATCCGGCTCTACCGTGATGGTGCGGTTGTTATTGTTGTTGCTATTGCCGTCACAGGCCGCAACGAACAACAGGCTTACTGCCATGATGAGCGCCCGCGTCAGGCCCCCACCCAGATTGAACACAGACATTTGTAACCTCCAGTTTCCACTTTGCTCGTGTTGTGAAATCGAGTTACGCAGTTTGCTCAATCAGCAGATTCACAGATTCGGGACAATCGGCCCGGCCAATATGGACAAGATATGAACACAGGTTGCCAATTCACAGAACGGGCTCGAAGGCGGCTCAGCCGGCCATCCAGCCGCGCCGCCAGCGCGTATTTACCCTCTGCTTTTGCGGCTCAGCCTCGGCCGGCCGTATACTTGTAGGTTTGGTGTCAGCCCGACCCGACGGGCGTATTTCATGTCGGATGGGGTGAACCTCCACAGTTTCCTCACAGCGGTACAACACAGGTAAAACATGGACGAGATTCAGGTCCGCGGCGCGCGCACTCACAACCTCAAGAACATCGACCTCGATATTCCTCGGGACAAGCTGGTCGTGATTACCGGCCTATCGGGCTCTGGCAAGTCCTCGCTGGCTTTCGATACCCTGTATGCGGAAGGCCAGCGGCGCTATGTGGAGTCACTCTCTACCTACGCTCGCCAGTTTCTCTCCATGATGGAAAAGCCGGACCTGGACCACGTTGAAGGCCTGTCACCCGCCATCTCGATCGAACAGAAATCCACCTCCCACAATCCGCGCTCTACCGTCGGTACCATTACCGAGATCTACGACTACCTGCGCCTGCTGTTTGCCCGTACCGGTGAGCCGCGCTGCCCTGAGCACGACCTTCCGTTGGAGGCCCGCACCGTCAGCCAGATGGTGGATACCGTGCTGGCCATGCCCGAGGGCGCCAGGCTCATGCTACTGGCGCCGGTGATCAGGGATCGCAAGGGTGAGCATCTGCACGTGTTCGATGGGCTGCGCGCAGCCGGCTTCGTGCGTGCCCGGGTTGATGGAAGAGTCTACGATCTGGATGAGGTCCCAGCGCTCGAAAAGAACAAGAAGCACACCATTGAAGTGGTAGTAGACCGTTTCAAGGTGCGCGCCGACCTGAAGCAGCGACTGGCGGAATCATTTGAGACCGCCCTCAACCTGACTGACGGCCTGGCATCCATCGCCTATATGGATGAGGACAGCGAAGCAGCAGACCTGTTGTTTTCGGCGCGCTTTGCCTGCCCCGTGTGCGGACACAGCATTAGTGAGTTGGAGCCGAAGCTGTTCTCCTTCAACAGCCCGGCCGGCGCCTGCCCAGCCTGTGACGGACTTGGGGTGCGCCAGTACTTCGACGAAGAACGCATTGTTCTTCATCCAGAGGCAAGTCTCGCCGAGGGTGCGATTCGCGGGTGGGACCGCCGCAATGTCTACTACTTCCACATGCTAACCTCGCTGGCCGACCACTACGGGTTCGATATCGACACACCCTTCAGGAAGCTCTCAAAAAAGCACCGGCAGATTATTCTGCATGGCAGCGGCAAGGATGAAGTGACCTTCTCCTACATCAACGACCGCGGCGATGTCTTCCAGCGCACACACCCCTTTGAGGGCATTATCCCCAACATGGAGCGGCGCTACCGCGACACCGAGAGCCAATCCGTACGGGAAGAATTGGCCAAGTACCTGAGCACCCAGCCCTGTCCAAGCTGCCACGGCACACGACTGTGTGAAGACGCCCGCAATGTGTACATGGATGGCCGCACCCTGCCCGAGATTGTCGACATGTCGGTGGGAGAAGCGGAGAACTATTTCATCGAGCTCAAGCTTGAAGGCCGCAAGGGCGAAATCGCCGACAAGATCCTCAAGGAGCTACGCGCCCGCTACCGCTTCCTGGTGGATGTGGGCCTGAATTATCTAACCCTCAACCGCAGCGCGGAAACACTATCCGGAGGTGAGGCGCAGCGGATTCGCCTTGCCTCACAAATTGGCGCCGGACTTGTGGGCGTTATGTACATCCTGGACGAACCGTCTATCGGACTACACCAGCGAGACAACGAGCGTCTGCTCAACACGCTGACCCACCTGCGCGACCTGGGAAACACCGTGCTGGTAGTTGAACACGACGAGGATGCGATTCGCACCGCAGACCACATCATCGACATAGGTCCAGGGGCTGGGGTGCACGGCGGCGAGATCGTTGCCCAGGGGAAACTCAAGGATATCCTCAAGAGCAAGCAGTCCCTGACTGGCGAGTACCTGTCCGGTAAACGCTGCATTGAGATTCCCACAGAACGCACAAAGCCCGACCCCAAGCGCCAGCTAAAACTGAAGGGCGCCACCGGCAATAACCTGCACGAGGTAGACCTCGAGATTCCCGTCGGGCTGATGACCTGCGTAACCGGTGTCTCCGGTAGCGGCAAGTCCACGCTCATCAACTCCACGCTGTTCCCTATCGCGGCCACCGAGCTCAACGGGGCATCTACGCTTTCGCCCGCTCCTTATCGCAAGATCGAGGGACTGAAGCACGTGGACAAGTGCATCGATATCGACCAGAGCCCCATTGGCCGCACGCCGCGCTCAAACCCGGCTACGTACACCGGCATTTTCACCGCCGTGCGAGAGCTGTTCGCCGGGACTCAGGAAGCTCGCTCCAGGGGCTACAAGGCCGGGCGATTCAGCTTCAACGTAAAGGGTGGCCGCTGCGAGGCCTGCCAGGGCGATGGTGTCACCAAGGTGGAGATGCACTTCCTGCCGGATATCTATGTGCCCTGCGACGTCTGTAAGGGCAAGCGCTACAACCGCGAAACCCTGGAAGTGCGCTACAAGGGCAAGAACATCCACGAAGTGCTGGAAATGACCGTGGAAGATGCACTGGAGTTCTTTGCGCCGGTGCCCGCCATCGCCAAGAAACTGCAAACCCTGATGGATGTGGGCCTCTCCTACATACGCCTGGGCCAGGCGGCCACCACCCTGTCGGGTGGTGAAGCGCAGCGCGTCAAGCTGTCGCGCGAATTGTCCAAGCGCGACACCGGCAAGACGCTGTACATCCTCGACGAGCCCACCACCGGTCTGCACTTCCAGGACATCCAGCAGCTACTGGCGGTGTTGCACCGGCTGCGCGACCACGGCAATACCGTGGTCATCATCGAGCACAACCTCGACGTCATCAAGACGGCGGACTGGGTTGTCGACCTGGGCCCGGAAGGCGGCAGCGGCGGCGGCAAGATAATCGCCACGGGTACGCCTGAAGAGGTGGCCGAGACACAGGGCTCTTTCACCGGCCAGTTTCTCAAGCCCATACTGGACGCCGGCAAGGAACAGGCTGCCTGAGGATTGCTCGAGAGGGCCCGCAGCTTATAGGAATGCCACGCACAAAAAAGCCGGGCTATGCCCGGCTTCTCGATACTGCGCTACAGCGCTGAACGGCTACTCGTCGTCGTCCTCGAAGGCGTCATCCACATCAAAGGTCGGGCGATCCACCAGCTCAACATAGGCCATGGGCGCCTTGTCGCCGGCGCGGTAGCCGCACTTCAGAATACGAATGTAACCACCGGGGCGCTCCTGGTAGCGCGGGCCGAGCTCGGCGAACAGCTTGCCGACCGCGTCCTTGTTGCGCAGGCGATCAAAAGCCAGGCGACGGTTGGCGACGCTGTCGTTCTTGGCCAGCGTGATCAGGGGCTCAGCCACCCGGCGGAGTTCTTTAGCCTTGGGCAGCGTGGTCTTGATCAGCTCGTGCTCCACGAGGGATGCGGTCATGTTGCGGAACATGGCCTTGCGGTGCGAGCTGTTGCGATTTAGCTGACGTCCACTGTGACGATGACGCATTTTTACAATCCTATAATCCGGTGCCTAAAAGGGGTCAGAACCCTTTTTGCTCACCTACTCAACAGTTTTCCAGTTCTATATCCAAAAAGGGTTCTGACCCCTTTTAGGCGCCGGTGCTGTGCGGTTTAGACGCTCAGTACGCGGTCGTCGTTCTTGAGACTGGCCGGCGGCCAGTTGTCCAGGCGCATACCCAGGGACAGGCCGCGGGATGCCAGAACGTCCTTGATTTCGGTCAGGGACTTCTTGCCCAGGTTCGGCGTCTTCAGCAATTCCACTTCCGTGCGCTGCACGAGGTCGCCGATGTAGTAAATGTTTTCTGCCTTCAGGCAGTTGGCGGAGCGGACCGTCAGCTCCAGGTCGTCGACCGGGCGCAGCAGGATCGGATCCACTTCGTCCTCTTCCTCGGCCGCTTCTTCCAGCTTCTCGCTCTCCAGGTCAACGAATACCGCCAGCTGCTGCTGCAGAATGGTAGCCGCGCGACGGATTGCTTCTTCCGGGTCGATGGTACCGTTGGTTTCGAGGTCCAGTACTAGTTTGTCGAGGTCGGTGCGCTGCTCGACACGAGCGGCTTCAACCACATAGGACACCCGCTGGATCGGGCTGAACGTGGCGTCCAGCTGCAGGCGGCCAATGGCACGAGTTTCTTCTTCCGGGTTCTCACGGCTGTCAGCCGGGGAGTAGCCGCGACCACGCGCTACGGTCAAAGACATGCGAATCTCGGACTTGGCGTTGAGGTGGCAGATTACGTGCTCCGGGTTGCGGATCTCGACTTCGTGGTCGGTCTGAATGTCGCCGGCGGTAACAATACCGGGGCCCTGCTTGCTCAGGACCAGTTCGGCGGAATCCTTACCGTGCAGAACCAGGGCAACGCCCTTGAGGTTCAGCAGAATTTCGATCACGTCTTCCTGGACACCTTCCATGGAGGTGTACTCGTGATCCACGCCATCGATGTCCACTTCCGTGATGGCACAGCCGGGCATGGAGGAAAGCAGGATCCGACGCAGTGCATTGCCGAGGGTGTGGCCAAAACCACGCTCGAGTGGCTCCAGGGTCACCTGGGCACGGGTGTCGCTCTTCTCGTCGACATTGATAACGCGGGGCGTCAGGAATTCGGTTACTGCAGTCTGCATATGTGCACCTGTGTATTCGGTTGTCCGTTACGTACTTTGTATAAGAGGCCCGTTAAACGGATTACTTGGAGTAAAGTTCGACGATCAGGTTCTCGTTAATGTCCGAGCTCAGATCCTGACGATCCGGGTAGGCCTTGAACGTGCCTTCCAGCTTGTCGTTATTTACTTCCATCCACTCGGGCTCGCCGCGCTGGGCAGCGAGGGCCAGCGCAGACTGCACACGCAGCTGCTTTTTGGCCTTTTCACGCAGGGAAATCACATCACCCGGTGCGACCTGGTAAGACGGAATGTTGACCGACTGACCGTTCACCAGGATGGAGCGGTGCGATACCAGCTGCCGCGCTTCGGCGCGGGTAGAGCCAAAGCCCATGCGGTAAACCACGTTATCCAGACGCGACTCCAGCAGGCGCAGCAGGTTTTCACCGGTAGCGCCACGCTGACGAGCAGCTTCCTTGTAGTAGTTGCGGAACTGCTTCTCGAGGATGCCGTAGATACGACGTACCTTCTGCTTTTCACGCAGCTGTACACCATAGTCAGACAGGCGGCCGCGACGGGCGCCGTGCTGGCCGGGTGCGTTCTCGATGTTGCACTTGCTTTCCAGTGAGCGCACACCGCTCTTCAGGAACAGGTCCGTTCCTTCACGGCGGGAGAGCTTGCACTTGGGACCGATATATCTTGCCATGTCTTGTCCTGCCTTATACGCGACGCTTTTTCGGAGGGCGACAGCCGTTGTGCGGAATCGGCGTCACGTCGGTGATGTTGCTGATCTTGAAGCCGCAGGCGTTCAAAGCGCGAACGGCAGACTCACGACCCGGCCCGGGACCTTTTACCTGGACGTCCAGGTTCTGCAGGCCGTATTCCTTGGCGGCTTCGCCGGCACGCTCTGCTGCCACCTGTGCGGCAAACGGGGTGCTCTTACGGGAGCCGCGGAAACCGGAACCGCCAGCCGTAGCCCAGCTTAGGGTGTTACCCTGGCGATCGGTAATCGTGATGATGGTGTTGTTAAAGGAGGCGTGGACGTGGGCAATGCCATCTACCACGGTCTTCCGGACTTTCTTGCGAGTGCTCTTCGCACCTGGCTTAGCCATATTGAGTTCCTACTCTAATATCAACACTGCACTTCGGTGCAGCTACACTAAATCGGATTCGATTTGTCTCTTAAAAACCTACGAAGGTGACGTAGCGCCTCCCAAGTAGCCAGAGGCTCCTGCCCCTAGCGGTTTTATAAAAAGCTAACGGCGAATCGGTTTACGCGGGCCCTTACGGGTACGCGCATTGGTCTTGGTCCGCTGGCCACGCAGCGGCAGGCCCTTACGATGACGCAGGCCGCGGTTGCAACCCAGGTCCATCAGACGCTTGATGTTCATGCTGACTTCACGGCGCAGGTCGCCTTCAACATTCATCTTGCCCAGTTCGTTGCGCAGCGCGTCCATCTGATCTTCAGACAGGTCGCTGATCTTGCTCTGCTCGTCCACACCCGTGGTGGCGCACAGCTGCTTCGCAGTAGTGCGACCGACACCATAGATGTAGGTCAGCGAGATCACTGCGTGCTTGTTATCGGGAATGTTGACACCGGCTATACGAGCCATTCAAAGTCTCCAAATATTCTCAGCCACATGCGCTGCGAAGCGACGGCAGACCGGCCAGGAAATCCTGGCTTTTCTGGTCACCGGCGCGAAAGGCGCAGCATTCTAGCGACATAAATCCTAAAAATCAACACGTTACGTGAGTTCAGATCAGCCCTGGCGCTGTTTGTGCCGGGGCTCCACACTGCAAATAACACGCACCACACCCTTGCGGCGCACGATCTTGCAGTTGCGGCAGATCTTCTTCACTGAAGCACGTACTTTCATGACTTCTTCTCCACACTCACTCAGAAGCTACCGGACCCGGCCGGCGCTTCCATAATTCTTCAGGTTGGCCTTCTTGAGCACCGAGTCGTATTGCTGTGACATCAGGTGGCTCTGTACCTGGGCCATGAAATCCATCACTACGACTACGGCGATCAGCAGCGAGGTGCCGCCCAGGTAAAAAGGCACGTTGGCCCAGATCTGCAGGAACTGCGGCATCAGGCAGATAATCGCAATATAGGCAGATCCGAACACGGTCAGTCGCGTCAGAACACCATCGATGTAGTTGGCGGTCTGCGCGCCGGGGCGAATGCCCGGAACAAAAGCGCCCGAGCGCTTCAGGTTGTCCGCCACTTCCTCCGGGTTGAACATCAACGCGGTGTAGAAGAAGCAGAAGAACACTATAAGCGTAGTGAACAGCAGCACATTCAACGGCTGTCCCGGGCCAATGGCGAGCGCGAGCTCCTGCAGCAGCTCGTTTTCCGTGCCAAACCACTGGGCGATGGACGCCGGGAACAGCAGGATAGAGCTCGCGAAAATCGCCGGGATGACGCCCGCCATGTTGACCTTGAGCGGCAGGTGGCTGCTCTGGGCCTGGTATTGGCGACGCCCCTGCTGGCGCTTGGCGTAGTTCACTGTGATGCGGCGCTGGCCACGCTCGATGAACACGATGGCGTAAATCACCAGCACCGCCAGCACCAGGATGGCCAGCAGCAGGAGTATATTCAGCTCGCCCTGGCGGGCAGACTCCAGTGATTGGCCTACAGCGGCGGGCAGACCGGCAACGATACCGGCAAAAATCAGCAGCGAGATCCCGTTGCCGACACCCTTCTCGGTAATCTGCTCACCCAGCCACATCATAAACACGGCACCGGTCACCAGCGAGGTAATCGCCACGATGTAGAACAGAAGATTCACGCTGTAGGCCATGCCCTGATTGGCCATGCCCACAGCCATGCCCGTACCCTGAACCAGCGCCAGCACGACTGTCAGGTAGCGGGTGTACTGGCTGATCTTGCGGCGGCCGGACTCACCCTCTTTCTTCAACTGCTCCAGCGACGGGGTTACCGCCGACATCAGCTGCATAATGATGGAGGCAGAGATGTAGGGCATGATGCCCAGCGCCAGGATACTCATGCGCTCGAGGGCGCCACCGGTAAACATGTTCGCCAGGCCCAGGATGGTGCCCTGGTTCTGGTTGAACAGTGCGGCGATCTGATCCGGGTTGATA
This sequence comes from Halieaceae bacterium, assembly GCA_028282105.1. Taxonomy (GTDB): domain Bacteria; phylum Pseudomonadota; class Gammaproteobacteria; order Pseudomonadales; family Halieaceae; genus JANQIO01. Next base: position 4,400 of record JANQIO010000117.1, on the reverse strand, counting down.
CCGGGCACAGGAATGTGGGTACCGATGCGATAGATGATAATCGCCATCAATACAAAGCGAAGGCGAGCCAGAAGCTCGCCCATTCCCGCGGTGTTTGCACCCGGCAGAGAAGGTCTACCCATTAAATCCTGATCCTCGGCTCTCTAACTCTCAAAAAGGCGTGACGGTACTCGGATTACTCTTCGATCTTGCCGCCGGCCTTTTCGATGGCCTCGCGCGCACCCTTGGTCACTGCCAGACCTTTGACCGTAACCGCCTTGTCCAGTTCGCCGGACAGGAACACACGGGCACGCTCTACGTCGTGACGTACCAGGTCGGCTGTTTTCAGCGCGTCCAGATCGATCACCTCGGCGTTGACCTTTGCCAGCTCACCCAGGCGCACCTGCGCGGTAACACGGGCGATGCGCGAGGAGAAACCGTACTTGGGCAAACGCTTCTGCAGCGGCATCTGACCGCCCTCGAAGCCCGGCTTCACGGTGCCTCCGGAACGGGACTTCTGGCCCTTGTGGCCGCGACCGGCAGTCTTGCCAAGGCCGCTGCCGATGCCACGGCCAACGCGCTTGGCATTCTTGCGGGAACCGGGTGCCGGGCTCAGGGTATTCAGTCGCAGTGAATCAGACATGTCTTACTCCTCAACCCGAAGCATGTAGTTGACTTTGTTGATCATGCCGCGGACAGAAGGAGTATCCTCCACCTCCACAGTGTGACCGATGCGGCGCAGACCAAGGCCAGCGATACAGGCCTTGTGGCTTTTCAGCCGGCCGTTAACGCTGCGGATCTGCGTAACTTTGATCGTTGCTTCTTTAGCCATGACTCTGTCGTGGTCCCAAATAAATCGTTTTAACCCAAGATCTCTTCCACGGACTTGCCACGCTTGGCGGCAACGGCTTCCGGAGAGGTCATGTTCTGCAGGCCCTTGAAAGTGGCACGTACCACATTCACCGGGTTGGTAGAGCCGTAGCACTTGGCCAGTACGTTGTGTACGCCGGCAATTTCCAGCACGGCGCGCATGGCACCGCCGGCAATAACACCGGTACCCTCAGAGGCCGGCTGCATGTACACCTTGGAGGCGCCGTGGCGGGCCTTGATCGGGTACTGGATAGTGCCGTCTGCCAGCTCAACCTGGATCATGTTGCGACGGGCGTTTTCCATGGCCTTCTGGATGGCGACCGGCACTTCGCGGGCCTTGCCGCGGCCGAAACCTACCTTGCCATTGCCATCGCCAACCACGGTCAGGGCAGTGAAGCCAAAGATACGGCCACCCTTGACCACCTTGGCTACACGGTTCACCTGGACCAGCTTCTCCTGCAGGCCTTCGGTGTTGTCATCTTTCTTGCGGTCGTTGTACGCCATTTCGCTAAACCCTAGAAATCCAGTCCATTTTCACGTGCCGCATCGGCCAGAGCCTTGACGCGACCGTGATACTTGTAGCCGGCGCGGTCGAAGGCGACCTTCTCAACACCGGCAGCCTTGGCGCGCTCAGCAATGAGCTTGCCGACCTGGCTGGCGGCGTCGATGTTGCCGGTGCTGCCACTGCGCAGGTCCTTGTCGAGCGTGGAAGCACTCGCCAGCACCTTGTCACCCGCAGGTGCGAACACCTGGGCATAGATATGCCGGGGCGTACGGTGCACGCTGAGGCGGTTCATGCCCAGCTCGCGCATCTTGGCGCGGGAGCGACGAGCGCGGCGCAGCCGTGAATCGTTTTTTGCACTCATAACCTTACCTGCTTACTTCTTCTTGGCTTCCTTACGACGGACGTACTCGTCCGCGTAACGAATGCCTTTACCTTTGTAGGGCTCCGGGGGGCGCACGCTGCGAATCTTCGCTGCGGCCTGGCCCAGGGCCTGCTTGTCGATACCTTTCAGAACAATTTCAGTCTGGCTCGGCATCTCGGCAGAGATGCCTTCGGGCAGCTCAAACTCAACCGGGTGTGACAGACCTACCGTCAGGTTGATCTTCTTGCCCTGGACGGCGGCACGATAGCCAACACCGTTCAGAACCAGCTTACGCTCGAAGCCGTCGGATACACCGACAACCATGTTGTTAACCAGCGCGCGGGTCGTACCGGACATCGCCACGGCGCCCGTGCTCTTGGCTGCGAAGGTCAGCGTGTTGTCCTCCTGAGTGATTTCGACACCCTCATGAACAGTCATGGTCAGCGTGCCCTTGCTGCCCTTCACGGACAGGTCACGGCCGTCGAGCTTGACCTCTACGCCATTCGGTACGTTGACCGGGCTGTTAGCTACTCTGGACATAGTGAACGCTCTTTAATCTCTATCTCGTCAGATCTTTAGAATACGGTGCACAGTACTTCGCCACCGACACCGGCAGCGCGTGCAGCGCGATCGGTCATCACGCCCTGGCTGGTGGACACGATAGCCACACCCAGGCCGCCACGCACCGTGGGCAGCTTGTCCTTGCCGGCGTAGCGACGCAGGCCGGGACGGCTGGCGCGATCGAGCTCGGCGATAACCGGCTTGCCGTCAAAGTATTTGAGTTCGACGACCAGTTGCTTATGACCATCTCGCTCCATATCGCGGACGCCAGCAACGTAGCCTTCGTCTACCAGCACATTGCACACCGCGCGCTTCAGCTTTGAAGCGGGTATTTCAACAGTGGTCTTGCCAGCCTGCTGCGCGTTGCGGATGCGGGTCAGCATATCTGCCAGGGGATCTTGCATACTCATCTATTTGCTCTCTCCGTTCAGGCGCTTACCAGCTGGACTTAACCAGACCGGGAACGTCACCGCGCATGGCTGCTTCACGCAGCTTGTTGCGGCACAGGCCAAACTTCCGATAAACCGCGTGGGGGCGGCCGGTAACCTGGCAGCGGCGCTGTTGCCGTACCGGGCTGGCGTTGCGGGGCAGCTTCTGCAGCTTGACCTGCGCATCCCACTTGTCGTCATCGCTGGCGTTGGGATCCTTGAGAATCGCCTTCAGCTCAGCGCGCTTGCCAGCGAACTTTGCTACCGTGCGCGCTCGCTTGTTCTCACGCGCAATCATCGATTTCTTAGCCATCTATCAGCCTCTTCTCTCTTAGCCTTTCAGCGGGAAGTTGAATGCCCGCAGAAGCGCTCGACCTTCGTCGTCATTCCGAGCGGTCGTCGTGATCGTGATATCCAGGCCGCGCAGGGCGTCTACCTGGTCGTAATCGATTTCCGGGAAAATGATCTGCTCGGTAACGCCCATCGCGAAGTTGCCGCGACCGTCGAATGACTTGGGGCTGATACCGCGGAAGTCACGGATACGCGGGATCGCAATGCTGATCAGGCGCTCCAGGAATTCGTACATGCGTTCGCTGCGCAGGGTCACCTTGCAGCCAATCGGCCAGCCTTCGCGCACCTTGAAGCCAGCAATGGACTTGCGAGCCTTGGTGACAACCGGCTTCTGGCCAGCAATCTTTTCCATATCAGCGACGGCGTTCTCGAGGACTTTCTTGTCGCCCAGGGCTTCACCGACACCCATGTTCAGGGTGATCTTGGTGATACGGGGAACTTCCATCACGTTCTGCAGGCCCAGCTCATCTTTGAGCTTCGGCGCAATTTCAGTCTTGTATGTCTCTTTCAGCGTTGCCATAACTATTCGTCCGCTTAAGCGTCAATCGCCTCGCCACTGGATTTGTAAACGCGTACCTTCGACTTACCTTCACCCTGAAAGCCAACGCGGTCAGCCTTGTTGGTGCTGGGGTTGAAGATCGCCACATTGGAAACCTGAATCGGGGCTTCCTTCTCAATGATGCCGCCGGCAACACCCATCTGGGGGTTGGGCTTGGTGTGCTTCTTCATCATGTTCACACCGGAGACCAGCAGGCGGTTGTCGTCCAGCACCTGCTGAACCTTGCCGCGCTTGCCCTTGTCCTTGCCGGTCAGGACGATCACTTCGTCATCACGCTTGATCTTTTTCATCTCTGCTTCTGCCTTCCGCCTCTGCTCTTTCCGTACTATGCCCGTCGCGACTGCTTACAGTACTTCGGGAGCCAGGGAAACAATCTTCATGAACTGCTCACCGCGCAATTCACGGGTAACCGGGCCGAAGATACGCGTACCGATCGGTGCATTCTGCGCATTCAGGAGAACGGCCGCGTTATCATCGAACTTGATCAGTGAGCCGTCATTGCGACGCACACCCTTACGGGTGCGCACGACTACCGCGTTCATGACCTGGCCCTTCTTGACCTTGCCGCGCGGAATCGCTTCCTTGACAGTCACCTTGATGAGGTCGCCCACGCCGGCATAACGACGCTTGGAACCACCCAGCACCTTGATGCACATAACGCGACGGGCTCCGCTGTTATCAGCCACGTCCAGATAAGTTTGTGTTTGAATCATCTCTTAAACTCCAGCTAATCCAGCCTCAGTTCAGCGCGCCGGGGCGCTGCCTATCCTCAGACCTGGACGGCAC
>JANQIO010000099.1 GCA_028282105.1 Halieaceae bacterium | reverse complement strand
GCAGGCGCTGAAGCGCGGGCGTTGATGGACAGCTATCCATGGTATTAAGGATAGTCCAAAGGCCCCTGCGCCGCCTACAGGCTGGCGGCCTGGATTTGAGCCGCCGACTTGGCAGGGCGGCCCGGCCCGGCTTACCATGCGGCCATGAGTTCCCTGTCCCACCTGGCCTATCTACAAGCCCTGGATATACCCTCCCTGGTGTCCCGCCGGGACCTGCCAGGCGCGGCGCCGACACGCCGCCTGCAACTCGCTAGAAAACTGCCTGCGACACCGGCCAGGGCCGCGGCGCCGGATCTCGCAGCCTTGAGTGCCGATCTGCAGCGCCCGGCGGCAACCAATGTGCCGCCCGCAGAGGCCGCCGCAAAACCGGCAGCGGCGGTGATGCCGTCCGCAGATACTCCCGTGTTCTCCATCGCCGCCACCAGCGCCGGTGGATGGTTCTGGGTGGACGAAGTTCCGGCCGGTCGGGAGCCCGGGGAGGATTATGCCCAGCTGCTGCTGGCGATATGCCGGGCCCTCGGCTGGTCCCAGCAGCCGGCGGTGCAGGAGTGCTTTAACTACCCGGTGGCGGCCAGCCTTGCCGGTGGCGTTGAACAGGCCCGCGAGGCCCTGATGGGCTTTCTCACCGGGCGCCTCGCGCGGCTTGCTCCCGCCGGTGTGGTGGTGATGGGTGACTTCAAGGAGCCCTGGTTTGACCGTGACTGCCTCGAGGGGCAGCGGGTGGTGCAGACCGTTAGCGGTTGGCAGATGTTGCGCGACCCCACCCTGAAGCCCCAGGCCTGGGCCGCGCTGAAGACCCTGCGGGCGGATGACTGAGGCTGTATCGATCCGGCCCGGTGCCGCCTCCGACCTGCGCGCCATCGCCGCCATCGAAAAGTCTGCTGCCCAGCAACCCTGGAGCCTGTCCCAATTTGTGGAAGCCAGCCTCAGCGAGCATAACGCCAGCCTGGTGCTGACGGACCCTCAAAACAGGGTTCTCGGCTTCGCGCTGTACCAGCAGGTGGCAGATGAGGCGACGCTGCTGAATATCGCCGTGCTGCCCGAGGCCCAGGGCCGGGGTGTGGGCGGGCGCCTGCTGCAGGGCCTGCTGGAGCGGCTGGCAGCGCTGGGCGCCCGGCGCCTGCTGCTCGAGGTGCGGCGCAGCAACAGCCGGGCGATTGCACTTTACCGTCGCCACGGCTTCGTGGAAGACGGCGTGCGCAGCGCTTACTACCCGGCGGCCGAAGGTCGCGAGGATGCGCTGCTCATGTCCCGCCGGCTGGCGGTGCTGGAGACTGTGGAATGAACGTGTTGGAAACCGAGTGGTGGACTCTGGGCGTTCCCCCTGAATGGTGGGCGGAACGGGAGGACGACAGCATCCTGATCGGTGACCGGGACGATGTCGGCTGCATTGAAATCTCCACCCTTTGCAAGGAGGCGGGAGAGTTTGACGCCGGCGAAGTCGAGGGCATCGCTCGCGACAACGGCGAGCCGGGCTGGCAGTGGCAGCCCGGTGCCGCGGGCCCCTTCACGGGGGTCTACTGTGAGTATCTTGAGGAGGGTGACGCGGTGCGCGAATGGTATCTGGCCGCCGGTCCGGTGCTGCTGTTTATCACCTACAGCTGCGACGAGGATAACCAGGGGCTGGACGATGCCGCCGTCGATGACATCCTTGGCACGCTGTCAGCGGCGGCACCGGCTAGCTGATCGTTCCCGTGACCCGCACCCGCTTGGCGCCTTTCACGGGCTTTTCGCGCAGCGCATCCTGGCGTGCCTTGATGCGGGCGTCGATCAGGTTCTTGCCGGCAATCAGCAGGCCGGTGAAGATGAAGGCCCCGGGCGGCAGAATCGCCAGCAGGAAATCGTTGTAGTTGCTGAATACCACCAGCTTCCAGGACGCCGCGCTGGGGCCGAACAACAGGTCCATATTGGCAAACAGGGCGCCGGTTCCCGCCAGTTCCCGCATGGCACCCAGCACCACCAGCACTACCATGAAGCCCACGCCCATGATGAAGCCGTCATAGAAGGCCGGTGCGATGGGGTTCTTGCGCGCAAAGCCGTCAGCGCGGCCGAGGATCACGCAGTTGGTGGTAATCAGCGGCAGGAAGATACCGAGGATCTGGTAGAGCTCGTAGGCAAAGGCCTGCATGAGCAGCTCTATGCAGGTCACCGCCGAGGCGATGATCATCACGAAGGCGGGCAGGCGCACGGTATCCGAGGTGATATTGCGGATGATGGACACCGCGGTGTTGGAGGTGACCAGCACGAACACGGTGGCCAGACCCAGGCCGATGGCGTTCACCACGCTGCCGGTGACCGCCAGCAGCGGGCACAGACCCAGCAATTGCACGATGGCCGGATTGTTCTTCCACAGCCCGTTGATGGACAGTTCCCGATAGTTGGCTTCAGCCACGTTCCTGCTCCGTCATATCTTGAACTAACTCCTGACCTATCTCCTGGCCTATCTCCTGACCGGGGTCCCGCACCGCCTCATCCAGCAGCTGCTGTTCCACCAGCAGGCGCTCGCGGTTGGCGGAAAAAAACTCCAGGCCTCGTCTCACGGCATAGGTGACCGCCCTGGGAGTAATTGTAGCCCCGGTAAACTGATCGAACACCCCGCCGTCCTTTTTGACCGTCCACTGTTCCGGCGGCGGTGTGCCCAGGCCGTGGCCCTCGAAGTCCAGCACCCAGTCGGATTTCTTGATGTCGACCTTGTCGCCCAGACCCGGCGTCTCCCGGTGTTGCAGGGCTCGCACCCCGGCGATACTGCCATCGCGGTTCACGCCAACGATGAGTTCGATATTGCCGCTGTAGCCGTCCGGCGCATTCACGGGGATGATCACCGCTACGGCTTCACCGCCCTGGCGGGCCACAAACACCTTCTTGTCGCGCTTGAGGCGCAGCAGCTCGTCCTCCGGGCCCACCGGGATAGTGTCTTCCAATAGCACGTTGTCGTGGCGCGAGGGCGGCACGATCTCGAACAGGGCCTTTTCCTCTGCCGCGCGCTGGGCGGCGGCAATGCGGTCGCTGGTGCCCAGGTAGGTGCCGGCGATGACGCCGGTCGTCAGCACCGCGAAACCTGCCAGTAGCAGACTGTTGAGGCTGATGGGGGTCACGAGGTCTCGCTCCGGTCGCTGGCAATGGTCTGGCTGCTCTTGCCGTAGCCATAGGTCTGCGGCTGGGTGTAGTAGTCGATAAATGGTGCGGCGAAATTCATGATCAGCACGGCAAAGGCCACCGCGTCGGGATAGTTGCCAAAGCAGCGAATCAGGAATACCAGCACGCCAATGGCGGCGCCAAACACCAGCCGCCCGCGATTCGATACCGCCGAAGACACCGGGTCGGTGATGATAAAGAAGGCGCCAAACATGGCGCCGCCGCTCAGCAGGTGGAACAGGGCCGAGCCGGTGCTGTCGGCGCTGCCGCCGTCGTGAAACAGTGTGGCTATCAGCGCCAGACTGGCCAGCATGGCCACCGGTGCGTGCCAGGTGTAAATGCGCTTGTAGAGCATCCACAGGCCGCCGGCCAGGAAACCCAGGCTGGCCCACTCCCAGCCGACACCGGCCCATCGGCCGAACTGGGGGTTCTGTTGCCGGAGTACCGTTTCAGTCAGCGTACTGTTCTGCTTGAGCAGGTCCAGAGGTGTGGCCATGGTAACCGCGTCGATGCTGTTGGGCGCAAAGCACAGCGTGAGCGCCTCCAGCAGCCCGGGCACCTCCACCGCATTGACCCCGCGCGGTGCCGCCCAGCTGGTCATCTCCACCGGAAACGAAATCAGCAACACCACGTAACCGACCATGGCCGGATTGAAGGGGTTGTAGCCCAGGCCACCGTAGAGATGCTTGGCGATAATGATTGAGAAGGACACACCCACCAGGATCAGCCACCAGGGGGCATAGGCCGGCATGGCAATCGCCAGCAGGGTGGCCGTCACCAGGGCGCTGTAATCGGTCAGGTACGGACCCAATGGCCGCTTGCGCAGCTTCAGGGCCAGCGCTTCCGAAGCCAGCCCCACGATGCAGGCCCAGGCGATATTGACCAGGGTGCCGGCGCCGAAAAACCAGGTCAGCGCTGCCACCCCGGGGATGCAAGCCAGCAGCACCGTTTGCATGACCCGCGCGGTGGACAGCGGGCCATGGGCGTGGGGTGAGGTCACCCGCATCAGTGACATGTCAGGCTTCCTGCCCGCTGTTCAGCTCATCGACCTCGCGCCGGGCGGCTTCCAGCTTGGGGCGCAGCTTGTCGATAGCGGCCTCCAGG
>JANQIO010000085.1 GCA_028282105.1 Halieaceae bacterium | reverse complement strand
GCTGCCGATATGGTGGGCGCCGGTGAATGGGAGCTGCAGACTACTGCAGAGTACGCTCGCACCCGCAAGCAGTTTGAGCGGGAGATTGGCTTTTTCCAGGCAGTGAAACACCCGCTGGTGAACGCCATGGTCGACATCGACCAGTCCCGCTCACTGGTCTACAACGCCGCCTGCGCCCTCGACCACGAGCCTGAAAAGGCAGCGCGCTTTGCGCACATGGCCAAGGCTTCCGCCAGCGACATGGCAATCTACGTGTCGGGTCGCGCCGTGCAGTTCCACGGCGGTATCGGCTTTACCTGGGAGTGCTTTGTACACCTGTACTTCAAGCGCCAGAACCACAACGCCGTACTGTGGGGCGACGGCGCCTGGCACCGCGCCTGCCTCGCCGACCTGCTCATGGGCGCCGCGGCCTAAAAGGGGTCAGAGCCCTTTTCCAATAAGGGGTCAGAGCCCTTTTTCGCGGGCCGGCCCCTGTGGATTTGTCCCACACATGTTGTCAGCTCACGTTCCACGCGGACAGTGAATTGCTGGCTGCCAAAGGGTGTGCCGGATTGCAGGCATTCCCGAATCCGGACAAGTTGACTCTCGGTGAGGTCTTGCTCGAAGAGGGAGCGGTAGGCTGCCTGCCTGGTCGCCAACGTCTCCCCCAGGCCCAGCCACACCGGATGAGGCGTGATCAGCTTGTAGCCCTGGGTGACGGCATTGTGTCCATAGCTAGACCACGGATAGTCTCCAGGCCTGCGCACCATGCCGGCGCGCACTGGATTCATTTCGATGTACCTGTAACAGGCCAAGGTGTAGCGCTCGGACTCGACAGGGCAGGCCTTAAAGCGGCCATCCCATAACGTTCCCGTTCTTCCGTACTTTCGATTGAAGTAGGCAACGTAGTCGCGGCCCAGATTCTGCATCATCCGGCTAATGCCCTCGCTGTCGCAAGGGGTTAATAGCAGGTGGATATGGTTGGTCATCAGCACATAGGCGTGAACGCTGACATCTGCAGTCCTCGCGGCGTCTCCCAGCGACTCAAGGTATCGACTGTAGTCCGATGTATTCTGAAAAGTTGGGCAACGATTGTTCCCTCTTTGCACCACATGAGCGGCGAAGTTGGGGACAAAGAAGCGGGGTTTCCTTGGCATCGTGGGTCCTTCCCTGGCTTGGCAACTGAGCTACATAGAATATTGAGACACGCAGGTTTGCCTAGCCTCAAGCTCGGCTAAAGGAATACCGGAATGACCAAAAAGGGCTCTGACCCCTTATTGGAAAAGGGCTCTGACCCCTTTTTGGGGGGAGCGGGCTTTAGATGGTGGGTGGTTCCGGCTTGATGTAGTAGTCCTTGAGCCACTGGTCGATGTCGACCTCGTCGATTTGCTCCGGCTCCAGGAATTCTTCGGCGTACTTCAGGTAGTGCTTGGACAGCAGGAAAATGCGCATCAGCTCGCCGTCCAGCTTGCCCTGCTTGACCATGTTGCCGAGGATGCCCATCGCCACGGACAGTTTCATCGGACCCTTGTAGGGCCGATCCGGGGCCACCAGGGCCTCATAGATATCGGCGATGGCGAGGATGCGCGACTGCATGGGCATATCCTTGCCCTCGATGCCATTGGGATAGCCGGTACCATTGAGGTGTTCATGGTGGGCGCCGGCATACAGCGGCAGCCGTTTCTGTTTGCGCGGGAAGGGCAGGGCCATCAGCCAGCGCCAGGAGCGGTCGGCGTGCAGGTTGATGGCGTCGCGCTCGGACTGGTTGAGGGTGCCGCGGTTGATCAGCAGGTTTTCCTTCTCCCACTCATCCACCAGGCTATCGGGCTCGGTGGTTTCCTCCACCGACTTCACCAGCGGGTAACCGTGATCCATGATCACGTCCGCCTTGAAGTAGCGCTGCACCGGGATCGACGACAGCTCCTCCACCAGGGCAATCGTCTCCTCGCTGACGAACTCTCCGCCGCGGTTGGCGGCAAACAGCGACTGCAGTTTGCGTGACAGGGTCGCCTTCTCGGCCTGGAACTGCTGCTCTATCAGCTCCAGGGCATTGTCGTCGGCGCCGTCTTTCAAAGCCTTGAGCTGCTGTTGCAGCATTTCGATGCGGGCATCCTTGATGCGCGAGCTGAAGCGGTCACAGATCAGCTCAAAACGGTCCATCACGAACTGAAGTTTCACCTGCTTGGAGACAATGTGCTCGGGGGTGGTGATCTTGCCGATATCGTGCAGCCAGCCCGCCAGCCGCATCTCGGCCATCTCGTCTTCGTCGAAGCGCACGTCGGCGTACAGGCCCTCATCCCAATGGCTGACCGATTCGGAAATGGCTTCGCCTAGCGCGGCCACCCGGCGGATGTGGTTGTAGGTATGGGGTGATTTCTCGCCGAGACCCTCTGCCAGCACGGTGACAAAAGAGTTGAACAGCACCGACTGCTCGTCGATCAGGCGTTGGGTGGTAATGGAGGCCGCCGCCGGAAACGAGATGGACTGCACCAGCTCGATGTCTTCCCGTGAGAAGGGAATGATCTCGCTGCCTTCACCGCGGCGGTTGATCAGCTGTAGTACGCCGATCATGCTGCTCTCGTGATCTTCCAGCGGAATCACCAGCATGGACTGGGAGCGGTAGTTGTTGGCCTTGTCGTAGGCACGGGTACCGTCGAAGGAGAAGCCCTCGACGTCGTACACGTCGGCAAAGTTCAACAGCTCGCGCTGGTTGGCGCAGTAGGCCGAGACATTGGCGAGGTTCGGCTGGCCGTCTATTTCCAGGGGCACCGGTGGCATCATGTCGATGTCATTGCCCTTGAGAAAGGTGTTCATGGTTTCGTTTTGCAGCGCTACGAAGCGCAGCTCACGATTTTCCACCCGCGCCGGGTCGATGGGATCGTTGGCAAAATCCTCGTGCAGCATGTAAATGCTGCCGCCGTCGGCGTTGGTGAGCTTGCGCGCGGTATTCAGGGTAATTTCGAGAATGTTGGCGACGTCGCGTTCGCGGGTGAAGGACACCCCGGCCCGGGTCACCAGGTCGAGCTTGCGCCGGTTCTCCAGGGTGGCAAGCTGCTCCACAGAGAGTAGTTCACGGAAGTGGTCGATGCCACCCTCCTGGTGGAGGATATCGTCGACAAAAGCCTGCAGATCCGAAGACAGGATTTCTGTCAGGTCTGGTCTGGGTTCGTTGCTGGTCTCGCTCATGATGTCGCCTGCCCTGGCGCACGGGGTAACACGTCTTGAAGTGTAGCATTTGTGATAGGAATCCCACTCGCTTGAAAAAATTTAGCCGCGCTGTACACCAAAGCGCCTGAGCAGCGTTAAGCAGGGTTAAAATCAAACAAGTCTGCGCTGAATGGGGCAGTCCATGATTCGACAACTGGTGATGCTGAGCTGTGCCTGCCTGCTGGCCGCCTGTGAACAGGTCACGGTCAACGGCCCCGTGGGCGGCGCCACTATCACCGTCACCGACCTGCGCAGTGGCGAGGTGATCATGAGCGGCGAGCTGAGCAAGGACCTCGCTGCGGTCGAATCCGACCCCAACTTTGTCGCGGTGGACGATCTCGCCTACCTGCGCACCCTCGGCCAATTCCAACTGCACCTGCTGCCGGTAGACCCCGGACGCTGGTACCTGGTCAGCCTCGACGGCGGTTTCGACTACGACAACAATAAAGACCAGTTGGTCGACGACGACCCCAGCGCCGTGCTGGGCCCGGTGCGCGGCCTGTTGACCGGCGCCCAGATGCAAGCCACCGGCCATATGTTCGGGTCGCTCAGTGAGGCCGCCTGGCAGTGGGTGCGCGAGCACTACATGGTAATGAGCGACAGTGAACTGGCGGCCGCTCTCGATGAACTTGCCGTCAGCCTGGTGCTGGATGTCTGGCAGCCGGAGCTAGGCGCGGTGGACTATGCCGACCTGCTGGCCTGGAACCCGCTGTATTACGACACCAGCCTTTACAAAGGCTCACTGCCGGCCCTGGAGGCTATGGAGGACGCCATCGCCGCCGGCGCATCGGACGCCGAGCGCCTTGCCATCGTCAACCAGATGACCGCGCTCAACGTGCCGGTGGGCGCGGCCGATGCCTGGTTCCGGGAGTCGGTGTCGCCTGAGGTATCCCAGGCCTCCTGCATTGCCTGTCACAACGCCGACGGTATCGCCGCCAACACCGACCACGTGCTGGCCTTCACCAGCGACGCCGACCACCTCGACACCAACGTGGCCATGTACAGCGAACTGGTGGCCACCCAGGGTGTGGAGGCCATCCTCGCCAAGGCTACCGGCGTCGGCCACCAGGGGGGCGCGGTATTGACCGTGGACAGCCCCGAGTACGCGGCCCTGGAAATCTTCCTCAGGCTGCTGGATGGAGAGAACCAGGGCGGCGTCGAAACTGCCGACCTGTTCGCCGGCTTTGCGCTGGCAGGCCCCGAGGACACCCTGCGTCGCGCGTCACTGCTACTGGCCGGCGAGCTGCCCAGCGATGAGGATCTGGCCGCGGTGGCCAGTGGCAATGAAGAGACCCTGCGTTTCATGATTCGCCTGCTGATGCAGGGGGAGGGGTTTCACCAGTTCCTGATCGAGGGCGCCAACGACCGGCTGCTTACCGACAAGTGGATCGAAGACACGCCGGTAGACATTTTCTTTGAGCCCTTCTATCCGGATCTCGTCAACCGGGCCGCGGAGTTGGGCGACAGCGGCCAGCAGCAGGAGCTCATCAAGCTGCTGCTGGGCACCTCTTTCGGCATCGCCCGTCAGCCACTGGAGTTGATCGCCCACGTGGTGGAGCAAGAGCTGCCCTATACCGAAATCCTCACCGCTGACTACACCCTGGTGAACCCGCAGCTGGCGCTGGCCTATCGCAGCGAGGTGAGCTTTGCGGATGACAGCGATGTGAACCAATGGCAGGTGGCCACGGTGCAGGGTTACACCCGTTACGACCCCTCGACCAGTTATGAAGAGGCCGAGGTGATCGGCGCCTATGTCTCCGGCGGGCTGGCGACCGACTACCCCCAGGCGGGGGTGCTCAACACGCCGGGCTGGCTGGCGCGGTATCCCTCCACCGCCACCAATCGCAACCGTGCGCGGTCGCGCTGGACCTGGTACCACTTCCTGGGCTTTGACATCGAACGCTCGGCGCCGCGCACCACGGATGCCGAGGCGCTGGCGGACACCGACAATCCCACCCTCAACAACCCGGCTTGTACGGTGTGCCACGAGTCCATGGACCCGGTGGCCGGCGCCTACCAGAACTACGGCGACTTCGGCTTTTACAAGGACCAGTTCCTGGGCCTGGATTCACTGCCCTTCCAGTACAAACGCGATACCAGTCTCGACCTGCCCTACAGCTTCGGCGACACCTGGTACAACGACATGCGCGAGCCCGGCTTCGAGGGCCTGGTGTTCAACAACAGCCAGAGCACTCTGCAGGACCTGGCCCAAACCCTGGCCGCGGACTATCGCTTTGCCCAGGGCACGGTTAAGTTCTGGTGGCCGGCGCTGATGGGTGAGGAGGTCGCGCTGGCGCCGGGCGAGGAAACCGACAGCAACTACGCCGAACAGCTGGCCCTGTTCCAGAGCCAGGCCTCGGCGGTGGATGCCTTTGCCGACGGTTTTGTGCAGGGTTTCGGCAGTGGTGCTCCCTTCAACCTTAAGGACCTGCTGGTTGAGATGGTGATGAGCCCCTGGTTCCGGGTTGACCGGGCCACCGAGGAGGCCGCCGATGATGCCACGTTGCGCAGCCTTGGCACCGGCAAGCTGCTGACGCCGGAGCAGCTCGATCGCAAGACCGAGGCGGTGACGGGTTTCCGCTGGTACGAAAGCGAGTTGTACGGCATCGAGTCCTCACAGCTTACCGACCAGTACCGGCTGTTCTACGGCGGTATCGATTCCGACGGCGTGACACGCCGGGCCACAGAGATGACGTCGCTGATGAGCACCGTGGTGGAAGCCCAGCCCTTGCAGATGGGCTGTGTGCTGGTAGCCATTGAGTTCCAGTGGCCGCGGGCAATCCGCGATATCTTCACCGAGGTCGAGAAGTTCCAGCACGAGGGCAACGCGGAGGCGGCGCTGCGCGCCCAGCTCGTGCGCCTGCATGAGCGATTCCTGGGCGAGACAATCCCCGCCGATGATCCGGAGATCGACCGGGCGCTGGCGCTGTTTACGGAAACCCGGGCGGCGCGCATCCAGAATGGCTACCCGGCGGCGCTGGATGCCAGCGACCAGGAGTCCTGCCCGCTGCAGTTCTTCGACACGGCCAACTGGGATCTGGCAGACCCTCAGCACAGCATGAATACCTGGATCAGCCTGCTGATCTACTACATGACGGACTATCGCTACGTCTATGAATAAGCGCGCAACCAGGGGGATCAAGCGTCGGGACCTGATAAAGCTGGCAGGCTGGTCCGCCGTGGGCGCCAGCCTGCCCCTGGGCTTTCGCAGCTACGCTGCGACCGAGGGCTATGACGGCCCGCTGTTTATATGCCTGCAGGTGGACGGCGGCTGGGATGTCACCAGTTTCTGCGACCCGAAGATGAACGTGCCCGGCGAGGAGGAGATCAACCACTGGGCTAACAGCGGTGAGATCCAGCAGACCGGCAATATCCAGTACGCGCCGTTTGCCGGCAATGCCGCCTTCTTCGAGAAATACCGCGACGACATGCTGGTGATCAACGGCATCGATGCCCAGACCAACTCCCACAGCGCCGGCGTCACCCACACCTGGAGCGGCCGCCTCTCGGAAGGCTACCCCACGGTGACCGCGCTGGCTGCCAGCGCCTTCGCCAGCGACCTGCCCATGGGCTATGTCAGCGGGGGCGGTTACCAGGAGACGGCGGGCCTCACGCGCTACACCACGCTCAACAATCCCGATGGGCTGCGGGACCTGATCCTCGGCAATGTGACTGCCTGGAATCCCAACCAGAACTACCGCTACCAGGAAGACCTGGACCGTATTAAGGCCTATCAGCTCGCCCGCCTTGAGGCGCTCATGAGCCAGGAAGGTCTGACGCCGCGCCAGCGCCACGGCCTGGAGACCTACTACCAGGCGCGGCTCAGCCGCGACCAGCTCACCGCCTTTGCCGAAAACCTGCCGGCCCAGGGTGAGTTGCAGGACGAGATTGAGGTGTTCCAGGGGCAGCGCTCCACCCTGCTGCGCCAGGTGCAGGTGTCACTGCTGGCGTTCCAGTCTGGGGTGAGCATGGCGGCGGACCTGTTCGTGTCAGGCTTCGATACTCACAGCGACCACGATGCAGAACACGAACCCTCGCTGACTCATCTGACCGAGGCCATCGACTACCTGTGGACCTATGCCGAGGCGCTGGGGCTGGCCGACCGCATCACCCTGTTTGTCGGCTCGGACTTTGGCCGCACACCCCGCTACAACTCCGGTGACGGCAAGGACCACTGGCCCATCGGCTCCGCCATCTTCATGCGCAGGAACGCGCCCTGGGGCAACCGGGTGGTGGGCAGTACTGACGAGTTCCACTTCGCGAGAAAGCTCAACCCCGCCACGCTGGCGGTGGACGAGGTCAATGGGCGCCATATCTACCCCGGCGATGTTCAGCGTGCCATGCGGGTGCTGGCCGGCGTTGACCAGCATCCCGACGCGCTGTCTTTCCCGCTCAATACGGGCGAATACATGGATTTCTTTTCCTGACCCGGGTGGCGGTAAATCGATTTCCCTTCGGGAGTGATCCCCAGGCGCTGGATAGCGAAGAACAGGTCACCTCGCTATCGATTCTGTCAAACAAGCTCGTTAGAATGCTCGCCGCTGTATCTTCCGATGTTCTCTTATGTTGTATCGTTTTCTTGTACTGCTGGCGGCTCTGTGCCTGGTCGCTTGTGAGCAGGTCATTAATCGCGGCCCGGTGGGTGGCGCTACCATTGAGCTTACGCGGTTGCGCGATGGCGCGCTGATATACACCGGCACCACCAGTACGGTGGCCAGCGTGGTCGAAGCCCAGGGCGAATCTGCCTGGGCCTCCTACAGCGACGCGGTCCGTTTGCAGCGGCTGGGCCGGCGAGCGCTGCCAGCAACACTCCCCGTGGAGGCGCAGGCCTGGTATCTACTGACCGCCCGCGGCGGCAGCGACTACGATCCGGACGGTGATGGGCTACTCGACAACGAAACCGGCGAGCCGGTGCAGGGTACTATCCGCGCTTTGCTCCGCGGGAGCCAGCTTGGCGCCACAGCCGTGGCCATCAGTCCACTGACCGAGACCGCCTACCTGTTCGTCGCCGACTTTGTGGGCGAGCTGACGGATGACGAACTGGCCATTACCCTGGACGAAGTGGCCGCCGACCTGGTCGCTGACGCTAACAACAGCGGCGCAGTCGACTACCAGGATCTGCTGTACTCCAACCGGCTGTTGTTTACCGATGCGACCCTGCGTCTTCGGTCTGCAGGCCTGTCGGCCCTGGCGTTTGCCATAGAGGCTGGCACACCGGAGGAGGGACTCCAGGTGTTGGTGCGGGGCGTGACCTCCCGCAATGCACCACGGCTGGTGGCTGAGGCCAGGTATGCCTCGGAAATCCACCAGCCCATCATCCGCACACGCTGTGAGAGCTGCCACCTCGAGGGCGGCCTTGGGGCACGGGCCTCGAACAATGTGGTAGTGCGCGATACTGATCCCGATTACGCCGCCAGGAACACGGAGAACTTTCGCCAGCTGGTGTTCAGCTTCGGGGCAGAAGGCGTGCTGGAGCGGGCGCGTGGCATCGGTCATGGCGGCGGAGCGCTGATCTCCCCCTCCGACCCCGAGTACGACGACTTTGAGGCCTGGCTGAATCTGCTCTAGCATACGAGGTTTTGCGGCGGAGGCCTCTTGCACACTTTCCTCCTGCTGGTCATCGCCCTCGGCGGCGGCGACTGGTCGTGCACCGAAACTGACGGGCTTTGGGATTGTCGCCCCGCTCAGGCCCTGCCGGCGCCACGCCGGGTAGCGCCACCAGCGCGCCCCGCCACAGCGCAGACCACGCCGCTCGTAGCTCCACGGTCAACACTCCAGCAACCACCGGCCCTGGCACCGCAAGCAGCTTTTCAGGAAATACCGCAGCAAGTACCGCAGGAAGCACCGCAGCAAGTACCGCAGGAAGCAACCGAGAAAGCGCTGCAGAAAGCGCCTCGGGACGTGTTGGAGGAAGTGCCGGAAGAAGAGCCTCAGCTGGCGCCAGAGCCATCCCCAGAGGCGGACCCGCAGGCCACTACAGCGACGGACTCGATTACCGCTGCACCGGCGGCGCCAATCCCACAAGCCGCTGAGCAGTCAGCACCACAGCAATCTGAAGCACCGCTTGACCCTGACAGCCCGCCGCCGGAGCTTATGTCAGCGTTTATCGTGCAGATTGGCGCCTACCGTCGGCGCGAGGAAGCGCAGCAGGCAGCGGACGAACTCGCCTATGCGGATCTGGCGATCGTGCCCACCTTGCGCGATGAGAAAACCTGGTATGTGCTGCTGTTGGGCGCTTACCGCACCCTGCCGGCCGCGCGTGCCGCCGGCGATGCCTACGAGGCGCGAACCGGCGGCAGCTACTGGGTTAGAACCGGCGCAGACTTGCAGCAGTCGATAAAAAAGGCAGCGCCGTCTACTTGATGTGCTGCTTGAGCAGCGTCAGCGTCACCTCGATCTCCGCCTCGTCCATCACACCTTCCTGAAAAAACAGCACCGTCCCGCCTGCATCCATGATGATCACGGCGGCATCCTTTGGCGCCAGCGTCCAGGTGGTCTGTCCGAGCCCGTCCTCGTCGAGCACGATGGTGGACTGCGGGTACTGCTTCTTGTTCGAGCGCACCTTGCTTTTCACGAAACCGGAGGTGCCCCACAGGGCCTGGTCCAGGTTCAGCACGGTGGTGACATGGAAGGTTCCGGTGGGCAGGTTTTCCTCCAGCGCATCGGTAAAAGCCTGGGTCTGGTCGCGCGCCGCTGTGGTGGCGGCCAGGTATTGAAGAATGTGCGGCTTGCCGATACCGGCAGTAGGTAGCTCCCAGTCCTGGTAGCTGAAATCCTCGCCATCGTATAGCAGCTCCCCTGGCTCATCGATGGCGAGCGGCGTGAGTGGTTCACCCACAGTAACCTCCGCCGCGCTGCTGGCCAGCGAAACGGAAACAAGTGTCAGGAAAAAAAGGCAATGCCGGATCATGCTGTCATCCTCCGCGGACAACTATAGCCGATCCGGCGCCAGTGAGAAGGGCGGCCGGGGCCGCCCGGAATCATCAGGCCGCGTCCTGCTCCAGCAGCGTGCCTGAATCAGCAGCGCTGATGGCGATTTTGCGGGGCTTCATGGCCTCGGGCAGTTCGCGCTCCAGCTCAATATGCAGCAGGCCGTTTTCCAGCCGGGCGTCGATCACCCTGATGTGCTCGTCCAGTTGGAATTTGCGCTCGAAGTTGCGCTCGGCGATGCCCTGGTACAGGTAGCTGCGCTCTTCATTGCGTGCCTGGTTACCGCTGACAGTCAGGGTGTTTTGCTCGCTGGTGATTTCCAGCTCTTCCTGACTGAAGCCGGCCACCGCCATGCTGATGCGGTAACGATTTTCCTCGACCAGTTCCACGTTGTAGGGCGGGTAGCTGGGCTTGCTGTCAGTGGCAGCGGCGTCCAGCAGGCGCGCCATGCGGTCGAAGCCGATTGCGGAACGGTACAGGGGTGAAAGATCCAGTGAAGTTCTCATCATAGTGTCCTCGAAATATCCTTACGAAAAGCAATATCAGTCAGCGGACCTCATCGAGCGTCCGCTGTTATGGATGTGGGGTTTACGCCGGGTTTTTCAAGGGCGGGTGTTGCTTCATCTAAAATGCCTGTATAGATCTGGAGGAGCAGGGCATGACCACGCCGCCTGCTGGTTGTCAGGTTCGACCGATTCGAGAAGCGGATATCGACAGCTTCAGGGAGTTGCTCGATGCCGTAGCGTCGGAGCGCAAGTTTCTCGGCAGCACCCGGGCGCCGCCGTTGGCGAGCGTGCGTGACTTTGTGCTGGAGCACATTGCCCGCCACCAGCCTCAGCAGGTCGCCGAGCTGGAAGGAGAACTGGTGGGTTGGGCTGATATCACCTGCAGGGGCGAGGGCGCCACCCGGCACATCGGGACCCTGGGTATGGGTGTTCGTCGCGACCGGCGTGGCTGCGGCATCGGCCGCGCTCTGTTGCTCAGCGTGATCGATGCGTCCTGGCAGCAGCAACTCAAGCGTATTGAGCTGGAGGTCTTCCCCGATAACACCCCGGCGATTTCACTGTATGAACAGCTCGGCTTTGAACACGAAGGCCGGATGCGGAAGGCGCGCCTGCTCGACGGGCACTACCGGGATGTCTGCGGGATGGCCCTGCTGCACCCGGATATCAGGTCCTGATGTCAGAGCGCCGGGTGAGGAATGAGGCCGTGCTCGGCGAAGTCGGCAAAGCTGAACTCATAGGTTTCCCCGCGCGGTTGGGCGCCAAACCAACAGCGCTCGCTGTCCAGGACCAGGTGCCAGGCGCGCACTTCGGCTTCCCGGCGCGCGGCCAGGGCGGCCGGGTCCAGCACGGCGAGATTGGTGCCTGGAAAGCGGCAGGAGGGGTACCAGATCACCTGCACATCGGCCTCACGCGCCGCCGATCCGAAGCGCTGTGGCGCCGACCAGTCGTCGCGCCGGGTGAGGGCGGGCCTGAGGGCTGCAAAGGCACTATCGCCCAGATCGACACCGCGTTGTGTGGCAACCGGCACCCGGTAGCTGGAGCGCTGGTCGCGAATGACATCGAGGGGGCCCAGCTCTGTGGGCCCGGCGCGAAACAGCCACAGGTAAACCGCGGATTCCGCGAACGCTGTTTCCAGTGCCGTGGCGCCGTACAAGATGCCGCGTTCAAACTCACTGCCAAAACGCGAACCGTAGGGCAGGGGCGGGTAGCGGAAGGGCGTGAACAGCAGGTAGGAAAGTCCGAGCAGGTCTTCCGCAAGGGGGGGCTTGGCGTCTTCCAGTAGCTCTTCGAGGCGGGACTGTTCGGCGCTGCTGCCGGTAATCGCTGCGGTGGCGGCGACCTCCTGGGTTTCTACCACGCGCCAGGCATCGGACCGCAGGGGGCGCCGTAGCGCCCTGAGTTCAGATGCGTCCACGCATGGCGTCGAGGTAGCGCATCACCATCACAATGCCCTCGAGCCGGCCCAACTGCTCCAGCGGGGTGGCGTCCTGCAGGTGGCGGTTCGGCGTCTTCAGCCAGTGCTGCATCTGTTCGCGGTTGCCACCGAGAATGGCGTACAGGGCCCGGTAAATGCGGATCAGCAGTAGTGCCAACTCGTAGTCCTTGCCGTTGAAGCTGGCACGTTCCCCCCGGGCACGGTCCAGCTTGGATGCGGAGACGCCAAGCACCCCCGCCAGGGCACGGTTGCTGAGCCCCAGCTCCGCGGCCGCATTGAGCGCGGCCCGGGTCACCAGGGTGCGATCCTCTATGCTGGACTCGGCAGCGTCCATGGCTTCACCAAATAATGCAATTTTAAATAAAATACATCAAATGATAATCGTTTTCCAGCGCGGGCTCGCGTCCATCTCACAAGCCATCTTTACTGATCACAGATTGGCCGGAGAGCGTGGCAATGAACGAGACTAAAAGCCTGTGCTGGCAGCTACAGCTGGCGGCGCCCTGCCAGGAGGTGTATCGCCTGCTGAGTACGGATGCCGGGCGTGAGAGCTTCTGGGTGGAAAGCAGCGTACAGCAAGGCGACCAACTGCTGTTCTCCTACCCTGGCGGCGAGCAGTTGGCGGCCCGCATACTGGCGCAAGAGCCAGGGCGGGTGTTTGTGCTCACGCATTTTGAGGGCAGCCGGCTCAGCTTCACCCTGGGCGAACGGGACGGTGGCACCCACCTGCGGTTAGAGGAAACCGGCCTGACGGCGGAAAACGAGGTGGAGAACCGGGCGGGCTGGGTGTCGGTGCTAATGGCGCTAAAGGCCCGCGCCGACCACGGTATTGACCTGCGCAACCACCACCCGGAGCGGCATTGGAGCGCCGGGTATCCGGATAACTGATTAGCGCCGTCGGCGTGGTGGGTTCTTTGGCAGGCCGGTGTGCTGGGTTTTGAAGACTCGGCCGGACTTGCGTTGCTGCGCATTCGGACCGGGCTGGCGCGGTGGGATGAGCTGGTGCTGGCCGTAGCCGATCAGCCTGGCGAGCCCCATGTCCTTCAGGGCCTTGCGCAGCATTGGCCAGTTGTCCGGGTCGTGATAGCGCAGGAAGGCCTTGTGCAGCCGCCGCTGGCGCATGCCTTTCACCGTGGGCATGGCCTTGCCGTCGCGCCGTATGCGCGAGAGCGGATCGCGGCCCGAGTGATACATGGCGGTGGCAGAGGCCATGGGAGAAGGGTAGAAGGTCTGCACCTGGTCGGCCCGGAAGCCGTTGCGCTTCAGCCACAGGGCCAGGTTCACCATGTCGCGGTCGCTGGTGCCTGGGTGGGCGGCGATGAAGTAGGGGATCAGGTACTGCTCCTTGCCGGCCTCTTTGGAGTACTTCTCGAACATGGCCTTGAAGGCGTCATAGGTGCCGATACCCGGCTTCATCATCCTGGACAGCGGGCCGTCCTCGGTATGCTCCGGGGCGATCTTCAGGTAGCCGCCGACATGGTGGGTCACCAGCTCCTTTACATAGGCCGGGGTTTGTACGGCAAGGTCATAGCGCAGGCCTGAGGCAATCAGCACTTTCTTGATGCCGGGCAGCTCGCGGGCCGCCCGGTACAGCTCTACCAGCGGCATCTGGTCGGTGTTGAGGTTTTTGCAGATGCCGGGATACACGCAGGACAACTTGCGGCAGGCGGCCTCGATCTCTTTCGACTTGCAGGCCAGTCGCCACATATTGGCGGTAGGGCCACCCAGGTCGCTGATCACGCCGGTGAAGCCCGGAGTCCTGTCGCGGATGTCCTCGACTTCCCGCAGGATGGAATCCTGCGAGCGGTTCTGGATGATCCTGCCCTCGTGCTCTGTGATGGAGCAGAAGGTGCAGCCGCCGAAACAGCCGCGCATGATGTTCACAGAAAAGCGAATCATCTCCCAGGCGGGAATCTTGGCATCGCCGTAGCTGGGATGAGCGACCCGCTGGTACGGCTGCTCGAACACCCAGTCCATCTCCGGTGTGGTCAGGGGGATGGGCGGCGGGTTGAGCCATACCTCGCGGTCGCCGTGAGCCTGCACCAGCGGGCTGGCATTGTACGGGTTGGTCTCCTTGTGCAGCACCCGGGAGGCGTGCGCGTACAGCACGGCGTCATCCTTCACCTGTTCATAGGAGGGGATGCGAATCACTGTTTTGCCGGAGCGCTTCAGGCTGGACTGGCGTGGCACCAGCTTGATCGGTTCCGGCGCGGCTTCCACCTGCTCAGCCTTTTCCTTCGCCGTGTCGCAGGTCGCCGGCGACTCCATGGCGTAGGGGTCCGGGTGGGCGTCCACCGGCCCCACCGGGTCGACATCGCTTGAGTCGATCACCTGCCAGTCGTCCGGTACCCGCTTGCGTACGAAGGCGGTGCCGCGCAGATCGCGAATCTGGTGAATCGGTTCCCCCGCTGCCAGCCGGTGGGCGAGGTCGACAATGGCGCGCTCGGCATTGCCGTACAGCAGGATGTCGGCGCGGCTGTCTAGCAGAATGGAGCGGCGAATCTTGTCGCTCCAGTAATCGTAGTGGGCGATGCGCCGGAGACTGGCTTCGATGGAGCCGACCACCAGTGGCACGTCCTTGTAGGCTTCCCGTACGCGCTGGCTGTAAACGATCACCGCGCGGTCCGGGCGTTTGCCGCCGACATTGCCAGGTGTGTAGGCGTCGTCATTGCGGCGCTTACGATCGGCGGTGTAGCGATTGATCATGGAATCCATGTTGCCGGCGGCGATGCCGAAGAACAGGTTTGGTTTGCCCAGTGCCTTGAACGGCTCTGCGCTGTCCCAGTCCGGCTGGGCGATGATGCCAACGCGAAAGCCCTGGGCTTCCAGCACCCGGCCGATGACCGCCATGCCAAAACTGGGGTGGTCCACGTAGGCATCGCCGGTAACGATAATGATGTCGCAGGAGTCCCAGCCCAGTTGGTCCATCTCCTCCCGGCTCATGGGCAGGAACGGAGCCACGCCGAAGCACTCCGCCCAGTACTTGCGGTAGTCGTAGATGGGGGTGGGCAGCGCTGGCGCGTTCACGGGTACCTCGTGGACTGGCTCGGTGTCGGCTAACTGGGCTCGCGATCGGGGAAGCGGTCACCGCAGTATTTACAGTAGCGGGCGTCGAGATCGTGGCCGCTGCGTTCACAGTTGCGGCAGTTGATGCGGGACTTCTCCCGCCCGATCTCCTGGGCCAGCTCGGCGGTGATTATACCGGTTGGCACGGCAATAATCGCGTAGCCGATCAGCATGCCGCAGGCGGCGACGGTGCGGCCCAGCGCGGTGTGCGGCACCACATCGCCGTAGCCGACCGTCGAGATAGTAACAATGGCCCAGTAGATGCTCTCGGGGATGCTGCCAAAGCCGTTGACCGGGCCCTCAATCACGTACATCAGGCAGCCGAAGATCGTCATCAACACCAGCATCAGCGAGAAGAACACGAAGATCTTGCGCCGCGAGTTGCTCAGAGCACGCGCCAGCACATTGGCCTCGCTGAGAAACTGCAGCAGCCGCAATACCCGGAATATGCGCAGTATGCGAATCAGGCGAACCACCAGCAGAGAATTGGCGCCGGGGAGCAGCATCGCCAGATAGGTGGGCAGGATGGCCAGCAGGTCGACAATGCCGAAGGCGCTGAGCGCGTAACGCTTGCGATTGGGCGAGCACCACAGGCGGGTGAAGTACTCCACCGTGAAGATGATGGTAAAACCCCACTCGATCTGCAGGAACAGATCACCGTAGGCTGAGTGATACTGGGGTATGGAGTCCAGCAGCACCACGATAACACTGGCGATGATGAGTGCGATCAGCGCCAGGTCGAAGTTGCGCCCCGGCCCCCGGGAGGTGCCGAAGATCACTTCGTAGAACTTCCTCTGCAGCGCGGTTTGTTCTCTGACCATTTTCAGGGATTCACTTATGCTGTGATCGGTGACAGTTTACTTAATTCCACAGTGAAGTAAGTAAACTGTGGGCCTGATAAGCGCATGGAGATTTGATGTGAAATTCGACCAGTACCAGGTCAGTGCCTTCAGCCACCAACCTTTCGCCGGAAACCCCGCCGCCGTGGTGCCGCTGGAATCCTGGCTGCCCGATGAGACCATGCTGGCCATCGCCGCAGAGAACAACCTCTCCGAGACTGCGTTCTACTTGCCGGACGGGGATGGCTTCGGGTTACGCTGGTTTACCCCGGAAGTGGAAGTGGAGCTCTGCGGCCACGCCACCCTGGCTACCGCCCACGTGTTGTTCAATGAGCTCAGTCACAGCGCCGAGACGATCCGCTTCAGCACCAGGTTCTCTGGCGACCTGTTTGTCTCCCGCGATGAGCGCGGCATTTGCATCGACCTGCCCGCCCATGCGATCCACGCCACCGACATCCACCCGGCCATCGGTGAAGCGCTCAACGGTGTCCCCAGCGCCGCCTACGCCGCGCCGTCCTGGGTCTACCTGTTCGACAGCGAAGCCGAGGTGCGCGCACTGGCCCCGGACTTCCGCGCCTTGCTGGTAGCGTCCGACCTGCCAGTGATTGTGACGGCGCCGGGCGATGAGGTGGATTTCGTGTCGCGCTTCTTCGGACCCCAGGTGGGTGTGGATGAAGACCCGGTCACCGGCTCGGCACACTGTGCGCTGGTACCGCTGTGGGCGGAGAAGCTGGGCCGTACCGAGCTGACCGCAAAGCAGGTATCCAAGCGCGGCGGTGAGCTACTGTGTGAGCTGAAAGATGACCGCGTGTTGCTGCGCGGCCAGGCCCTCACCTTCCTCCGCGGCCAGATCGATATCCAAGAAGGATAAAAAGGGGTCAGAGCCCTTTTTGCAAAAGCCGATGGCCAGGGATGTCGACCCCCAGAATTGGGTTCAGAAAAAAGGGCTCTGACCCCTTTTTAGTAGGGCATGCCGAGGGTGGTTAGCACGGCTTCGCGGTAGGCGTCGCTGATCGGTAGTTCGATATCGCCGATCTCCACGTCCTGGCGGGTCACGGCGCTGATGCGGGCCTGATTGACCAGGTAGGAACGGTGGATGCGCAGAAAGCCCGGCCCCAGCTTCTCGGCAAAGCCCCCCAGGGTGCTTTTCACGATATGACGCTGGCCCGGTGTGTGGACTTCCAGATAGTCTTTCATGCCGCGCACGTAGAGTATCTCCTCCCGCCGCAGGCGAACATTCTTGCGATCCACGCGAATGAACAGATCGTCTGTTGTCGGGTGAGACTCAGGCGTCGCCTGCCTGGCGCCATCTGCCTGGGCCAGAAAGCGCTGTACCGCTTTGAAGAAACGGGAAAAGACGATGGGCTTGAGCAGGTAGTCCACCGCTTCCAGTTCGAAACCTTCGACGGCGTAATCCCGGTAGGCGGTGGTAAAGATGACCGCCGGCGCCTGTCCAAGGCTGTGATAGAAATCGGTGCCTTTCATCACCGGCATCTCTATGTCGAGGAACATCAGGTCGACGGTTCGCTCCTTGAGCACCTGGCTGGCTTCGATGGCGCTGGCGCAGGACGCCACCAGTTCGAACTGGGGCAGGTGTGACAGGTGCGAAGCAATCAGCTCGCGGCCGAGGACTTCATCGTCAACGACGATGCAGGTATACGGTTTTGACATGGCTGGTCCAGCACCAAAAGGGCGATGTGCTGCTCTTGTTCCTGAATGATATCGAGCTGATGCGCGTCCGGGCACTGCAGTGCCAGCTGGCGGCGCAGGTTGCGAAGCCCGATAGCATGCTCACTCCTGCCGGCGTCTGCCGAGCCCGGCGGTACTGTGTTTCGAACCTCAAAACTCAGCCGTTGATCCCGCTCTGTGAGGGATACGGAAATGTGCTCCTGGCGTAGCGACTTTGCCACCCCGTGTTTAAAGGCGTTTTCCAGCAGGGTCAGAAACAGCAGGGGCGGCACCTGCTGGTCGAGAGAGGCCCGGTTGTGGAATTCCACCTGCAGTCGATCACCAAACCTGAGCTGTTCCAGGGCGATGTAAGCCTCGATCATTGCGACTTCTTCACGCAGCGACACCATGGGCTCGTTGCCCTGGTGCAGCACGTAGTCGAGGATACTCGACAGCCGCGCTACCGCTTCCGCGGTCTGCCCAGATCCTTTGATCGCCAGCGCGTAGATATTGTTGAGCGTGTTGAAAATGAAGTGAGGATTGAGCTGGCTCTTGAGTGCTTCCAGTTCCGCAGCCCGCTGCCGCTCACGCAGCGCCAACACCGCACGCTGTCGCTGGTAGTAGTTCACGCCGATCAGCACGGCTGCCGGGAAGGCCAGGTGCGGCACTTTCAGGAGCAGCAGGTACTTGCTCAGGTAGGAAAACCCCAGCCGCTGTATCAGGCCAATATCCGCGAGGTGTTTCTGGTAGTAGGCACCGTAGGTGCTGGGGTAGGCATCCTCAAGGTACAGGTAACTCACCAGCACATTGATTTGCGTGGCGGCCACCAGCGACAGGAGAAACAGGCCGAGGAATGGCAGCACGGCGCCCTGATCAAGCCAGCGTGGCACCAGAAGCCTGACCGCTATCAGGGCGACCATCATTTGCAGGGTCGTCGCGAGACCCACCACATCGAGGATCTCCCGTGGGGACGAGTACTTGTGCCACTCCGGCCCGAGATTGATAACGACGACCACGCCCCAGAATGCTGCGTAGGCCAGCGTCTCCCGGGAATACCATTTGCTCACGGTCGATCCTGATTTCGCTGTTGCACTAGCTTAAGTGAAGCGTCCCGGCAGGTCGACGGGCTGTCGACCAGCCGGCCTCCCGAGTCGATGAACGGGCGGCTTGAGACGACGAAACCACGGCGTCACCGCCAAGCCCAATTCGTCGATTTTTTTCCGCATCCGGTCGACTAAGCGTTGTCTGTGCGTCCCGGCCAGCTAGCGTGTCGACACCTGACCAAACGCGGAAACCCACAATGAAAACACTACTACTTATTGTCCTGACCATGTGTTCGGTCGCGGCAGCCGACCTCAGCCAGGCCGCCCCGGCGGAGCCCAGCCGGGCGGTGCTGGTCACCGGCGCCAGTTCCGGCATTGGCAAACAGATGGCGTTGACGCTGGCGGAGGCGGGCTTCTACGTCTATGCCGGTGCTCGCAAGGCCGAGGATATTGAGGCCCTCAGCGCACTGCCGAACGTCCAGGGCATACGCCTGGATGTCACCCGGCAGGAGGAAATCGACGCCGCGGTCAGCACGGTGCGGGCGGCGGGGCGCGGTCTCTATGGCCTTGCCAACAACGCGGGCGTATTCCTGTTTGACCCGCTGGTCGAGGTGAGTGAACGCGACATGCAGTTCATTTTCGATGTAAATGTGTTCGGGCCTTATCGCGTCACCCGGGCCTTCGCGCCACTCATTATCGAAAGCCAGGGTCGAATTACCACCACGGGTTCGATTGCCAGCGCTTACGCCGCTCGCCTGTTCGGACCCTATAGCATGACCAAGTCGGCTATGGCGTCGTACACCGAAGCCCTGGCGTCCGAGATGCGCAAGTTCAAGGTGGCGGTGAGCATCGTCGAACCGGGCAATTTCCAGTCCGACATCATGCAGAACATGCAGAGCCGCATGGCTCAGCTTGCTCCCCCCGCGGATTCGTCCCAGTACGATGAAGAAATCGCGCGTATGGACGGGTTTACCCAGGTGGACCGCTCCCATCATGCCGACCCGCAACCGGTGGCGGATGCCGTGCTGGACTTTTTTACCGCGGATCAGCCAAAGCTGCGCTACCTGGTCACACCGAATGAGCGCGAGGCGGCCCTCGCCATTCGCGGGACGCTGCGGCGTGCGCTGGAGCTCAACCAGGATCAGGAATTCAGCTTGAGTCGTGATCAACTGGTGGCGCTGCTCGACCAACTGCTGTCGGCCCAGGTGAGCCAGTGAGCAGTGGCGCTAGCTGGCTGGAGAAACTGACCCTGGTCAGGCCAGAGGAGAGGCCGGCGACCCTGTTGTCTTTTCTGATGGTCTTCATCCTGATGGCGGCATACCTGGTACTGCGGCCGGTACGCGATGCCATGGCCAGCGACTGGAGTGATGCCGAAGTCAGTCTGCTGTGGAACCTGCAGCTGCTGCTGAGCATTGTGCTGGTGGCCCTGTACAGCATGGCGGTGTCGCGCTGGTCGCTGCGCCGGGTGGTGCCCGGTGTGTACACACTGTTTGCGCTGAGCTTCCTGGGCTTCTGGCTGGCGACGCCGCTGGTGTCCGATGCCACGCTGCTGGAGAAGGCCTTCTACCTCTGGGTGGCGGCTTTCAGCCTGTTCAACCTGTCGGTGTTCTGGTCGTTTATGAGTGACAGCTTCGACCCGGAGCAGAGCCGCAGGCTGTTCGCGATCATCGCCTCGGGTGCCAGCGCGGGCGCCATTGTGGGGCCTGCCATCCCGGCGCTGTTTGCCGGCGTCCTGGGGCTGGATCGACTGATGCTGATTGCGGCGCTGGCTGTATTGATGGTGGTGCCGTTGATCCTCGCCCTGCAGCACATGAAACACACAGCGCCGCGTGCTGCTCACCCTAGCCCACAGTTGCAACGGCAGATCGACTGGCGCTGGTGGAGCGGCTTTCGCGACGTGGTCAGCAATCCCTACCTGCGCGCCATAGGGCTTTTCATTCTGCTGTATGTGTTTATCGGCTCTTTCGTGTACTTCATTCAGAAGAACCTGCTGGCCGACTTCAGTCGAGTGGAGCGCACCCAGATACTCAGCGGCGTGAGCTGGCTGGTGAATTCGCTCACCTTTGTCTGCGCCTGGCTGGTCACCGGGCGGCTCGTCAATCGCGCCGGCATGACGTCGACATTGGCCTGCGTACCGCTGGCGCTGGTGGTGGGTATGGCGGCTATCGCCCTGGCGCCTTTGATCGTTGTGTTGCTGGCGGTGGATGTGGCGCGAAGGGTGGGCAACTACGCGGTGACTCGCCCGGCCCGGGAGATGCTGTTTACCCAGGTATCTCCCGACCAGCGTTTCAAGGCCAAGCAAGTGCTGGACGTGGTGGTTTACCGGGGCGGCGATGCCGCCAGTGGCTCCCTGTTTGCGCTGCTGAGCGAAGGTCTGGGCCTGGCGCTGGTGGTGATGGCTGCTCTCGGCAGTGCGGTGGCCGGGGTATGGGCGCTGGTGGGTATCTACCTGGGCCGCTGCTATCGGGTTGCCGACCAGTCCGCCGGCCCGTCCGCCGAATATGGCGATACGCAAGCCGCCGAGGCGGCGGGTGTTACCCCCAAGGTGACGATTGCCAGGCCCTCATTGACTCCACAGTAATCAGGTATCCCCTATGAAAACCATGCTTTTACCGATTCTTCTAGGTGTTTCCCTTGTCTTCGGTCCGTTGCAGCTCTGCGCCGCTCAGGAGCCCGCGGGCGTGGAAGCCGAGGTCGATCAGTTCTTTGACCGTTACATCTCCACCTATAACCGACGCTTCGGCAAACCGCAGACCGACGCGGTGTTCCGGCAGGAAATCGTCGAGCACCTGTATACGCCACTGCTGCAGGCGCCGCCCACGCGGTCACCCAGGGTGATCGACTCAGCCGAGGAGGTGGGCAGGAACTTCGCGGGATTTGTCACCATGCTCGAGCGCAAGGGTGTGCAGCAGTTGCAGTGGCAGGAGAAACAGATCCGGGTGCTGTCGCCGACCCAGGTGCTGGCCAACAACGCTGCCCGGGGTATTAATGCCGCCGGTAAGGTTGTCTACGAGACCGTGTCCATTTACCTGGTCTACAAGGTCGAAGGCCGCTGGAAGATCATCAGCTTCAGCCCCTACGGAATCGAGAACAGAATCACCCTCAACTAGCAAAGCCCAAAAAGGGGTCAGAGCCCTTTTTGAGGAAAAGGGCTCTGACCCCTTTTTTAGAGCAGCGGTTCCAGGTGCGGCCAGACGTTGTCCAATAACAGGGGCTGGGCAGCGACGGTGGGGTGAATGCCGTCGTCCTGCATCAGCTCCTGGTCGGTGGCGACGCCGTCCAGCATGAAGGGGCTCAGTTGGCTACCCGTGTCCTGCGCCACCTGCGTGAAGCTCTCTCGGAATGATCTCGTGTAACGGCTGCCATAGTTGGGCGGAATCTCCATGGCGAGGATCAGTACCCCGGCGCCAACAGCCTTTGACTGTTGCGCCATGTTCGCCAGGTTGTCGCGCAGCCGCGTGACCGGGTAGCCGCGCAGGCCGTCGTTGCCGCCCAGCTCGATAATCACCACGCTGGGCCGGTGCTCTTCCAGCAGCGCCGGCAGGCGCGCAGCGGCGCCGGCGCTGGTTTCCCCACTGATGCTGGCATTGACCACCTGGTAGCCAGGGTGGCTGTCCGCGAGTCGTCCCGCCAGCAGGGCAACCCATCCTTCTTCCAGCGACATGCCGTAAGCGGCGCTGATACTATCGCCCATTACCAATACGGTTTTGTCCGGTGATCCGGCAGCCTGCGCGCTACCTATAATCAGCAAGGATGCGAGCATGCAGAGCAGGGCCCGGCACGCGGTTTTTGTGAGGTAGGAATACAGCATGATCAGGACAGAAAATCTCCGCAAACGGGTTCCCCTGGCCGAGGGGGAGCTGGAGATACTGAAAGGGATCGACATTGAAATCAAGGCGCAGGAGTCGGTGGCCATCATCGGCGCCTCTGGCTCCGGCAAGTCGACGCTGCTGGGCTTGCTGGCGGGGCTGGATGTGGCCAGTGAAGGGGATGTCTGGATCGACGGCGCGTCCCTGGCCGCGCTGGACGAGGACCAGCGCGCCCTGTTGCGTGCCGAGAAAATTGGTTTCGTGTTCCAATCTTTCCAGTTGTTGCCCAGTCTCACGGCCCTGGAAAACGTCATGCTGCCGCTCGAATTGCACGGGGTGACCAATGCCAAGACCGCGGCGGGAAATTTCCTCGAGCGGGTTGGGCTGGCCGAACGCACCGACCACTACCCCAACCAGCTCTCCGGCGGCGAACAGCAGCGGGTGGCGATTGCCCGCGCCTTTGCCGCCGAGCCCGCCATCCTGTTCGCCGATGAACCCACCGGCAACCTGGACACAGCCACCGGCGCCCACGTCATCGACCTGCTGTTCGAGATAAATCGTGAGCAGGGCACCACCCTGGTACTGGTCACCCATGAACAGCGCCTGGCGGATCGCTGCGACCGGCGGTTGCGCCTGCACGGCGGCGCACTGGTGGGCGAGGAAAGCGGCCACGTGGCTCGCGACGGCCACTCGGGTACGCCCCACCTGCGCGGTGTTTAGGTGACAGCCTTGAGCGGTTTTAGGAATTGACAGCCCTGAGCGGTTTTAGGAAATGACAGCCCTGAGCGGTTTTAGGAAATGACAGCCTTGAGCGGTTTTAAGCGATGACAGCCTTGCGCATGCTATTGCGCGACTGGCGCGGCGGTGAACTCGGTGTGCTGCTGGCTGCCCTGGTGGTGGCAGTGGCCATCGTCTCGGGAATCACCGCCTTTACCACCCGCTTGCAGAGCAGTCTCGAACAGGAGAGTCACCGTTTCCTGGCCGCGGACCGGGTTGTTATGGGTTCTCGCGAGCAGCCCCCAGAATGGCTTGCGGAGGCGGAGCGTCTTCAGCTCCGCACCGGGCGCGTGCTGACCTTCCCGTCCATGGTCTACGCCGGCGATGAGGACATGGTGTTGGCATCGATCAAGGCCGCCAGCAGTGAGTATCCCCTGCGTGGCGAGCTGACCATGAGCGTTGATGCCTTCGGCACTCCGGAGCTGCGTACCCAGGGGCCGCCCCCGGGTCAGGTATGGCTGGACTCCCGGATGTTTGCCCTGCTCAACGTCAACGTGGGGGACGATATCTACGTGGGCGACGCGGCTCTGCAGGTCGCTGCCGCCTTGCGCAACGAACCCGACCGCGCCACCGGTTTCCTGGGCTACGGTCCGCGGGTGTTGATGCATATCGACGACATTCCCGCCACCAATGTGGTGCAGCCCGGCAGCCGGGTTCGCTACCGCATTCTGCTGGCGGGTGAAGAAGCGGTATTAGAAGACTATGTGCAGTGGCTGGAACCCCAGCTGCCCGCCGGCCAGGAAATCATCGACGTCGGCAGGAATCAGCGCGGCGTGGGTGGCGCGCTGGAGCGGGCGGAATCCTTCCTGTTGCTGGCTGGCAGCCTGGGTGTGGTGCTCGCAGGTGTCGCCATCGCCCTGGCGGCACGCCGGTTTAGCGAGCGCCACTACGACTACGTCGCCATCATGAAAAGCCTGGGCACCGTCAGCGGCAAGATCAACCGTATGTACGGTTTGAGCCTGCTGTTGCTGGGCGCTGTGGCCACTTTGATTGGCGCTGCCCTGGGCTGGGGCCTGCAGGCGCTGTTCTTTACCCTGTTTGCCGAGGCCTTGCCCGTGCAGCCTGGCCCGGCGGGTATGCGCCCCTATATTGTCGGCGGCGCCACCGCGGTGGTGTGCCTGCTGGCCTTCGCCTGGCCGCCGCTGAGCCGGCTGGGTGGCGCGTCGCCGCTGAAAGTACTGCGGCGGGATTTGCCCAATGCGGTCAGCCGCAGCGCCATCGACAATGGCCTCGGCCTGGGTGCGGTGTTGCTGCTGATGCTGTGGTATTCCGGTGACTGGGCGCTGACACTGGCGGTGCTTGCGGGCCTGGCGGCCTCTGCCAGTCTGGCCGCGTCGGTGGCTTTTCTGCTGCTGCGGGGCGGCCGCCTGGCGGGTATGCGCGCTGGCAGTATCTGGCGTCTGGCCCTGGCCAGCCTGCAGCGCAACGGTTCTGCCAATACCCTGCAGGTGGTGATCTTCTCGCTGGCGATTATGTTGCTGCTGATCCTGGTGCTGGTGCGTACCTCGCTGCTGGAAGAGTGGCAGATGCAGTTGCCCGAGGGCACGCCCAATCACTTCCTGCTGAACATCGCTCCGGACGAGGTCAACGCCGTGCGCGATACCCTGTCGCAGACCGCTGACCTCGCCGAACCGCTGTACCCGATGATTCGCGGGCGCATCGTCGAGGTGAATGGCGAAGCGCTGGGCCGCAGCGACGATGAGGAAGTGGGCCGGCGTGAACGCGAGACCAACCTGACCTGGGCGCGGGATATCCCCACCGACAACGAGATCATTGCCGGCGAATGGTGGGATCCCAACACCGAAGCAGCGCTGGTGTCGGTGGAGGAGGGTATGGCCGAGAGCCTGGAACTGGAGGTGGGCGACAAGGTGCGCTACATGA
This sequence comes from Halieaceae bacterium, assembly GCA_028282105.1. Classification (GTDB taxonomy): domain Bacteria; phylum Pseudomonadota; class Gammaproteobacteria; order Pseudomonadales; family Halieaceae; genus JANQIO01. Next base: position 2,991 of record JANQIO010000085.1, on the reverse strand, counting down.
TCGGCTCCCAGCCCCTCGACGTGACCGTTGGCAGCATCCGCCGCCTCGATTGGGAGAGCATGCGGCCCAACTTCTTCATGATCTTCCCGCCGGCGGTGCTGCGTGGCTACCCGGCCACTTTCATGACCAGCTTCCACCTCGACAAGACCGAAAAGCAGTTCCTCAACCAGTTCATCCGCCAGTACCCGACGGTCACCGTGATCGAGATGGATGTGGTGATCGAGCAGGTGCGCGGCATCATCAACCAGGTATCGGCGGCCATCGAACTGGTGCTGGTTGTCATCCTCAGCGCCGGTGCCCTGGTACTGATTGCCGGCGTGCAGTCCACGGTGGATACCCGGCTCTATGAGGGCGCCATCCTCCGTGCGCTGGGCGCCCGGCGCGGCCTGATCCTCGGCGGCGTCGTCATCGAGTTCGCTGCGCTGGGTTTTTTCGCCGGCCTGCTGGCCACCGTCGCCGCGGAGATCGCTGTCTATGTGCTACAGACCTTCGCCCTCGACATGAGCTACAGCCCGCACCCGGAAATCTGGCTGCTCGGCCCGGTCATGGCCGTCCTCATGATCGGCGCCCTCGGCGTCTGGAACTGCCGCCGGGTCGTCTCCAGCCCCCCGCTGTTGGTCCTTCGCGAACTGTAGCCGCTGGTTGATAGCTCCGTAGGACGGTCGCGAACTGGGCCTGCTCCCTCCACGGACACGCTACAAGCATGACATCCCTGTCTCGCTCGGGAGCGGCCGTCCCTGGCCGCTCACGGTCCGTGGAGGGAGCAGGCCCAGCTCACGCCCTGTGCAAGAGTGAGATTCCCGAAAGCAAGAACGGAACACAGAACCTGGCAAACGCACGCTGGAGCGCGCGTGGTGCTCGGGATCTTGCCGGGACCGTATGCGGCCACGGATGGCCCGGGCGGCGATCCGCGCATCCGAGCGAGACAGGGATGTCATGCTTGTAGCGTGTCCCGGTAAGATCGCGAGTGCTGCGCGTGCGGCCTAACGTAAGCTCACGCTTTAAGGTGAGTGGCTTTACTCGGCGTGGATGCCGGCCAGGAAGATGCGAACTTCGAGGTCGATCTGGCGGGTGAGGTCGACGTGGCGTTCGAACAGTTGTGGCATGTCGACCTTGAGGGTGGCCAGGCCGTGGATGCCGGACCAGCCGGCGTTGGCCATGTAGTGGTCGTCCTCGTCGCGGAAGATGCCCTTGTCGATGCCACTGCGCATGATGGCGCGCACCAGTTCATAGGTGTCGCGGCTGGCCTTATACAGCTCCGGGTAGTTGGCCTGGGGCTGCAGTGTGGGGCCGAACATCAGCTTGAACAGGTCCGGGTGCTGCATGGCGTAACCCACGTAGGCATGGGCGAAAGCCTTCATCTCGGCGTCCGGGTCGTCACCGGCAGTCTGAGCCGCGGCTTCCAGCTCTTCCAGCAGCTTGCGGTAGCCGCGGGTGGCCAGCGCCGCCAGCAGCTCGTTCTTGTCCTTGAAGTGTCGGTAGGGCGCGGTCTGGGATACGCCGATGGCGCGGGCCAGGGCACGGAGGCTGAGTTCCTCCATGCCCGTGTCGGCTAGCTGCGCCTCGGCGGTATCCAGCAGCTCATTGCGCAGGTTGCCGTGGTGGTAGCTGCGGGTTGTGGGTTCCGCGCTCAAGGCAGCAGGTGCTGAACGGCGTCCCGCTCTTCCTTGAGTTCGGTTTCCGTGGCAGTCATCTTTTCACGGCTGAAGTCAGACACGTCCACGCCCTGAACAATCTCCCAGTCACCGCCGCTACAACGGCAGGGGAAGGAATAGATCAGGCCCTCGGCGATGCCGTAGGAACCGTCTGAGTACACGCCCATGGACACCCAACTGTCGCTGTCGGTGCCCAGCGCCCAGGAGTGCATGTGATCGATAGCGGCATTGGCCGCCGAAGCCGCCGAGGAGGCGCCGCGGGCCTTGATGATGGCGGCGCCGCGCTGCTGCACCACCGGGATGAACTCGCCTTCGTACCAGTCCTGGTCCACCAGGTCGATGGCGGCAGTGCCGTCTACCTTGGCGTTGAACAGGTCGGGGTACTGGGTGGCAGAGTGGTTGCCCCAGATGGTCATGTCCTTCACGTCGTTGACGGTTTTGCCGGTCTTCTGGGCGATCTGGGTCATGGCGCGGTTGTGGTCCAGGCGGGTCATCGCCGTGAACTGGCGCGGGTTGATGTCCGGCGCGTTGCGCTGGGCGATCAGCGCGTTGGTGTTGGCGGGGTTACCTACCACCAGCACCTTGATGTCTTTGCTGGCGTTGTCGTTGATGGCCTTGCCCTGGGTGGAGAAGATGGCCGCATTGGCTTCCAACAGGTCCTTGCGCTCCATGCCGGGGCCGCGGGGGCGGGCGCCAACCAGCAGGGCGTAGTCGGCATCCTTGAAGGCCACGTTCGGATCATCGGTGCAGAGCACGTCGGCTAGCAGCGGGAAGGCGCAGTCGTCCAGTTCCATGCGCACACCCTCCAGGGCTTCCATGGCCGGGGTGATGTCCAGCAGCTGCAGGATAACCGGCTGGTCTTCGCCCAGCATATTGCCAGCGGCAATGCGGAACAGCAGGGCGTAACCAATCTGGCCGGCGGCGCCGGTCACGGTGACACGAACGGGGGCTTTCATCAAAGTCTACCTCGCGGGAAGAGTGGGTGAGCGCGGTCTGAAACCGGCAACGTTTTCGGGGCGCACATTCTAGACACCAGCCCTTCAAAAAGCTACCGGATCGGCGACGCCGGGAGATTTTAGCGGCAAACTCGCGTAGAATTCGCCGCCGATAGAGCGAACCCCGCAAGGGGCTTTGAAAGGGGCTATGAAAGGGGCTTTGAGTAGCCGATCTGTGAGCTGCACTGTGAGCGACCTGTGAGAGAACTGTCCAAGAAAGAGCGCACGGAATTCAACAAGCTGCAGAAGCGGCTGCGTCGACACGTGGGCACCGCCATCGCCGACTACAACATGATTGAAGACGGCGACAAAGTGATGGTGTGCCTGTCCGGCGGCAAGGA
>JANQIO010000061.1 GCA_028282105.1 Halieaceae bacterium | reverse complement strand
GGAACCACTTGCGCAGTTTAAGAGCCTCCAATCCGTCCACGTGGATCGCAATCAGCTCACGAATCTGGCGGTACTGAGTACGTTCCCGGCAATACGCGTTATAGAAGCCAACAACAATCAGTTGACATCAGCAGTTGTGCTACAGGGCTTGCCGCACCTACGTACTCTGGCACTTAGTAACAACAGGATCACCGATCTCACACTTTCCGACCTGCCTGAACTTGAGTCTCTGCGGCTGGGTGGAAACGCGATCAGCAACCTGGCCGGCCTGAACACACTGCCTTCACTACAGTCACTATTGCTTCCGTCTAACGAACTCGATTCTGTGGACGATCTCAACACCGACAAGCTGCCTCGACTAAGATGGCTAAACTTGGACATGAACCAAAGGCTTAGCTGCGAAGCGGTGGACGAGCTTCGCGGTCGTTTTAGCGGCACACAGATCACCGCAGCATACTGCTCTCTACCCTGAAGACTGCAAAGGTATTCAGCATGCTGTCATGGGTGCGCTGCTATATTTGACGGTATAATCCCGCCGCTTTTTCACAGGGAGTCCCCATGAGCGACAAGATCCAGGTTGCGTCACCGCTGGTGGTGCTGCACGGCGACGAGATGGCCCAGGTAGCCTTCGAGCGCATTCTCGACATGTTCGTGAACCAGCGGCTGGACGTTCCGCTGGTGGAGATCGACCTGTCCGCCGAGGAGCGCCTGGTGAGCAACGGGGCCGTGGTCAACGACGCAATCGAAGCGCTCAGGCAGCATGGCGTGGGCATCAAGAACGCCGGCATGACCGTGAACCGCGCCCAGTTGGAAGAACTGCTGGCCAGGCACCCGGGCATCGACGAGGATCAGCTCGACAAGCTCGCCACCAAATCCCCCAACGGCGCCATCCGCAAGGGCATTGGCGGCAACATCACCCGCGAGGACATCCAGTTCCGCAATATCAAGAACACACCGCCGGACTGGGTGGGCCGCGACATCATCGTCGACACCATGGAAAACGGCGGTATCAAGGACAGCTACTCCACCCTGTCCAACGACACCGGCATCGCCAAACTGATGTTTGTGGGCGCCAGCGGCGAGCCGGTTGAACTGCATCGCCGCCGCCTGAATCGCGGCGACCCCTTTATGCTGGCCACCAACTCCCACGCCGAGGTCGTGGCATGGGCGCGCCAGTTCTTCCAGCGCGGTCTGAATGACATGCGCGACGTCTATGTCGGCCTCAAGGACACGGTGATCCCGGGCTACGACGGCGTTATGCGCAAGGCGGTCGAGGATGTCTTTGAGTCCGAGTTCAAGGCCGACTATGAGGCGGCGGGGCTGGCCTACCACTACGAGCTGATCGATGCCCAGGCGGCACGCATTATCGCCAACCCGCCGCAGCGCGCCCTGTGGGGTATACCCGACAACAACACCGGCCGCCGCATGGTGAAGCTGGTGGACACGCTGAGAAAATACGGTATTCCCGATCGTAAGTTCCACGTGTCGATTTCCCGTATGAGCGCCGGCGGCGGCGATCAGTACGGCAGCTACAACCAGGCCGCCCCCGAAGACGGCATCATCAAGGTGATTGTTGACGGCCAGGAGCGCTGCGCCCGGGACGTTAAGGCCAGCGACCCCATCCTGTTCATGTCCAACGACCGCACCGCCATCCGCGACTGGGTGATGCAGGTCTACCGGGACGCGTCCATGAAAGAGAAGGAGGTCTACTTCGGGCTCAAGCGCGAGTACTTCCCCTACGACGACGTGTTCTCCAACGTAATCAACGAGGTGCGCAATACGCTGGTAGCCGATGGCGTGGAACCGCCCTCGTTTATGATCATGCGCCCATCCAGCCAGCTCAAGAAAATGATCGCCGATCCGCCGCGCAATGCCCTGTACCCGGCTCAGAACCTGGACGGGGATATTTTCTCTGATATAGCCGCCGCCCTGGGCGGCAGCCTGGCGACCGCCAGCTCCATTATTGAGAGCAAGGACGGCACCATGCTCTACGAAGCGCCCCACGGCACCGCCCACGATCTGTATCTGATGTATCAGGAAAGTGAGGGCAAGACCGCCATCTTCAATTCCTCGGCGCTGATCTACGCCCTGGCCAATGCCCTGGAGACCCTCGGCAATCGCGAGGGGAATGCCGCACTGACCGACTACTCACACCAGTTGAAGGAAGCGCTGATCGACACCGTCGACCAGGGCATCATTACCGGCGATATCAAGGGCAAGACCACCCGTCCCGACCAGGAGCAGGTGGTCGACATGCAGGGCTTCCTGGACGCCATCGAGAAAAACCTTCCCGGCTGATGCGCAAGTTCGGTCTTGTCTTGCTGATCTGCTGGCAGGCCCTGCCTGCCGCCGGCCAGGAATTTGAGGCCTGCCTCGGCGAGCTGCAGATACAGGCTCGCGACCAGGGCCTGGCGCCCTGGATTGTCGACGAACTCATCCCGGGGCTGGAGCAACAGACCCGCGTAATCGAACTGGATCGCAAGCAGCCGGAGTTTGCCCAGACTTTTGCCCAGTACCTCAATGCCCGGGTGACTGAGGGGCGCGTGTCCCGCGGGCGCGCCCTCTACCAACAGCATCACGACTTCCTGGATACACTCACGCGACAGTATGGCGTGCCCGGTCACTATCTGGTGGCCTTCTGGGGACTGGAGACCAACTTCGGCAGCTACCTGGGCAGCACCCCGACCCTGGACTCCCTGGCCACCCTGGCCTGCGATCCGCGCCGCAGCGATTTCTTTACCGCCGAGCTGCTGACGGCCCTGGCGTTAGTCGAACGCGACGGCCTGGACCCCGCCCGCATGAAGGGCTCCTGGGCTGGCGCCATGGGCCATACCCAGTTTATGCCTTCCACCTATCGACAGGCTGCCGTGGACGGCGATGGTGACGGCCAGATCGACCTCTGGGGCAGCCCCATGGATGCGCTGGCTTCCGGCGCCCGCTTCCTGCAGCAGCTCGGCTGGGAGCGCGGCCTGCGCTGGGGCAGGGAAGTGAGGCTCGATAGTGATTTTCCGTTCCAGGAAGCGGGGCTGGATAGGCCCAGGCCCCTGGCCGACTGGAGGACGGCCGGGGTGCGCCGGGCGGACGGCAGCGCGCTGCCGGCAGCAAGCATCGACAGCGCCCTGCTGGTGCCCGCCGGGCATCGGGGTCCGGCCTTTTTGGTCTACGAAAACTTCCGCGTCATCATGGGCTGGAACCGCTCGGAGTTCTACGCCCTGTCGGTGGGACACCTGGCTGACCGTATCGCGGGCGCCGGCGGGCTGCACAGCCCACCGCCGACATCCCAGGCGGCTCTGACCCGGCAGGATGTCAGCAACATGCAACGCGCCCTGGCCGCCGCCGGCCACGACCCCGGCGCCAGCGACGGCATCCTTGGGCCAGCAACCCGGCGCGCGCTGCGCGCCTTCCAGATGGACAGCGGCCTGGTGGCGGACGGCTACCCGGGACCGGATACCCTGGCAGCACTGGCCGGAAGCAGCCCCTAGATGGACCAGTGGCTGACGGAATACGGCGTCACACTCGGCGTCGGCGGACTGATCCTGTTCATGATCTTCATCGTCTGGGATCTCGCCCGGCGCAGCAACGCCGGCAAGTTCGGCACCATGATTCTCTACATCGGCCTGGCGCTCGGCATCTTCGGGTTCCTGATGAAATTCGTTATTAGCTACCTGCTCAAACAAGCGGGCGTTTAAGCGCCACCGGCAATACTGGTACACTTTTTCTTTCAGAGAGTCCTGTTAGAACGATCTGTTATGGAAGGGGACATTCCGCATCTTCCGGCTCAACAGGCCGGCGCGGTTTACCGACAGTTCCTTGCGCAGCTTCGGCAACTCACGGATGCCGCCGGCGTCTCTCTGTATATCGACGGCGGCAATGGCAGCATAGAACGCTCGCTGCTGCTGCACAGCGGCGGCACCGAAGCCGTTCCGGAATTCGAATCCCTGGAGCGCGCGCATGCGACCACCTACGCCCTGCTGGGTCCAGGCGGGGGCAGCGGCGCAAACTGCCTGCAGGTGTATTCCAGTGAGGCAGATGACAGCTGCCTGGTGCGCGTGGGCATCCAGGACCCCGACCAGCAGGACATCGACCAGGACCGACGCCACAGCACGGGGCCGGAACTGGAAGCTGATCGCGCCATCTGGATCGGCCTGCGCTATGACGATGGCCAGGTACCGGCGGCCATATCCGCGCTAGCGCCGCCAGGCCCGCAGGCGCCTGCCAGTGCCGCCGAATGGCTGTCCCACAGCCTGCTGACCAGCGCCAACATGGTCTGGGAGGCCAACCTACTCAGCCAGCTTCTACGCGATCCCACCAGCCATCTGCCCGGGCGCGCTGAATTCCAGGCCCACCTGCGGGATGCCATGGAGACCGCCCGTGACAAGCATCCGCTGGGACTGCTGCTGATCAATCCCGACGACTTCGACTTGGTCAACCGGCGCCTCGACCGCGACAGCGGCGACGCGGCGCTGGCTGAAATCGCCACCCGCTTGTGCGACAGCCTGCGCCACTCGGACGAGGTGTTCCGCTACGGTGGCGCGGTGTTTGCCGTACAGATGCCGGGGGTGGCCAGGGATGAAGCCCTGGAAGTGGCGGAAAAAGTTCGCGAGGCAGTCACGGGCGCCTATCTGAATGGCGCCATGCGCCTCAGTTTCAGCATAGGCATCGGCCTCTACGATCCGCATGCCGGGGAAGACTTCGACCTGGATGAACTGGGACTGGTGCGGCGCGCGGATGCTGGCCTCAACGCCGCCAAGGGCAAGGGCGGCGACTGTGTCATGGTCTGGCAGGCCGGCGACGAGAGCATGGAGGTCATCGGCCGCGACCGGCTCAGCGGCATCTTTACCGCCGATGCCGAGAAGGACTATCGCAATATGCTGGTGCTGTGGGACACCATCGCCATGGTCTCCTCGGCCACCGACGAGTCCAGCATCGCCGCCGGCTTCGTGGAACGCATTCAGCTGGCGATGCGCGGCGCCTGGGTGGCGCTCTACACACGCCGGGAAGGTGGCGATGAAGTGCTGCTGGCCGAGAGCGGGCGCTCCAGCGCAGGCCCCAACGGGGAGGCGCCCGACGAGGTCAGCGCCTTGATGGAGCGCGCCCGCAGCGTTCAGCGCGCGGAACAGCTCAAGCGCCCACCGCGCCCCGCGGATGACGCCGGGGCCGGCGATCGGCTCGGCTACGCGGTGCCCCTGCTGGCCGATGGCCGCGTTATGGCCTGCTTATATATAGAAGGACCAGAGTCCCAGCTGATTATCGATTCCTCGGACCTGGTGTTCCTCAACGGTCTGGCCGGCCAGGTGGCGCTGGCGCTGGACCGCGCCGACCTGGCGGCGAAGTGGCAGGCCGAAAAAGAACGCGAGAGCAGGCGGCTGCGCAGCGAAGTGCATGGGTTGCGGCAGGCGGTGCAGAGCGCGCGGCTGGTCTATACCTCTAGGCAGATGGATGCCCTGCTGGAAACCGCCCGCGCCGCCGCCCCCACCGATGTAACCGTGCTGATCAACGGGGAAAGCGGCACCGGCAAGGAAATGCTGGCACGCTCGGTGCACGAACTCAGCACCCGCAAGGGTAAACCCTTTGTCACGGTGGACTGCGGCGCTATCGCCGCCAACCTGATGGAAGCGGAGCTATTCGGGCACAGCAAGGGCGCCTACACCGGCGCCGACAAGGCCTCCCTGGGGCGCATTGTGCAAGCCGACGGCGGTACCCTGTTCCTGGATGAGATCGGCGAGGTACCGCTGGATGTACAGGCCAAACTGCTGCGCTTTGTGCAGGAGAAAGAGATACACCCGGTCGGCGCCGCCACCTCGCGCAAAGTGGACGTGCGCATTATTGCCGCGACCAACCGCGACCTGGCCCGGGAAGCTGCCGCCGGTCGCTTCCGCGAAGACCTCTACTACCGACTCAACGTGGTTACCCTGACGGCCCCGCCACTGCGAGAGCGGCCCGATGACATCCTGCCGCTGGCCGGCCACTTTCTGGAGAAGTTTGCCCTGCAGTATGAAAAAGGCGCGCGCCGATTCAGCCAGGCCGCAGAGCGTCTGCTGCAGTCCTACAGCTGGCCGGGCAATGTTCGCGAACTGCAAAACGGAATCCTGCGAGCCGTAGTGCTCTCGGCTGACGAGATCATCGATGCACCCCAACTGGTGTTTGAAGACCCCGCCGACAGCGCCTCGGAGCCGGCACCCGCAGACCGCGACCCTGTTACCGAAGTCAGCGCTGACAATCTGGAGGCTGCGGCACCGCAGCCCGGCTCTGGCGATGAACCCTGGCGCCTGCTGGCCGGTGAGCTGGAAAAGCAGGTCGACGAAGCGCTGTTGGCGGACGCCAGCGCCACCGCCCCCCTGGGCCGCTGGCTCAGCGAAGACCTGGTGCTGAAAGTGGACGAAATCGCCCGCGGCACCGCCCGCCGCGGCGCCAAGCGACTGGGAGTGGCTGAAACCACCTACCGGCGGCAGTTGGAGAAAGCCCGCCGGCTGGAGGCCCAGGGCCTGCTGGTTCGCTCCGATGCCTGGTCCAGGCTAAAGCCCACCCTCAAGTTGCTGGCGGATTCCCTGTCCGAGGACAACGCCACCAATGTCATCGAGGAGGCCCGCGCCCAGCTACTGGAAGCCGTGGTATCCAGGGTGGGGGAAGACGCTGCCCGGGGCTCCGCCCTGATGGGTATCACCGTGCCCACCTACCGACGCTGGACCGCCGGGCCACTCTAAATTTCGGCGTATTTTGGCGTATATACGCCGAATTTTCGGAAAATACACCACTATTTCGATTTTATGGTGATATTCCCCGGTAATCTTACCGACATCTGAGTGTCGGCCCCGCCACTTTTTGTTTCTCCAGCGCAAGATTTCTGCCAACCAGTTAACGGTTTTTCACACCGAAAATGCCCGTTTGCCAGGTTGGCACGCTGCTTGCGATGTCATTCCCCACGAGCCCGCATTGGGCACCGAACCCGGACATTGAGAACGATGACGAAGACAAGCACCACAATCATGGAAGCCAGGCGCCAGTGTCAGAGCCTGTTCACAGGCCTGCTTCTGGCCTGCGCGCTGGTCGCCTCGGGCGCCCAGGCCGATGGCGCTGCGGCATTGAAGCCAAGGACGGCACTCTTCGATCACCTGTCAGTGGAGGACGGTCTCAGCCAGTCAGTTGTCCACGACCTGGTCCAGGACGTCCAGGGCTATATCTGGATTGGCACCCAGGAAGGTCTCAACCGCTGGGACGGCACCGACCTGCGCCTCTATGAACATGTCTACGATGACCCGACCACCCTGTCAGACAACTACATCTGGTCCATTCTGGTGGCGGCGGATGGCAGCCTGTGGCTGGGCACCGACGCGGGCGGTCTCAACCGCTACAACCGCGAGGACGACAGCTTTACCCACTTCCGCCACAACGCCGACGACGCCAGCAGCATTGGCAGCGACAGCGTACGCGTGGTCTACCAGGACCGTCAGGGCACTGTTTGGGTGGGCACCGACGGCGGGGGTCTCAACCGGCTGAAGGACAACGGCGACTTCGAGCGCTTCCAGCACAACCCGGAAGACGCCGGCAGCCTGCCATCCAACTCCGTACTGGCGATTCTTGAAGACCGTGACGGCCAGCTCTGGATCGGTACCGCCAAAGGCGGACTGGCACGCCTGGACCGGGACAGCGGTCAATTCGAGCGCTTTGTTAACAACCCTGACGACCCCGCCAGCCTCAGTGACAACTCGGTGCGCAGCATCTACGAGGATCGCGACGGCCGCCTGTGGATCGGCACCTATGAAGGCGGCCTGAACCTGTTTGACGCCGGCTCGGGCAGCTTCCAGCGCTTCATGCACAACCCGGCGGACGACCGCAGCCTGAGCCACAACCGGGTGCGCGCGATCTACCAGGATTTCAATGGCGCCCTGTGGGTAGGCACGGACAATGGCCTCAACGAGTGGCGCCCCGCCGCTGGCGGCTTTGCCCGCTACCGCAACAACCAGTCCGACGACGCCAGCCTCAGCGATAACCGGATCACCACCATCCTGCAGGACCGCGGAGGCGTGCTGTGGGTGGGCACCTACGGCGGCGCCAATAGCTGGAACTACCTCAGCGACGCCTTCACCTACTTCCAGACCGAAGGCACCGCCCTGCGCCTGAACAGCAATATCGTTACCAGCGTTGATGAGTCCCGCGACGGCGAGATTTGGGTAGCCACCTACGGCGGCGGCCTCAGCCGCATCAACGAAGCGACCGGTGAAACCCGCCACTACACGGCAGACAACAGCGATCTGCCGGACAATCGAGTCCTGGTGGTGCACAGCGACCCACTGGGGCAGGTGTGGATGGGTACCCGCGGTGGCGGCCTCAGCGTGCTGGACCCCAACACCGATACCTTCACTCATTTTCGCCGCGATGCCCGCGACCCCGAATCCATCAGCAGCAACGCGGTGACCTCTATCCTGGCAGAGCGCAGCGGCATCGTCTGGGTCGGCACCTACGACGGCGGCCTCAACCGCTATGACACCGCCACGGGCAGCTTCACGCACTTCCGCCACAGCGACGACGACCCGGCCAGCATTTCCAGCGACCGGGTACTCGAAGTGTTCCGCGACCGCCAGGGCACCCTGTGGATCGGTACCGAAAACAGCGGCCTCAACGCCATGCACGCTGATGGTGAGGGCTTCCGACGCTTCCGCGAGGAGGAGGGCAACACCGATGCCCTGAGCAGCGATTCCGCCTGGCTGGTGACCGAGACTGGCGACGGCTCTCTGTGGGTCGGTACCAACGGCGGCGGCCTCAACCGCTGGTCCGCCGAGGACCGCCGTGAAAACCGCGTGCGCTTCGAGAAGATTCGCCGCAGCGACGGCCTGCTGAGCGACTCTGTGCAGGGCATGATTGAAGACAGCGACGGTCGCCTCTGGGTCAGCAGCAACCGCGGCCTGGTGCAATTCAATCCGGACAGTGGCCGCATGCGCTACTTCAGCCGCAGCAACGGCCTGCGCGGTAACGAGTTCAACTACCGGGCGGTGCGCCGCACCCGCTCCAGCCGGCTGCTGTTCGGCGGCTCAGATGGCCTGCTGGCGTTCTATCCCAACCACATCACCATGAACCGCCACGAGCCGGACATCGCGCTGAGCGCCTTCGACCGTGACGGCCCGCTGACCACGCGTTTCAGCACCGCCGAGGGCGGCGAAGCCATCAAACTCGACTATGCCAGCGACCTGGTGACCTTCTCTTTCAGCGGTCTCGACTACTCTGCCCCGGAGCGCAACCGCTACCGCTACATGCTGGAGGGCTTCGACCAGGCCTGGAGCGAGCCGGTCGAATACGATCGCGCCACCTATACCAACCTGCCCGCCGGTAACTACACCTTCCGCGTGCAGGCCTCCAACAACGACGGCGTCTGGAATGAACGCGGCGCCGCTATCGACCTGGTCGTCGTACCCCCGCCCTGGGCGACGGCCTGGGCCTATGGCAGCTACGCGCTGGCCATCCTCGCCACCATCTTCATCTTTACTCGCGTCAACGCCATGAAACTGGCCCGAGCCGCCCGTAAGCGTGAAGAGCTTGAGAAGATCGTCGCCGAGCGCACCCGCGAGCTGGCCGAACGCAACGAGGAATTGCTGTCCCTGAACGACCAGCTCAAGGAATCCAGCCTCACCGACACCTTGACCGGCCTGCGCAACCGCCGCTTCCTGGAAGAGTTCATCACTACAGAAGTCGCCCACGCCCGCCGCCAGGCCGGCGAGCAGGTCGAGTCCAACAATGGCGAGGCACTGGATATCGCACCGGCCCTGTCCTTCATGATGGTGGACCTGGACGGCTTTAAAGCCATCAACGATGCCCACGGCCACGCCGCCGGCGATGCCGCGCTGCTGCAGGTGCGCGATGTATTGCAGGAGTGCTGCCGCAAATCCGACACGATTATCCGCTGGGGTGGCGACGAGTTTCTGATTGTCAGCCGCAACACCAGCAACCGCGCTGCGGAAAAACTCGCCGAGCGCATCCGCGTTGGCCTGGCCGACCGCAACTATCACCTGGGCAACAGCGAAGTGGGCCGCCTGACCGGCTCCATTGGCTTTGCCGTGTACCCCTTCTCCCCGCTCAAGCCCGACATGGTGAGCTGGGAGCAGGTCGCCAACATCGCCGACCAGTGCACCTACATCGCCAAGGATAACGGGCGCGATGCCTGGGTCGGCATCTACGGCACCCGGGAAACCAATCTGGACGACGTAGAGCGCATCGCCACCGACCTGGAAGGCCTCCTCGGTGAGCGCAAGGTCGGCATCCGCACCTCCGTCTACGGCAAGTTGCGCCTCACCGAAATGCGCAAGCAAGAGCAGCAGTGAGGCCCGCCATGAAGCATTCCAACCGCTCAAACAACAACGAATTTTCAACCATGTCGCAGGCGCTGCGACTGAGGAGACCCACCGTGAAACAGGCAGTAATAAATACACTGGCGCTGTCAGTGGCAGGCGGCGCAGTCATGGCCGGCGCGCTGCTGACTGCCAACCCCCCCGAACCGGCCGGCGTCAAACAGACAGCACCGGCGGCGGCCCGCATTGAGGCCATGCACTCCGTGATCGTGCAGGGTGGCAACTCCGCGGTGCTGCACGCCGCGGTGCGGGCAGTGGGCGGCAGCGTGGTCCGTGACCTGTCCATCATTAATGCCGTCAGTGCCGATCTCACCACCAGCCAGCTGGCTGCACTCAAAGCCCATCCGGGCGGTTTCCGCATTCACGAAAACACTGAACTGAAGACCACATCGACAGTGGACCCGGTCACCGACGGGGGTGCTGATACCGGCGCTGATACCGGCGCGGACAGCGGCAGCGATAGCAGTAGCGATGGCGGGGCTGACACCGGCGCAGATAGCGGCGTCGATGCCGGCAATGACACAGCGACTGACAGCGGCACCGATACCGGTGCTGAGGCGGGTTCCGATACCGGCACCGACACGGGTACCGATACCGGTGCCGACACCCATAGCGACGCGGGTGCCAATAGCGGTGCTGACACCAATACCGACACGGGTGCTGACACCAGTGCTGACGCCAATACCGACACGGGTAGCGATGCGGGCGCTGACAGCGGTAACAACAGCGACTCTGGCACAGACACTGGTACCGGCAACGAAACGGCCGCCGACTCCAGCAGCGATACCGGCAACGACACCAGCACTGCAACCGACGCCGGCGCTGAGAGCGACGCGGGCACTGAGAGCGACACCGGTAGCGAGACCGATTCCGGCACGCCGTCCGACGCGGGTGCCGAGACGGAGACAGGCACCGACACTGACACTGGCACTGACACCGATACGGGCACCGAGTCAGATAACGGTGCCGAGACAGGTTCAGAGACTGGCACGGAAGCCGCTACGGATCCGGGCGCCGATAGCGGCACCGAATCTGACCCCAATGCAGAAACGCCGCCGGAGACGGTCACCGAGGAATACACCCTGGAAGACTCCAGCGTGCCCTACCTGGACTTCCCCCATCTGGTCGGCGCCGACCAGCTCCACACCCAGGGTATCGATGGCCGTGGTGTCACCGTGGTGGTCATCGACTCCGGCCTGAATGTGAAGCGTGAGTTCAGCAAAACGCCGGATGGCCAGGTCCGCCTGACGGCATCCTATGACGTGATCTCGGGCTCCGAGGACGCGAACAACATCTTCGATGAGTACGGCCACGGCATGCACGTCAGCAGCATCATCGCCAATTCCAAGGCAACGACTGACGGCAAGTACAACAGCATCGCGCCCTTCGCCAACCTGATCTCCGTGAAGGCCTTCGGCGCCAACGGCTCCGGCACCTACGCGGACGTCATCTGGGCCATGCAGCGCATCTACGACAAGAAGGACCAGTTCAACATTCGCGTGCTCAACCTGTCCTTCAGCGCGACCCCGCGGTCACGCTACTGGGATGACCCCCTGAACCAGGCGGTTATGCAGCTGTGGCGTGCGGGCATCGTGGTGGTGGCCTCCTCAGGCAACACCGGCCCCGATCCGATGACGGTGGGTGTGCCCGGCAACGTCCCCTACATCATCACCGTGGGCGCCATGACGGATAACTGGACACCGGCGGATTCCAGCGACGACTATTTGGCGCCGTTCTCGTCCGCCGGCCCTACCACGGAAGGTTTTATCAAGCCCGAGATCGTCGCTCCCGGCGGTCATGTCACCGGCCTGATGAGCAGCAGCACCACCCTGGCGACGCGCCACCCGCACTTCCACAGCTTTGGTGAGTACTTCACCATGTCCGGCACCTCCCAGGCCACCGCGGTGGTCAGCGGCATCGCCGCGCTGATGATCCAGCAGAACCCCGGGCTGAGCCCCGACGACGTCAAGTGCAAGCTGATGGCCACCGCGCGCCAGGCCGCCTACCCGGACGGCTCGCTGGCCTACAGCGTGTTCCAGCAGGGCGCCGGACTGGTCAACGCGGTGAACGCCGTCAGCAGCAGCGCTGTCGACTGCGCCAACGGCGGTCTGGACATCGACGCCGACCTCGCCGGCACCGCCCACTTCGCCGGCCCCGGCCGCGTGGATGAGAACGGCAACTACTACATCCAGGACTTTGAAGGCCACAGCTGGAACCCCGATGAGGTCAACGGCCAGGGCTATTTCTTCAACGATGGCTACTTCTTCAATGACAGCTATTTCTTCAACGACAGTTACTTCTTTAACGACAGCTACTTCTTCAACGATAGCTACTTCTTTAACGACAGCTACTTCTTCAATGACTCCTACTTCTTCAACGATAGCGCCACCGCCTTCAGCAGCTCGCTGACCGAAGAGCAGGCCGGCGTAAACACCTGGGCACCGCAGGAGTAAATATCATGAGCCGTGAGCACAAGATCAGCCAGGACGGCAAGGTCGTACATCTCGACCCACGCGGCGCCACAAGCCCGCAGCCCACTGGCCCCGTTACCGACGGAGAACTTGGCACCACCCTGTGCCGCGAACTGCTGGCCGCCCGCTCGGTGGGCCAGAGTGCGCAGCTACTGGTCTTCAGGATCAGTAATTTCGAATTACTAGTAGACACTTTCGGGCAGGATTTTGGCAGTACCGCAGAGGCCGCCCTGCTGGCCCAGCTACGGGGACTGCTGCGGCGCCGCGAGCCGGTGCAGCGCATTCAGCCCGGTGAGTTTGGCATCGTCGGCCGTGGCATCCGCTCCGAGCCTGCACTGAAGGCCATGACCGATCGCATGATTGAGGGCGGCACCGGCCACTACGAGATCGACGGTGTGCCCTGCCGCCTCAAACTCGAAATTGGCGCCGCCGCCTGTCCGGCCGATTCGGATGAACCGGAGGAGCTGCTGCACTTCGCCCGCTTCGCCCTGCGTGAGCTGGGTGATGGTCCCGATAGCTGCCGCTCCTTCTCCCGCGATGATCTCGCCCGTCGCAAGGCCATGTTCCGCATGGAAGCCGAGATGGAGAAGGCGCTGGAGGAGCGTCGTTTCGTACTGCAATACCAGCCGCAGTTTTCGGTATCCAGCGGGGCGGTGACCGGCATGGAAGCGCTGGTGCGCTTGCAGCGCAGCGATGGCTCGCGAATTGCCCCCAACGAGTTTATTCCGCTGGCGGAGGACAACGGCTTCATCATCCGCCTGGGCTACTGGATTATCGGCGAAGCCTGCCAGCAGCTGGCACGCTGGCGCCGGGCCGGCTTGGCCGTGCCGCGCATCTCCCTGAATGTATCCCCGCGCCAGTTGCAGGACCCGGACCTGGTCACGGTAACGGAGGCCGCCGTCGCGGATGCCGGCCTATTGATGAGTGACCTGGAATTCGAGATCACCGAGCGCTGCATGCTGGAGGAAAGCCAGCGTGTCAACGATACCCTGGCCAGCCTGCGCCACGCCGGCGTGCGCCTGGCCATCGATGACTTCGGCACCGGCTACTCGTCCTTCGCCTACCTCGCCTGGCAGCCGCTGGACATGGTCAAGCTGGACCGCTCCTTCCTGGCCCGGGTCGGCACCGACCACCGCACTGATGCCGTGGTGCAGGGCATGGTGGCAATGGCCCAGGAGCTGGGCCTGGGTCTGGTGGCAGAGGGCGTGGAAAACGAGCAACAGGCAGAGTTCCTGCGGCGTATTGGCTGCGACGTGGCCCAGGGTTTTGCGCTGGCGCATCCCCAGGACCCCGAAGCCATTACCCAATTGCTGATTGCAGCGGCCTGCGCCTGAGGGCCGCCGGTTTAGGCCTCGGCGACCTTGTCCCCGGCCGCGCGGGAGTCGATCTCGACCGCTACGGCCTGTGAGGCCGCGATCGCCTTTTCCCGCGCCATCTGGGTGGTGGTGGCCCGCGCCAGGGCCACACCCATGCGCCGGCGCCCGGCGACTTCCGGCTTGCCGAACAGGCGCAGCTGGGTATCCGTTTCCGCCAGCGCCGCGTCCAGGTTGGCGTAGCTCACCTCCGTGGACTCACCCTCGGCCATAATCACCGCCGAGGCTGAGGGGCCGTGCTGGCGAATATTCGGCACTGGCAGGCCCAGTATGGCCCGGGCGTGCAGGGCAAATTCCGACAGGTCCTGGGAAATCAGCGTCACCATGCCGGTATCATGGGGCCGCGGCGATACCTCGCTGAAGAACACGTCGTGGCCGCTAATGAACAGCTCCACGCCAAACAGGCCACGCCCACCCAGGGCTTCGGTGATCTTGTGCGCCACTTCCCTTGAGCTGGCCAGCGCCTCGCTGGACATGGCCTGGGGCTGCCAGGATTCCTGGTAGTCGCCGTCCTTCTGGCGGTGACCGATTGGTTCACAGTAACTGGTGCCGTCGCGGTGGCGGATGGTCAGCAGGGTGATCTCGTAATCGAAGTCGATAAAGCCCTCGATAATCACCTTGCCACCGCCGGCGCGGCCGCCCTCCTGGGCGTAGTGCCAGGCGTGATCGATCTCTTCCCGGGTGGTCACCGTGCTCTGCCCCTTACCCGATGAGCTCATAATCGGCTTCACCACGCAGGGAATGCCAATCTCTTCGACGGCGCGGTCAAACTCTTCGCGGGTTTCAGCAAATCGATAGGGGGAGGTGGGCAGGGCCAGCTCCTCGGCCGCCAGGCGGCGAATACCTTCCCGATTCATGGTCAACGACGCGGCCCGCGCCGTGGGCACAACGGTGAAACCCTCGGCCTCCAGTTCCAGCAGGGTATCGGTGGCGATCGCTTCGATCTCGGGAACGATGTAGTCAGGTTGCTCAAGCTCAATCACCCGACGCAGCTCTGCGCCATCGAGCATGGAGAACGTATGAGAGCGATCGGCCACCTGCATCGCCGGGGCGTTGTCATAGCGGTCGCAGGCAATCACCTCCACACCCAGCCGCTGCAGCTCGATGACCACTTCCTTGCCCAGCTCGCCGGACCCGAGCAACAGCACGCGCGTTGCCGAGGCACTGAACGGGGTACCAATTGTGGTCATTGCAATCTCCAACAGCTGTTCTGGTCGGTTTCACAACCGGGCTTCATGATAAACGGAGATCTCCGCCTTGTCCTCACCCGATAGTCGCACGTTTGTCGGAGTTGCCGTAGTTACGGTGAGCAGATAGCATCGCGCTTCTTGCCGCTCCGTTGTCAGAAATGACGGCGCGAGCCCTTGAAATACGCGGCCCTGCCCCGAACTAAATAGTCCTGTCGAAGTCTCACACGGGTTCATGACAGCAGGCCTGAAGTATGATGAACAAAGCGGAGGTAACACCCTTGGCGCAGCGGGAACACATTGTCGAACTGGAGCACTGGCTCGGTCAGCAGATTATTGGCCAGGCCGACCTGGTGCGGCGCCTGTTGATCGCTCTGCTCGCCGATGGACACCTGCTGGTAGAAGGCGCGCCTGGCCTGGCCAAAACCCGCGCCATCAAGAGCCTGGCGGACGGCATCGAGGGCAGCTTTCACCGTATCCAGTTCACCCCCGACCTGTTGCCCGGCGATGTCACCGGCACCGACATTTACCGTCCCCAGGAGGGCGGCTTTCACTTCCAGCGCGGTCCGGTGTTCAACAACCTGATTCTTGCCGATGAAATCAACCGCGCCCCCGCCAAGGTGCAGTCGGCCCTGCTGGAAGCCATGGCCGAGCGCCAGGTGAGCGTAGGCAGCGAGACCTACCGGCTACCGGAACTGTTCCTGGTGATGGCCACCCAGAATCCCATCGAGCAGGAAGGCACCTACCCCCTGCCCGAGGCCCAGCTCGACCGCTTCCTGCTGCACGCCTTTGTGGACTACCCCGATCGGGAAGCCGAGCGCGGCATCCTGCGCCTGACCCGCAACGAAGCCGCGGCCACGCAGCAGCCGCAGCCGCCGGAGCTGCCCCAGGACGCCATTTTCTCGGCGCGCCGCAGCGTGCTGGAGCTGCACATGGCCGAGCCGGTGGAGAACTATATCGTTGAGCTGGTGATCGCCAGCCGCGACCCTGCACCCTATTCCGCGGAGCTGGCCAACTGGCTCGACTACGGCGGCAGTCCACGCGCCACCATCGCCCTGGATCGCTGCGCTCGCGCCCACGCCTGGCTGCGCGGCGGCGACTTTGTCACCCCGGATGACGTGCAGGCAGTGGTGCACGACGTGCTGCGGCATCGCCTGATCCTCAGCTTCGAGGCGGAAGCCAATGGCATCAACGCCGACACCGCCATCGATGAACTGGTCGCACGGGTACCCGTCGGCTGAGATGGCGTCTGCGCCGAATCAAGCACCGGCGCTGGGCGCCTACTGCTCGCTGGCCGAACTCATCGAGCAGCGGCACCCTGCCAGCAAACTCGACCTGGGCCAGCGCAAGCGCGCGCTGAGCCTGCTCTCGGGACCCAACAAGACCAACTTCCGCGGCCGCGGCATCGATTTTGAAGAGGTGCGCGCCTACCAGCCCGGCGACGATATCCGCACCATTGACTGGCGGGTGACCGCCCGCACCGGTTCCGCCTATACCAAGCTGTTTCGCGAAGAACGCGAGCGCCAGGTACTGGTGTGCGTGGACCAACGCACCAACATGTTCTTTGGCAGCCGCACCTGCTGTAAATCAGTGCTGGCCGCACGGCTGGGTGCGCTGTTGTCCTGGGCCGCCCTGCAGCGTGGCGACCGGCTCGGCGGCCTGGTGTTCTCCGAACAGGAACACCACGAAATCCGCCCACGCCGCAGCCGCCGCTCGGTGCTGGGCCTGCTCAATGCGCTGACCGCCATGAACAATGCGCTGCCGCTGGCGGACACGGCCCAGCCTCAGGGCTTTGCAGACATGCTGGTGGAGCTGCGGCGCATCGCCCGGCCCGGCAGCTCCCTGTTCCTGGTCAGCGATTTTCGCGGCGCCCTGGAAGACGGCGCTCTGGAACAGCTCTACCAGCTGGCCCGGCATCTGGAAATCACCGCCCTGCACTGCTCGGACCCGCTCGAACAGACTTTGCCCGATACCGGGCGCTACGCGGTCACCGACGGCGAATCCCGGGTACAGCTGTTTACCGGAGACCCGCGGCTGCGCAGTTCATTCTCCGAGCAGTTCAAGGAGCGCCTCGTCACCCTGCGGCATTCACTGGGCAAGCTCGGCATTCCGCTGATCGAGGCCAGCACCGCAGCCTCCCCGCTGGGCATCCTGCAGGCCTACTATGCCGGCGGAGGGCGCCGATGACGCCAGCCGACCCCCTCGCCCAGCTGCGCGATATACACCTGCCGGACCCGATCAGCGCCTGGCCGCCGGGGCCAGGCTGGTGGCTGCTGGCCGGCCTGCTGCTGTTGATGCTGGCGCTGCTGGCCGCCTGGCTGTGGCGGCAGCACCGGGCCAATGCCTGGCGCCGCCAGGCCCAGCGCGCCCTGTTGGCGGCGCACCAGCGCTGGCAGGATGACGGCGACAGCGCGGCCTACCTGCAGGCCGCCAATGCCGTTCTCAAGCGGGCGGCGCTGAGCCGTTTCCCCCGCGAGCAGGTCGCCGCCCTCAACAGCCAGCGCTGGGACGATTTTCTCGACCAGCAGTGGCACAAGCCGGCGCCGGCCAGCTTCCGCGAACTGGGCTTTGCGACACGGGCCTATGAGGCGCGCCCGGCGTCTACCGACATTGAGCAATTGCACAGCCTGTGCCGGCAGTGGCTGGCGCAGCTGCGAGCTGCGCCATGCTGACCCTGCAATGGCCCTATGCACTGCTGCTAATGCCCCTGCCGTGGCTGGTATGGCGACTGTGGCCGGCGGCGTCCGGTGAAGACGCCGCCCTGCGCGCACCCTTCTTTGACAGCTGGCAGGCTCTGGACGACCAGGGCGCAGCCCGCCGTCGCGGTGGCGGCTGGCTGTCGCTGCTGGTCCTGTGCCTGTTGTGGCTGGCCCTGCTGGGCGCGCTGGCGCGGCCCACCTGGATCGGCGAGCCGGTGAGCCTGCCGGCCAGCGGTCGCGACCTGCTGGTGGCAGTGGACCTGTCGGGGTCCATGCAGGTGGAGGACATGGTGGTAGGCCAGCACACGGTGGCGCGCATCGATGCCGTGAAGCAGGTAGTGGGCGAGTTTATCGAGCGGCGCCGCGGTGACCGCCTCGGGCTGATCCTGTTTGGCAGTAATGCCTACGTGCAGGCGCCGCTGACCTTTGACCGCAACACGGTGCAGCGTTTCCTGCGTGAAGCCCAACTGGGTTTCGCCGGCCGCGAGACGGCCATCGGCGATGCCATCGGACTGGCGGTCAAACGCCTGCGCGAGCGACCCGCCGACAGCCGGGTGCTGATCCTGCTGACCGATGGCGCCAACAACGCCGGTGAAGTCGAGCCACTGGATGCCGCCCGCCTGGCGGCCGACAACGGCGTCAAGATCCACACCATCGGCATCGGCAGCGACAAAATGGTCATGCCGGGGCTGTTCGGATCCAGTTTTGGCTCCAAGGTGGTCAATCCGTCCCGCGACCTGGACGAAGATACCCTGAAGGAAATCGCCAGCAGCACCGGCGGTAACTACTTCCGCGCCCGCGACCCGGCCGAGCTGATCAACATCTACCAGCTGCTGGATGCACTGGAGCCAGTAGAGCAGGAGGCGCAGAGCTACAGGCCCCAGAAGAGCCTGTTCCACCTGCCGCTGGCCATCGCGTTTTCCCTCAGCCTGCTGCTGGCGCTTGCCAGGGGAGTGCGCGGGTGAACGAGGTGTTGGCCAACTTTCACTTCCTGCGGCCGGAGTGGCTGCTGGCCAGCCTGCCGGTGCTGCCGCTGGGCTGGCTGCTATACCGGCGCCTGCGCGCCGGCAAGGCCTGGACCTCGGTGATTTCAGAGCAGTTGCTGCCGCACCTGTTGAGCGGCGGGCAGGTGGCCAGCCGCTGGCCGCTGTCCCTGTTGCTGCTGGCCTGGCTGCTGGCGGTGCTGGCCCTGGCCGGGCCCAGCTGGGAGCGCCTGCCGCAGCCGGTAGAACGGCGAGAGAATGCGCTGGTTGTTCTCTATGACCTGAGCCTGTCCATGTACGCCACCGACGTCACCCCGTCGCGGCTGGTGCGCAGCCGCCAGAAGCTGCTGGACTTGCTGGAAAAGAAGACCGAGGGCACTACCGCACTGGTCGCCTACGCCGGGGATGCCCACGTGGTCAGTCCGCTTACCGACGACCTGCGCACGATCGCCAACCTGATGCCGGCACTGACCCCGGGCATCATGCCCACCAGGGGCAGCCGCCCGGCGCGGGCGGTGGAGCAGGCAGTGCGCCTGCTGCGTGACAGCGGCCTGGAGCACGGCCAGATCCTGCTGGTCACCGACGGTGTGCACCGCGGCGACGGCGATGAGATTGCCGATGCCCTGCGCGACACCGGCTACCGACTGTCGGTGCTGGGGGTAGGTACTGAAGAGGGCAGCCCGATACCAACCGGCGACGGCTTCCTGCGCGATGACAGCGGCAACATCGTGGTAGCCGGCCTGGAGCGGCGGCCCCTGCGCGAGCTGGCGCGGCGTTTCGGTGGCAGCTACAGCGATCTGGAACTGGGTGATGCCGACCTGGAGCGGATTCTCGCCGTGGACCCCTGGGCTGACGAAGACAGCGAGCAACTCCTGGGCCGCAGTGTCGACACCTGGGAAGACATGGGCTACTGGCTGGCCCTGCTGCTGATACCGGTGGCGCTGGGGGCGTTCCGGCGCGGCTATATTCTCTGCCTGTTGCTACTGCCGCTGGCGCAGCCCAGCGAGGCCCAGGCGCTACGGGACTATTTCCTGAACCGCGACCAGCGCGGCGCCGAACTGCTGGCCGAAGACCAGGCCGAAGCGGCGGCAAGCACGTTCAGCAATCCCGACTGGGCCGCGGCCGCCCACTACCGCGCCGGGAATTACGAGCAGGCGCTGGAACACTATCGGCAGCAGGACAGCGCCGACGGCTGGTACAACCACGGCAACAGCCTGGCGAGAAGCGGCGACCTGGAACAGGCCATCGCCGCCTACGACAAGGCGCTGGAGCAGGCGCCGGACATGGAAGACGCCGCCTTCAACAAGGCGCTGCTGGAGCAGTTGCTACAGCAGCAGGAGCAGCAGCAGAGCCAACAGGGCGAGCAGGACCAGCAGGACCAGCAGGACCAGCAAAACCAGCAGGATCAGCAGCAGTCACAGCAAACGGATAGTGGTGACTCGTCCGAGCAACAACAGCAGCCCCAGCAGGGCGACCAGGGAGAACCAGAGGAGCAACAACAGCAAACGCCGGAGGAGCGGCAACAACAGCAGAGTGAATCCCAGCAGGCGCAGGCCAACGACAGCGAGCAGCAGGAAGGCGATCCACAACAACAGGCCGCCAGCCCGCGCGACGCCGACGAGTTGGAGCGGGAAATGGCCAACGAACAATGGCTGCGCCGCATACCGGATGATCCCTCCGGGCTGCTGCGGCGCAAATTTCGCTATGAGTCGCGGCTGCGGGCCCAGCAAAACGCTATAGGAGCAGAAAGAGACTATGAAACACGCTGGTAACGCGCTGCTGGCACTGACGCTGATGCTGGCGACCGCGGCCCAGGCCGCCGTGACCGCCACTGTTGACCGCAACCAGATTTCCATCAATGACAGCCTGGTGCTGACCCTGCGCGCCAGCGAGGGTGAGGATGTCGAAAGCACCGACCTCGGGGTGCTGAGACTGGATTTCGACGTGGTCTCCACCGGGCGGTCAACCAACCTGTCTTTTATAGACGGCCGCACCGAACGCATCACCGACCTGCGCATTGTGCTGCTGCCCCGGCGCATGGGTGATCTGACCATCCCGCCGCTGAGCGTGGACGGCAAGCGCACCCGGGAGATTCGCATCCAGGTCAGCGATACGCCGGTCACCGCCGATATTAGCCAGGACGTGTTCGTGGAGTCGGAGGTGGACGCCACCGAGGTCTACGTGCAGTCCCAGCTCCTGCACACCTTCCGCATCTACGAGGCGATAGAGCTGAACGATCGCGGTCGCTCGGAGCTGAAACTGGAAGACGCGGTGGTCGAGGAACTGGAGTCCAACAGTTTCCAGCGCACCATCAACGGCCGCCCCTACCGGGTCATCGAAGTGCGCCACGCGATCTTCCCCCAGAAGAGCGGCGAACTGGTGATTCCCGCCATCAGCTTCAACGGCCGCAAAAGCTCAGGTCGGCGCAGTCTGCTGTCCTTCAGCACCGGTGAGGTGCTGCGACGCCGCAGTAAACCGATCACGGTTACCGTAAAGCGCGTACCGGATGCCTGGCCGGCCGCTGCACCCTGGGTGCCGGCCAGCAATCTGCGCATCGAGGAAAGCTGGTCGGCGCTGCCGGACGAGCTCGAGGTGGGCGACTCGGTAACGCGTACGCTGACCCTGGTGGCAGAAGGCGTCGACAGCAGCCAGCTACCACAGCTGCCGCCGGCGGATATCGACGGCATCAAGGCTTACCTCGACCAGCCACGCTCGGAGAACCGCGCCGGCAACAAGGGCATTACCGGCATCGGCGTCAACAGCACCGCGCTGCTGATTACCAACCCGGGGACATTCACCCTGCCGGCAGTCAAAGTGCCCTGGTGGGATACCTCAACGGACAGCCTGCGCTACGCCGAGCTGCCGGCTCGCACCCTGGCCGTGGCGGCGCCCGCCGGCGCGCCTGCGCCCGTCGCGGCAAACCCGGTCACGCCGCCCGCCACGATGCCTGCACCCACCAGTGCGACCGGGCGCACTTCCCTGTGGATGTGGACCACCGTCTCAGCGCTGCTTGGCTGGCTCGGGACCACCGTGTGGCTGGGCTGGCGGCTGCGGGCGCCGCGTATCGCCCGCAGCGAACAGGCTGCGACGGAAGAACGCGAAGCGGCCCTGTTCAAAGCCTGCCTGGCTGCCTGCAATGCCAACCAGGCGTTGGCTGCCCGCACCGCGATCCAGCACTGGGCGCAGCGCGCGCTCGATCAGCGCCGCCTGCCCTCGCTGGCGGAGATCGCCCGGCGCAGCGACTCCGCCGAGCTGTCGGCGGCACTGGAGGCGCTGGAACGGAGTCTATATGCTGTGGATGCTACACCCTGGCAGGGCGATGCTTTGGCGTTGGCGCTCAAGGCCTGCCGCAAACAGTTACAGCGTCACGACAGGAGCAACACTGACCCATTGCCTCCCTTGTACAGTGGCCAGGCCTAGCCGGCCGTGCCTGGCCGGCACCGCCCAACACAATCCAGCGATAGCACGGGAGCCGTATTAGCTGTATGGAACTGATTGTCTTTGACCTCGATGGCACCCTGCTGAACAGCAAGAGCGTTATCTCCGAATACACCCGCGATACCCTGACCGCCCTGGCCGAGCGCGACATCGCCTATACCGTGGCCACCGGCCGCACCCTGCACGCCTCCCGCGACCTGCTGGCGGGGCACGGCTTTCGCCTGCCGCAGGTCTTCAAGAACGGGGTGATGATCTGGAACCCGGCGGACGATCAATACTCGCACCAGAACTTCCTCACCCAGGACGAAATCCAGCACGTGCTGGAAGCGGTGCTGGCCCAGAACGTCACGCCCTTCATTTTTACCCTGGAGCCTGGTAATCGGCACGCCGTTTATCATCCGCCACTGAAGCACCGCGTGGAGGAAAAGCTCGCCGCCGAATTCTCCAGCCGCTCCGGCGTGGCGGTGCTGCCCGCGGCGCAGATGCCCGCCGACGCCGAGATTACCAATATCTCTGCCCTGGGCGTGCCCGAATCCATCAACGCCGTGGAAGCGCTGGTGGATTCTGAACCGGGACTGGTGGCCTACGCCGGGGTCGCCATGGAAGGCGCGGCCCTGCGCTGGATCGATATTCACCACAGCGATGCCAGCAAAGGTGGCGCCGTGGACCTGTTGCGCGAGCAGCTCGGCGTCTCGCGAGTATTGTGTTTCGGCGACAGCGACAACGACCTCAGCATGTTCAGTCGCGCCGATGAGGCCTACGCGCCGGACAACGCCAAGGAGGCCGTCAAGGCCGCGGCCACTGAGGTGATCGGCCACCACGACGAAGATGGCATCGCCCGATTCCTGCGCGAGCGCTTTGCCCTGGAGAGCCGGGTCGCCTGACCCGGGTGCGCGGCGGCAGGACCTGACCAGCATGGAGCCGACCCGGGAACCGAGCCCCCAACGCGAACAGAAACGCATGGGCACCGGTATGCTGGCGCTGGCCTGGCTGCTGTTTGGCGGGCTCGCGGTACTCTGGTTCGACGGCATGCTGGACCGGCAACGCAATCCCAACCAGACCCTGAACAGCACCGTCCGCGACGGTATGCGGGAAGTCGTGCTCAAGCGCAACCGCGCCGGGCACTACGTGACCAGCGGCAAGATCAACGGCCAGGAGGTGGTGTTCATGCTCGACACCGGGGCCACCACGGTGGCGATACCCGGCCATATCGCCGCCGGGCTCAGCCTGCCTCGCGGCCAGGAGTTCATGACCCAGACCGCCAACGGCATGGCCCGCGCCTACTCCACCCGGCTGGATGTGGTGAGCATCGGCGACATAGCCCTCGCCAATGTCAGTGCCGGCGTTTCACCGGGCCTGCAAACCGAGGAGATTCTGCTGGGCATGTCCTTTCTCAAGCACATCGAATTCACCCAGCGCGGCGACACCCTGATTCTCCGACAGCTGCCCGGCGATTAACTGCGGGAAAACTCACATCACCATCGATTTCCAGCGCCTTCACCAATCGATTATCCTTACGCGACTTCGACAAACGCCTGGACCCACAGACCTGGACAAGCTGTAGCCCGTGTCAGACTCCAACCTACTGGTAGAACTAAGCCGCCGCGGCATGTTCCGGATTGCCGGAGCGTACCTGGTAAGCGCCTGGGCGATTGCCAAAATGGCGGAACTGGGCCTTGAGAAATTCGACGCACCCGCCTGGGGAATGCAAGCGACGCTGATTGTTCTCCTGATCGGCTTTCCCATCGTACTTGTGCTGGCCTGGATGCATGACCTCGGCACGGTCAGCCTCGACCTGGATATCGGCGAGGGCGTGGATTCCGCCGGAGGACGCGTGGTGAAGCCCGTTGGTGACGACGCTGCCACGGCAGCCCCAGGCAAGCACGGTAGCGCCTACCGTATCATGGCGATTTCAGCGACACTGGCGGTGCTGGCGCTGGCTAGCTGGGTGTTTCAACAGGAATCGGGGCCGGCGGATCAGCAACTGGTGCAGAGCCGCAAGTCTATCGCGGTGCTCCCCTTCGCCAACCTGAGCGGCCAGCAGGAAGACGAGTTTTTTTCCGACGGCGTGTCCGAAGAACTACTCAATCTATTGGCGCGTATTCCCGAGCTGCGGGTGATCTCCCGCTCTTCAGCGTTCTCCTACAAGGGCAAGGGCCTGGATGCGCCGACCATTGCCAGGGAACTGAACGTGGACCACATTTTGGAGGGCTCAGTTCGCAAGCTTGGCGACCAGGTCCGTATCAATGCTCAACTGGTCGATGCCGGCAAGGACACCCAGCTTTGGACTGAGACCTTCGATCGCCGCCTGGATGATGTATTTGCCGCGCAGGATGAAATCGCAGCGGCGGTAATCCAGCAGCTCAAGCTGGTTTTGCTGGGTGCTGCTCCTACCAGCCAACAGGTAGATGCGACGGCCTATACCCTGTTTTTGCAGGGCCGCCACCTGAGCCGGCTCGGCAGCTCGAATGCCATTCAGCTTGGTATTGAAAAGTTCCAGAGTGCGCTGGCAATCGACCCGAACTTCAGCGAAGCCTGGTCGGAACTCGGCCTCAACCAGATCAGGCAAGCCAGACTGCCCAACGTGTCCGAAGCGGAGGCCTTTGCGGAGGCCTTCCACTCCTTGAATCTGGCGGTGCAGGCGAATGCCGAGAACGCGACGGCACACTCCCGGCTGGGCTGGCTGGCCATGTCTGGCAACGAACTGCAGCTTGCCGCCGACCAGCTTTCCCTGGCGCTGCAGCAGCAGCCCGGCAATGTCAGCGTACTGGTAAACGCCGGCCAGCTTATGAGCCAACTGGGACGGCACGACGACGCCCGTGAACTCTTTGAACGAGCCACCTCCGTTGACCCGACCAGTGCTTCGGTCCACTGGAACTACAGCGAATCGCTGTGGGCGGCCGGTGAGCTTGAGCAAGCCCGTCAACAGGTCGAACTGGCCATCGGTTTTGGCCCGGACTACCTGGGCGTCAATTACACGCGAGGCATTCTGCATCTGCAAAAGGGTGAGTTTGACGCCGCCATGGCTGCTTTTGGTACCGAAGGCTCCGCACAGCTCAGCGAAACCGGTACTGCCATGGCCCTGCACTCTCTGGGACGGCAGGCAGAGTTCGATGCCGCCCTGACTGACGCCGCGGCACGCTGGGGTGAGGAACGGCCTTCTGAAATCGCAGCGGTCTACCTGTGGGCTGGCGATCTGGATGCTGGCTTCGAGTGGCTGCAGCGTGCCTGGCGCGCAAGAGATCGGCGCTTGTTCCTGGTGCTCATGAACCCTGTGTCGGAGCCGGCCCGGGCAGACCCTCGCTGGGCAGAGTTCCTGCTGCAGATTGGCAGGGCGCCGGAGCAGCTTGCAGCTATCCGCTTCGAGCTTTGACGTCGGCAGGGCGGCGCCTACGGCACAAGGGGCGCGACTGACCGCAACAACGGGGGGGCATTACAAGTGAGCATGCTCGACTGGTGGGTGATCGGCGGCTACCTGGCGGCGATGCTGGGGCTGGCCATGTATCTGGGTCGCAGCCAGTCATCCCGTGAGGACTACTACCTCGGCGCCAACCGCCTGCCTGGCTGGGCGCTGGCCACCTCCATCATTGCTACCCAGTGTTCCACCAACAGCCTGCTGGGCGCGCCGGCGTTTGTCGGCTTCGTGCTGGGCGGCGGCCTGCTGTGGCTACAGTACGAACTGGCAGTGCCGCTGGCGATGCTGCTGCTGTGTGTGCTGTTCCTGCCGGTGCGCGCGGCCGGGGTCATCTCCATCTATGCCTACCTGGAGCAGCGCCTGGGCCTGGCGAGCCGGCTTCTGGCCAGCGGCTGCTTCCTGTTCTTCCGCGGGGTCGCCACCGGCGTCACCGTGTACGGCGTAGCTTCGGTGATAGGCCTGGTTACCGGCACCAGCTACACCGCGGCGGTGCTGATCCTCATGGGCATCACCATCGCCTACGATGTACTGGGCGGCATGCGTGCGGTGGTGATCTCCGACGTGGTACAAATGCTGCTGCTGACAGCGGCGGTGGTCTACACCCTGGCGGCGCTCGGTGAACCCCTTCTTGCCGAGTGGGGCGCCCTGGCCGAGCGCAGCACCACCCTGGTCAATGACTGGGGCCTCACCGGCAACAACTACGGCTTCTGGCCCATGCTGCTGGGCGGGCTGTTCCTGTATACCGCTTACTACGGCTGTGACCAGAGCCAGGCCCAGCGCCTGCTGGCGGCAGAGGATGCCGCCACCACTCGCCAGGTACTGGTGTTGAACGGGGTGCTGCGTTTCCCCCTGGTGCTGGCCTACTGCCTGCTGGGCCTGGGCCTGGCGGCCTATGCCGTCGAGCACGGCGATTTCATCGCCGGCCTGCCACTGACCGGCGAGGGCAGCCCCAACTACAACCTGGTATTCCCCGCTTTCGTGGCGCGGGAGTTTGCACCCGGACTGGCTGGCCTCGCCATCGTCGGCCTGTTTGCCGCTGCCATGTCGTCCATCGACTCGGCACTCAACAGCCTGTCCGCCAGCACGGTGGAAGACTATGTAGCGCGGTTCAGACAACTGTCGGAGCGCGAGCTGTTCCTGGTCTCCAAGCTGGCCACGTTTTTCTGGGGCGCCTTCGCGATCCTGTTTTCCTACCAGGTAGAGCGCATCGCCCCCACGGTACTGGAGGCCATCAACAAGGTGGGCTCCATGGCCAACGGCCCACTTCTGGCCCTGTTCTGCATCGCCGTATTCCTGCCGCGTCTCGGTCAGGGCGCCGCCATCAGCGGTTTTTGCCTGGGGCTGCTCGCCAATCTGCTCACCTGGCTGGCGCTGCCATTGGTCTCCTGGCTGTGGTGGAACGTGATTGGCTTTGCGATTGCCCTTGGCAGCGCAACCTTGATCAGTCGCGCCCTCGGTTGGCAGGTCACCACCGTGGGTGAAGCACTGCAGTGCCCGCGGCGGGAGGCTGCCCTGCTGGGCACCATGGCGGTGTTGATCCTGGGGGTATGCACTGCCTTTCAGCTGAGCTGATGGGCTCAATCGTCAGGGGCTGACTGGCGGGTCCCTGCGCGCCGTAGACAGGCTGATGGCACCGCGCACCTGGCCGGGCTGGTAGCCGATGGCGCGATCTTCCGGGTACAGGCGTTTGAGTGCGGCGGCGGTGTCGGCGTCGATGGACTCCCCGTGGCACAGCAGGCAGGCACCACCTACTCGCTGCGGCGCCAGGAAGCGCACTTCACCGTTGACCTCGGCCGCGGCCCAGCCGGGATTGCCACCGGCGGCGACTGCGGCGTCAAAGGCTTCCAGCTGCTCGGTCTCCCAGGCGTCGGCTGCCGCCTGTGGATTACGTGGCCTGAGGCTGACCCGCTTTACTGACCAGCCGGTCTCCGCGCTGAGCTCGGCCGCAATCTGCGGCGCCACCTCGGCACACACCGCCAGTGCCTGCGCCGGCGGACCGGACTGCAGCGCCTGTTTCAACTGCGGCTTCATCCGGCTCATAAACACCAGCGCCGCCGCCGACGCCTCGGCCACCTGGGGGTCATTGACCGTCAGTTCAGCCGGGTGGGCGGTGGTGCTGAGAGTGAGAAGCGCTGCACAGAGCCAGCGGGTCAAACATCATCCTCCGGATGGCGATACTTGTTGTCGATACCGAACAACCAGGCCAGGGCGGGCAGGAAGAACAGTGCCCCAATCATATTCCAGAAGAACATGAAGGTCAGCATCAGGCCCATATCGCCCTGGAATTTAATGGGCGAGTAGATCCAGGTACCCACACCCACCGCCAGGGTCAGGCCGGTGAAGGCCACCGCGGTGCCGCTGGAGCGCAGCGCCTCATAGTAGGCCTGTACCAGGTTGCCATGCTCGCGTAGGGCGCGCTCCAGGGCGCTGTAGATATAGATGCCGTAATCCACGCCGATACCCACCCCCAGCGCGATCACCGGCAGGGTAGCCACCTTCACGCCAATGCCCAACAGCGCCATCAGCGCCTGGCCCAGCACCGAGGTCAGCATCAGCGGGATGATGATGCAGGCGGTGGCGCTGAGCGAGCGGAAGGTCAGCAGGCACAGCAGGATAACCACACCGTAGACCCACATCAGCATTTCCCACTGGGCCTGGCGAATAACAATATTGGTGGCGGCTTCGATGCCCGCATTCCCGGCCGCCAGCATGAAGCGAATCTTCTCGGTGTTGTGCTCGGCGGCAAAGCCCTCTACCGCGTCCACCACCCGGGTCAGGGTGTCGGCCTTGTGATCCTCCAGGAACAGGATCACCGGCACCATCGAGCAGTCGGTATTCAGCAGGTTGCTGGGCACCCGGCTCAGGGAGTTGTTGAGAATGTACTGGTTGCGGCTGATGGCATGCCACTTGGGGTTACCCTCGTTCATGCCCATGATCACCAGCTTGGACACGTCCACCAGCGAAATGATGGACTGCACGCCGGGCACCGCCGCCATCACGCCCTGGAAATAGTCCACCGCAGAAATCGTTGAATAAGTGCCACACTGCTGGGACTCGGTGCGCACCATCACCACGAACACATCGGTGCTGGTGGAGTAGTTCTCGGTCAGGAAGGCGTTGTCCTTGTTGTAGCGCGAGTCGGGGCGCAGCTCCGGCGCGCCCGGATCGAGGTCACCGATTTTCTGGTGCTGGCCGAGATAAATGCCGCCGGCAAACAGCACCACGCAGATCGAGATAATCGTCAGCGCCGGCCGCCTGCTGGCCGTCTTCGAGAGCAGCCGCCAGTGCCGGTAATCGCTGGCGGACTTCACGTCGCGGTAGCTGCGACAGCCGCCGCTGATACCGGTATAGGACAGCACCACCGGCATCAGCAGCAGGTTGGTGAGTACCAGTACCGCAATGCCGGTACTGGCCACCAGGGCCAGCTCCTGGATCACCGGAATGTCGATTACCCGCAGGGTCAGGAAACCCACTCCGTCACTGAGCAGCGCCACGAAGCCCGGCTTGCAGAGCCGCACAAAGGACAGTCGCGCTGCCTCCACCTTGTCTGTGCCACTGTGACAGAGGTGGGCGAAGCGATTGAGAATCTGTACCGAGTGGCTGATGCCGACGGCAAACACCAGGAAGGGCACCAGCATGCTGTAGGGGTCGATGCCCAGCCCCAGGGTGTGCAGCAGGCCCAGCTGCCAAACCACCGCCACCGTGGAGCACAGCAGGGCGGCCGCCGTGCCCCACTGGTCGCGACAGTAGGCATACAGCATTACGGCAGTGATCAGGAAGGCAATGCCGAAGAACGCGCCCACCAGGGCAGCGCCATCGATCAGGTCGCCGACCAGCTTGGCAAAGCCGGTAATGTGAATCTTGATGGTGTCGTTCTGGTACTTGTCTCGCACCAGCCGCTCCAGGTCGGCGGAGAGCTGCTGGTAGTTGAGCCGCTCGCCGGTCTCCGGGTCGGTCTCCACCAGCGGCGCCTGGATGGTGGCGGACTTGAAGTTGTTGGCCACCAGCCGGCCGATCGTCCCCGACTTGAGAGCGTTGCTCCGCAGCTTGCGCAGGGTCCGCGGTGTCGCATCGTAGTCGTCCGGGATGACGCTGCCGCCGACAAAGCCCTCTTCGGTGACTTCGGTCCAGCGTACGTTCGGCGTCCACAGGCTTTGCAGGCCGGCCCGATCCACGCCCTTGATATAGAAGACCTCGTCGGTGATTTCTCGCAGGGTCTGCTGGAAATCGGCGGTGAAAATATCACCTTCCGTGGTTTCCACGGTGATGCGCACCGAGTTACCCAGCCCTGACAGGTCCGAGCGATTCTCCAGGAAATTGACCACGTAGGAGTGCGAGATCGGGATCATCTTCTCGAAGCTCGCATCCGGGCGCAGCTGGCTGAGCTGGTAGCCGAAGAAGGCCGTCAGGCCGACAAACAGCAGCAGAATCAGCACCCGGGTGTTCATCAACATCTCGCCAAGTGCGGGCCGCAGCTTGCCATCGTCGGCCTGCAGACCCAGGGTGTCCGCCGCCGGGGTGGTGGCGCTTACCGCGCTGTCCGCACTCATGGCGCTACCCCCGCCAGCCGGTCGCGGCCGGCAGCAATCCTTGTTACCCCGCTCATGCCGGCCAGCAGCAACTCGTCATCGACCGAGAGGGCGGCAGAGAAGGTATCGCGGCTGGTGTGAATCTCGACGCTGAAACTCTCGCCGTCCAGACTGGTGGCCAGCGCTCCGCCGGCACCCACCAGCAGCAAGCCGCCACCGGGCAACTGCCCGGCGCCGAAAAAGCTCAGCCCGGGGGCATCGGCGGGCGTGATGTTGTCCCAGCTGGCGCCGCGATCGCGGCTCAGGAAGATATTACCGCGCAGGCCGAAGCTCAGCACCTCGCCCTGCCCCAGCGCCAGAATACCGAACAGGCTGCCGTCGTAGTTCAGGTCCAGCCTTTGCCAGGTTTCGCCCCGGTCATCGGAGCGGTAGGCAATGCCTGCCTCGCCGGACAGGTAGAGCGCGTCTTCCCCGGCGCTGATGGAGTAGTAGTGGTAGCCCTCGAGGTTCTCGATACCGTCCTGGGCAATGCGCCACTGCAAACCGCCGTTGTCGGTGTGGTAGAGCATGCCGTAGGCGCCCACTGCGAAGCCAAACTGGCTGTCCGCAAACCAAACGTCGAGAAAAGGATCGGCGGGGCCGGTCTCAAGCGCCAGCTCGGCGTCCTCTACCGCGAACTGGGCCTCCTCCAACAGGTAGACCACCGCATCATCGGGTTCGGCTTCCGCTTCCTGAATCTGCGCTTCCAGCAGCATCACCTGGTCGGTGACGTAGTCCAGGCGCTGGCGGTTGGCGTCGTTGCCGTCCAGCTGCAACTGCCAGCTCGTGCCGCTGTCGCCGGAGTGCAGGATCACGCCGCCGTGACCCACCGCCCAGCCGTGCTCATCCGTGGGGAAGCTGATCGCAGTCAGGGTCTCGCTGACCGGCACCCGGGCTTGCTGCCAGGAGCGCCCTTCGTCATCGGAGTAAATCACCAGGCCGCGCTCGCCCACCGCCACCAGGCGATCACCCGCCCAGGTCATATCCAGCAGTTGGGCTGCGCCGGCGTCAGCCGTCGGCAGCGCGGGGTTGGTGGCGAAGTCCGCCGCCTGCAGCAGGGCAGGCAGCAGCAATACCAGGCAGAGCGCTCGCACTAACGGCGACCGGCCCGCCGCAGGGCCTGCGGCGTAAAGTTCTGGAAACTGGTATCGAAGTCGAAGTCATAGGTGTAGCGCTTCTCTTCGTTATCCAGGCCAATCACCAGGTAGCGGCCGGAAATCAGGTCGTGCAGGCTTTCCGCTGCCAGCCAGGGGATTTTCGCCTGGTAGTGAAGAATGGGATGGCCCTCCTTCACTTTCCACAGCTCGCCGCGGCCGTCGTAATGGTCGATCACGGCGATCTGCCAGGTGTCTTCATCCACGTAGAAGGTGCGGCGCGCATAGATGTGGCGGGCGCCATCCTTGAGGGTGGAATCGATGACCCAGACGCGGTGTTTCTCGTAGCGTAGCAGCTCAGGCTTCATATGCCCGGGCTCAATGATGTCCTTGTACTTAAGGCTGTCATCCCAGAGCTTGAAGCTGTTATAGGGAATGATCATCTCGCGCTTGCCAACCAGTTCCCAGTCATAGCGGTCGGGCGCCCCGTTGAACATATCGAGGTCGTCTGCCGTACGCAGGCCGTCGGAGGCGGTGCCCGGGCCGTCGTAGGCGATATTCGGCGCGCGTCGCACCCGGCGCTGGCCGGCGTTGTACAGCCAGGCGGCGCGGGGCTCGACAATCTGGTCGATATTCTCGTGGATCAGCAGCACATCACCCTCGAGCCGGGCCGGGGCCAGGATGCGCTGCAGGAACACAAACAGCCGGTTCGGGTATTCATTACCCGGCACCCGGTTGGCGAAGATGGCCTCTTCCTCGAACAGCACCGGAGCGAAATCGCCATTGGCCGTCACCGGAATCTGGGTGTAGCGACGCTGCAGGGTCATCGGCGTGCGGAAGCGCACGATGTGGTTCCACATCACGTGCAGCGCTTCCTGTGGGATCGGGAAGGGCACATTGGAGACAAAGTCCTTGAGGCCATTGCCGCCCTCCACCATATCGGTGACCGTGGCGCCCTCCTTGATCAAGTCGTACTCGCTGTCGGGCAGCAGGGCGCTGCGGCGACTCTGGTAGACCGGCATGTTGAACGTATCGGGGTAACGCTTGAGCAGCGCTATCTGTCCCGGTGACAGCAGCTCAGCGTACTCATCGGCATTGGCCGCGGTAATCGTGTACAGGGGCTTGTCTTCGGCGAAGGGGTCTACCAGGCGGTCACCCGGGCTGTAGCCGGCGGGCAGTTCCTGCAGGCCGCCGGTCCAGGGTGGGATTGAACCATCGGCGTTGCCGGCGCGCTCGGCGCCTACCGGTGTCAGCTCTTCACCCCCGAGGCGGGCAGCCTCTTCGGCGCTGATTTTTGCCAGCGCCGGTGCGGCCAGCAGGCACGTACCCAGGGTGATCAGCGCTGCCTTCACGCTTATTTTCTTATACATGTGAAGCTCCTTGTCTGGAAAAGTCAGAACGCGACTCAAATGGCCAATCAGAACGCTACGGAAACGCTCATGGACAGGAAGTCGCGGTCATCCAGTTCATTGTAGTCGGCACCGAAGAAGGTAGTGTAGGACACTTCGGCCCGGTAGATGTTCAGGTAGTCGGCGCGCACACCGATGCTGAAGGCCTGGCGCTCGTCCACGAAGTTGGGCGCCGGTGAGGTGCCACTGACATCGTGGGACCAGGCCACGTTGGGAATAATATTGGTGCCGGCAATCAGGCTGTTGAACTCCATGCTGGCCCGTATCCGGTAACCCCAGGAGAAGTCCTCGGTAAAGCCGTCATTGGTGCAGTTCTGCGATTGGCTGTTGGGCACCACGCCGAGGTTCTCCAGCACCGGGTGCGAGTCGCAGGTCACCGGCACGCCGAAGCGTTCACTGATGAAGGGTTGGAAGTTGCCGACGCCAAACACCGGTGAGCGGCCGTAGCGCTGGTCATCGTCCATGCCGTCCAGCCACACCGCGCCCACCTCGGCGGCAAAGTTCAGGCGGTCGGCGCCCCACACCTGCTCGAAGAAGCGGATGAATGTCATCTGCGCCTGGGTGTACTCGACGTTGTCGTAGCCCTGGACACGGCCACCCGGACCCGCCGCCTGCACCCGGTCGAGCACGGTGGACCACTCGGCGAAGTCGCCCAGCGCCAGGGCCTGGGCGATTTCCGTGGTGTTGATCTGCAGGGGGAAGTCCGGGCGGTAGCTCAGCTCACCGGACACCGCCCAGAAGCCGACGTTGGTGGCGAAGCTCACCGCATAGGTTTCAATATCCTCGGGAAACTCGAAGCGATACTGCGGGTTGGCGCCGAGGATAAACGGCTGGCCAAAATTCTCGGTGGCATTGATACCGCTGAATATCGGCGTGCGGCTGTGCGTGTTGATGTAGTAAAAGCCCAGCTCGGTGCCGTTCCAGGAATCGACGAAGTACTTCGCCGACATACCCCACTGACCCTCATTGGAGGGGTTGTCGTCGGGGCCGCGGGGGATGAAGTTGCCGGTCAGCACCTGCTCCCGGTCACTCTCGTCCACGCTGACGGTGAGCTTGTCGCAGCGGCCGCCGAACACGTCGCCGGCATTCCAGAAGGTGCCGCACTCATCGACGATGGTGCGGTCCCAGGCGTACTGGTAGAAGAACTCCAGCGACAGATCCGGCGTGGCGCCGATGTTGGCGTACACCAGTCCGGTGGGCAGCAAGGCCTCACGAATCTCGGTACCGGGGCGGCGCAGCGCGGTAACGTCGAAGGGGTTGATGACATTAATGCCGTTCTGGATGAAGGTGTTCTCACCCCAGTTCAGTACCAGGTTGCCGGCGCGGAACTCCACCGGCACATTGCCAAACTCGGAGGTGTAGAACAGGTAGTAGTCTAGGGCTTCAACGCCGGATTCCTGGGCCAGATCCTGGAACTTGCCCATGTCCAGCTCACTGTCCGGCATGTAGTCATTGGCAACGTGGCCGTGGGCGACCTCTTCATTGTCCAGCACATAGTCGTACCACCACTTCACGCGACCGAAGAAGCCCCACTCGCCGTGAATAATCTCCAGGTCGTGAAGGCCGCGCACCTGCATGGAGTAGAGGTCGCCCTCGTCGTAGTTGAGGTTACCGTCGTCCGCGGTGCTGGAAGACGCCCGACCCTTGCCGTTGGTATTGCCGGGGCTCAGGTAGTCGAGGTCCGCATCTTCCATACGCCAGCTGGCGCCCAGGGAGATGTTGGAGTTCAGGGAGACGTCCGTTTCACCCACTCGCCATTTGACGGCGTAAGCGGGAACAGCGCTGATTGCGAGAGCCGCGGAGACAGCGGCCGCCAGTGTCTTACAGTGGCGCATTTCAGGTTCCTGCAGTCGTTATGTTTATTAGGAAGCCCAACACTAGCGGTGGGCCGCGCAGAATTCCTTGTGTCAAATCAAGTCTGGTGACAGCAGGACAGCTATTTACTGGCTGGTGGCCTCCAGCGCTTTCAGCACCAATTGCTGCATCAGCTTCTCTTTCACCCCCTCAGGCTCCGCCAGGCCCAGGCGCTCCATATGGGCGGAGAAATGCCGTTCGGTTTCGGCATCCACCGGGCCGGTGCGGGCCATATCCAGCAGGCCGCGGGGTTTGACATGGGCCTTGAGCCAGACCATGGCCTTGAGCAGCATCTCCTCGACGTAGGTGAAATCGCTGCCCAGGGGAAAGTCCGGGAACAGCCCGTCCGGTCGGTGCTGGTCGTAGATTTCCTGGAGGCGCCGCGGCGTGTTGTTGCGGAAGGCGCGCGGCAGCACGTAGTCGGCCGGCAGCTTGCCAGCCACCTTGGCGGTTTCCATCAGCTCTTCCTGGAAGCGCGAATCCGCAATGCTGAGCATGGCGGCAATCACCTCGGCATCGGTTTTGCCGCGCAGGTCGGCGACCCCATACTCGGTGACAACGATATCGCGCAGGTGCCGCGGGATGGTGGTGTGGCCGTAGTTCCAGATGAGGTTGGAGCTGGTGACCCCGCCCTTGTTGCGGGTGGCGCGCACCAGCAGCACCGAACGCGCGCCCTCCAGTTCGTGGGCCTGGGCTACAAAGTTGTACTGGCCACCCACACCGGACAGGATGCGGCCATCCTCCAGCTGATCTGCCACACCGGCGCCCATCATGGTGACGGAGAACGCAGTGTTGATGAATCGACCGTGTTGGCGCTGCTGGCGCTTGAGCGCCTCGTCGCCGTAGAGGCCGTTCACGAAGCTGATATTGGTCATATCGATCTTGGCGAGCTGCTCTTCCGGCAGTGCGCGCAGGCCGTCGTAGAACGCCTGCGGGCCCAGGAAGAAGCCACCGGTCATATGCACCGGCTGGCCGTCCGGACCTTCCACTTCGCGTTTGATCACTCCCGCCTCGACCAGCCGGAACAGGCCGTAGGTGAACATCTCACTGCAGCCGTACAGGCCTTCCTCAAAGGCATCCAGCGGCCCAGTTTCCTCGAAGGCGTCGTAGAAGGTGGTGCTCAGGTGCGACGACTCCAGCAGCGCGCGATACGTGGCATTGTCCTGGTGACGCAGCAACAGCGCGCCGGCCACCGCATCCCCCAGCGCGCCAATGCCGATCTGCAGGGTGCCGCCATCGCGCACCAGGCCGCTGGCGGCCAGGCCGATAAAGTGCTCGGCCATGCCCACCGGCATATTCGGTGTGCTGATCAGCGTGTGCTGGGCGGCGGGGTCGTCGAGGATGATATCGAAGCTATCCGCTGACACCTCGGCGCTGTTGGGCATGAACGGCAAGGCTTTGTGCACGCAGCCGACGGTCACCAGGGTTTCGCCGCGCGCCTGGCGCTCGGCGATCTCCGGCAGCATGTCCAGGGTCATCTCGGGATTGCAGCTCAGGCTGATACGCTCGTCCTCACCGCTGCCGCGGCAGGCGATGGTCTGGGCCAGTACGTTGATGCCGCGCCGGAACATATCGCGGGCGATATGGGTGTAATTGGAACTGATGTAATTCTGCTGCGCGTAGTGGTTGCCCAGTTCCGCCGCCGGCTGCACGTAAAACTCGATCACCTCGATGTTATCCGGCAGCTTGCCGGCGCGGCGGGCATGCAGATAGTCGAGCTCCTCGTAATCGCCGTATACCCGCTCGACAAAGGGGCCCAGAAAGCGCTGTTGCAAACCGGGCGCGCCCTGGGGACGGCCCAGGGACAGGGCCGTGGCAATGGACAGGGAGATACGCGGGTCGTCCGCCGCGCGCCGGTACAGCGCGTTAGCGAGTTCGTTGGGCTTACCCAGCCCCAGCGGCATGCCCAGCACGATGTTGCCGCCGGTGCGTTCGATGATGGCGTCGGCGACGCGCTCGACGCTGTCAAATCGTTCGGTCATTCAGCTCTCCTTGCGGCTTTTTGAGTGCAGCGCTATTTGATAGCCGCGGCCAGGGCGTTCAGCTGCTGTTTCATCAGGCGCCCGAGGTTTTCAATGCCGGGCTGTTCGGTGGGGCAGCTGGTAATGGCGACACAGAGCCGCTTGAGGTAGCTGACCACGGTGATGTTGATCCCCATGCCGTCAAAGATCACCGACAGGGGGTATATCGCTTCCAGGCGCGCGCCTTCCAGGTAGAGTCGCTGGCGCGAGCCCGGCACATTGGACACGATGCAGTTGATGGGCGGTCGAATCTGGCCGGCGCGGCCGGTCAGGGTGAGCAGCAGCGTCGGCATCATCAACAGGTTGGCGTAATCCTGGGCGGCGGTCCGCGACAGGTGGCGCAGGTCGGATTTGGCTTTTTTGGTCACGCGGATGATGCGCTTGAGCCGGGTCAGCGGCTTCGGCTCCTCGGT
Organism: Halieaceae bacterium; assembly: GCA_028282105.1. Taxonomy (GTDB): domain Bacteria; phylum Pseudomonadota; class Gammaproteobacteria; order Pseudomonadales; family Halieaceae; genus JANQIO01. Next base: position 33,138 of record JANQIO010000061.1, on the reverse strand, counting down.
GAACAGCTGGGCGATGATAAAACCCACCTTGTTCCCGTCTTCGGCGGAGGACGCCTTGATCGATACAGGCACGCCCGCTTCCAGGGTGCTGCCAGGCAACGCCTGCTGGGATTTCAGGTACTCCCGCAGGGCGCCGCCGCACACCGCCAGCAGCACGTCGTTGATGGTCGCGTTCTGGCTGTCGGCGACGCGCCGCATGGTGGCCAGCGACAACTCGGCGGTGACTACCCGGCGACGGCCATCGATCTCGCTGTTAAACAGCGTACGCGGCGCGGTGAAGGGCAGCGGCGGCGTGTCACGCTTGCCGAGCAGGCTGTCCAGGCCCATGCCCGCCAGCATGCCCGACATCTGGGGCAGGGCGGCATAGTGCTTTTTCAGCTCCCCGGTAACCGCGCCGACCTGCCGTGCGAGGCTGAGCTTGTGGTGGTGGGCCAGCGCCCGCGGCCGGGCGCGCCGGAAGTCGATCATGTCGTCCGGCGAGGTGCTGAACAGGGTGTCGATCATGCGCAGCGCGCCGACACCGTCCACCAGGGCGTGATGCACCTTGCAGTAAAGCGCAAAGCGGCCACCGGACAGCCCTTCGATCACATGGATTTCCCACAGTGGCCGATGCCGGTCCAGGCAGCGCTCGTGGACCCGTGACACCAATACCTGCAGGTCTTCCATCCGCCCCGGAGCGGGCAGCGCATAGTGCGAGACGTGGTAGGCGGGATCGTAATCCTCGGCGGTTACCCAGGACGGGTTGCGCATTGTGTCGGGGTTCTGGAGCTTCTTGTTGAACAGCGGCCACAGCTCGTTGAGCCGGCCACAGTGCCTGGCCAGACGCCGGTAATAACCCCGCGGCTTGTCCTCGGGCTCCTTGAGGATCATCAGCCCGGCCACGTGGAAAGGTCGCTGTTCCGACTCCAGCCGCAGGAAGGCGGCATCCTGGAAACTCAGTTTCTCTGCGCTCATGGGCGCCATTGTTGCGCGAAACGAGCGCTACGGCCCTTGATCGGGGTCAATCAAAAGGCGTAGCCGATGTCGGTGGGATGATGTCCCGGCGCGGCTGGCTGGGCGCGGCCGGCCAGGGGCGGCCGGCTTGGCGCCCCCGGGCTAGGCGCGGGCGATCTGCGCCGGCACAATCTTGTGCCAGGGCGTGCCGGCAAAGCGGTCGCGGGCGTCCAGGCTGGTCAACTCGTTGGGCGCCACACCCACGCGCCGGCCGTCGACATTGTCGAGGCCAAAGCCGTTGGGCAGCGAGACATGACCGGGCTGCATGCGGTCAGTGACCTCCACCCGGGTGACCGCGCTGCCACGGCGGGTGGTAATGCGCGCCTCACCGCCGTCATCCAGGCCCAGCTTGTCGGCATCCGCACTGCAGATGCGCAGCGAGCCCTCTCGATCCTTGCGGCGCCAGTCCGCGTCCCGGTAGATGGCGTTGGCCGAGTAGTCGCGTCGCTCCCCTGCCATCAGCAGGAACGGGTAGTCCTCCGAGGTCAGCGGCTCGGGGCCGGCTGCCAGCCCGGCCACTTCCTCCAGCAGGTCGGGGATAACCAGCTTCACCTCGTCCAGTTGCGCCATCAGCGATGCGTAGTCGCCCTTGGCGAATACCACACCCGAGTGCTGGCTGATAATGGCATCGAACAGGGCGTCGGCCGCCTCCAGCGGATTGCCCTCAAAGCCCGCCCGCGCCAGCGAGGCGCCGTCGCGCATAGCCAGGTCCAGGCACAGTGGCCACAGCACCGCACCAATGGCCGCGCCCTCTGGCAGGCTGGGCCCCAGGGTGCGGTACAGTACCGCGGGCGCCACGGCCGACAGCTGCGGGTCCTCACCAAGAGCGGCGATAAAGCGGTCGCGGTAGGCAGAGCGTCCTTCGGTCTCCAGCAGCGTGGTGAGTTCCTCGCAGAGGGCTGTCGGCATGGCGCCCAGGGCCTCGACCAGACGGGCGTGAATCTCCGCCTCGGTCAGCACCCCGGCGGGAGCATCGAACAATGGCTTGCGCAGGTGGAAGTAATTGTCCGGGAATTCGAAGTTGAAGAAGGTCGCCTCCCACTTCTCGTACTGGGTAGCCACAGGCAGCACGTAGTCGGCGTGGCGGGCGGTCTCTGTCATGGCAATGTCGATGACGACCACGCACTCCAGGCTGTCCAGCGCCTCAGCCATGCGCTGGCTGTCGGCCAGGGAATGCACCGGATTCGAGGCCTCGACAATCATGGCGCGGTAGCGGTCCGGGTGATCGGTGAGAATCTCCTCGGCAATCACGTTGCAGGGCACCAGGCCGGAAATGATCGGCGCGCCTACCACCGGACTCTTGCGCGTGGCGCGGCCGCTGCCGGCGATGTTGGTGAGGTAGGCGGGGCTGACCTGGCCGCCGGGCTTGGCCAGATGGCCACACAGCAGCCAGACCAGCTTCTCCAGATAGCTGACCAGGGTGGAGTGACGGTTCATCTGGGTGCCCAGGTCCTCGAAGAACGCCGCGCCCTCGGCCCCGGCGATGGCGTCCACTGCCGCCTGCGCCGTGGCCAGGGGGACGCCGGCATGGGCCAGGTACTCCTCCACCGGAATATCCTTGAAGGCGGCGCGAATCTCTTCAAATCCCTGGGTGTGCTGGGCCAACCACTCGGCCTGGTGCTTCTCCTGCTGCAACAGCATGGCGACCATGGCCGACAGCAGCCAGGCGTCGGTGCCGGGCTTTACCTGCAGGTGAATCTCGGCCAGCTTCGCGGTTTCGCTGACGACGGGGTCGATGACAATCATGGTCTTACCCGGGTCCTTGCTGAACTCGCGCAGCCAGGCGCGGGCGCGGGGCAGACCATGGGAATGCCAGGGGTTCTTGCCGACAAACACCGCCACATCACAGTGCTCGAAGTCGCCGCGGACATGGGTATTGAACATCTGGCCGTTAACCCAGAACTCGCCGGTCTTCTCCTGGGCCAGCGCGCTGGAGCGGTAGGCATTGCCCAGCACCTTGCGGGTGGCTCCGGAATAGGCGCCCGGCAGGTGGTTACCCTGACCCCCGCCGCCGTAGTAGAAGATCTTGTCACCGCCATGGGTATCCCGCACCGCGGCCAGCTTTTCCGCGACTTCGCGGATGGCGGTATCCCAGTCGATTTCCTCGAAGCTGCCATCCTCGCGGCGGCGCAGCGGCGCCAGCAGGCGGTCGGTGCCGTTCTGGTAGTGATTGAGTCCAGAGGCCTTCTGGCACAGATAACCCTGGGAGGCGGGATGGTCCTCGTCGCCGCGAATGCGGACGATCTCGCGATCGCCCTCCCCGCCGGTTTGAACTTTGATGCCGCAATTGCACTCACAGAGGATGCAGGCGCTGGTTTTCCATTCAGACATGGGAGCCTCCGGCGAAATCAGATTGTTGACAACGCTAACAACTAAAGTTGCATTATGCAACCTTTGCGGTTCGCCGCGCCGTGGCCGCATCCTGTATGATGCGCCGCCTCTGTGACACAGCCATTGGCCTAGCGCCGGGGAATGCCCTCAACGATGTACCGCCCGCTCCGTCCACTGCCCTGCCTGCTCGCACTGCTGGCCGCCCTGCCCGCGGCGGCTGAACCGCCGGCCCTGGAGCACATCACGGTACGGGCGCGGGAAGCACGGGGCGCCTGGACCAATGTCGATTCACTGCTGACAGCACCGCTATCGCCGCGACAACAGCCGGCGCCGGTACTGAGCCTCGCCGATCTCGCCCAGTTGCAACCATCGATTGCCCTGGCCGGCCAGGGCGGCCTGCTGCAGACAGTCAGCATCCGCGGCATCTCCGGCCAGCAGGTAGCCAACTTCTGGAGCAACCTGCCCATCCTCAGCGATCGTCGCGCCGGCACCGCCTCGTCGTTTATCGACCCGGTGATGCTCGGCAGCCTTGAAGTACTGCGCGGGCCGTCCTCGGTCTACTACGGCAACGGCGCCGGTGGCGGCGTGTTACAGCTGTCGCCCTACCGGCCCCAGGGCGTCGAGTGGCAGCTGCAGTGGGGCAGTGAAGGCAATGAGAATCTGCAGTACCTCGCCGCGGGTAATGAACAGTGGACCCTGGCGCTCAGCCGGCGCGGTGCCGATGATTCGAATAGCGCCAGCGGTGACTCCCTCAACAGCGAATTCGAGCAGTACAACCTGCAGCTGACCGGGCGCTTTGAAGTGGGCGGCCGGGAGGCGGAATTCGAACAGCTGATCAGCGAAGGCCGCGATATCGGCAAGTCGAACAGCCGCTACCCGGCACAGATCACCGACTACCCCCAGGAGCGGCACTGGCTGGGAGAGCTGTCCATGGCGCTGGCGACAGACTGGGACGCCAGCGTTTACTACCACTACCAGGAGCTGGACACCCGGGTGGAACGGCCGGGCGAACGTATCAACGATGTGGCCAGTGAGTCGCTGGACTGGGGGCTACGCGTGGTCAACCAGCGCGAGTTTGCCGACGTCGACTTCAACTGGGGCCTTGAATACTTCGGGCGCCGCAACGTGGAATCCCGTGAGCGCGAGACCTCGCTGGACAGCGGTGACATCCTGACACAACAGACGCTGGACGCTGAACAGGACGGCCTCGACCTGTTCGCCGACGCCTATCGCCAGTTCGGCGCTGTCGGTCTTGCCGCCGGCCTGCGCTGGGCCTGGCAGGACCAGCAGGCCGATGGCCAGGCGGCCGTGGATGACAGCGCTCTGTCGGGTTTCCTGCGCGCCGACTGGCAGGTCGGCGAACGCTGGCTGTGGAGCCTGGAGCTGGCACAGGGCACGCGTTTTGCCGGCCTGTCGGAGCGCTACTTCTCCGGCACCACCGGTCGCGGCCAGGTGCGGGGCAACCCCCGCCTGGACCCGGAGGACACCCTGGGCCTGGACCTGGGCCTGCAATGGCAGGGGGAAAGCGGCCAGTTCGAGGTGCACCTTTGGGGCATGCGTATCGACGACTACATCGAGCGGGTAGATGTCAGCGACCAGTTGCAGACCTTTCTCAACCTGACCGAGGGCGAGATCGTCGGGCTGGAAGCCGCCGGCAGCATTACGCTGCACGACGGCTGGAACCTGGACCTGGGCGGGCAACTGCTGGAGGCGGAAGACGACGATGGCACTGCGCTGGCCGACGCGGTAGCACCCAGCGCTTTCCTCGCCCTGCGCGGCCAGCAGGGCGCCTGGGCCGGCGCCCTGCGTTTTGAATACCGTTTCTCCGAGAACGACGTCGCCCCCGGTGAGGTGGGCCTCGACAGCGCCAGCCTGCTGCGCGCCAGCCTCAGCCGCGACCTGGGGAGAGGCCTGCGACTGGAGCTGTGGGGCCGCAACCTGCTGGACGACAGTTTCCGCCTCGGCAGTGACCGCCTTGCCACGGAGGCGCCGGAGCGCAGCCTGGGTATCACCCTGGCCTGGCAACAGTCGCCGCGGTAAGCGCCGCTGCCAGCGCGGCACTAGCCGTGCGCCGCTACCCGCGCAGCACTAGCCGTGCGCCGCTGCCCGCGCGCCACCAACACAGCACAAGTCAGCGCTTTGTGGTGAAATAGCGCCAGCTGATCAAAGGGCTGCGTATGAGCGCCACTGACTTCAAGATTCTCGACATCACGCTGCTGGATACCAGCAAGCCTGGCGATATCGCCATGGCCCTGCGTGACCTCGACGTCGACGAGGTCTGGGACTGCCTGAAGCGCCTCCCCGCCGAGAATGCGGCGCTGGCCCTGCACCGCCTGGAAGGGGACTTCCGCAAGCGCGTGCTGGCCGCCGAACACGACCCGGTGTTCCTGAAGTACCTGCTGGAGCTGCTCGATACCGACGAAGCCGCCGACCTGATTGCCGACCTGCCCCGCGCCGAGGGCGACAGCCTGCTGGAAGGACTGAGCCGGGCGGAGGAAGTCGAACAACTGCTGAGTTACCCGGCGGATTCCGCCGGCGGCATCATGGATACCCACCTGCTGGTAGCCGCCCTGTCAGATTCTGTCGCCGAGGCCGGCGACTACCTGCGCAAACACGCCGCGGAGGTGGACCAGAACCACGACCTCTGGGTAGTGGATGACGAGGGTCGTCTGTCTGGCTACGTTAGCCTGGCGCAGTTGCTGATCGCACCCCAGACCAGCCTGCTGGAAGAACTGGCGGAACGCGACCCACCGTCGGTAAGCCCGGACACCGACCAGGAGCAGGCCGCCCACATGGTGGAACGCTACGACCTGCGCCAGTTACCCGTGGTCGATGAAGAGGGGCGGCTGCTGGGGCAAATCACCAGCGAAGACGCTATCTCGGTGCTCAAACAGGAGTCCACCGAAGACCTGCAGCGCATGAGCGGCCTGTCCGCCGACGTCAGCCGCGGCGACTCCACCCTGCGCATGGTCTACAGCCGCTTGCCCTGGCTGGCGGTAGGCATGGTCGGTTCGGTGCTGGGCGCCGCGGTCATCATGGAGTTTGAAGACGCTTTGCAGCAGGCCGCCATTCTCGCTGCCTTTATACCGCTGATTGCCGCCACCGCCGGCAGTGCCGGCATCCAGAGTTCAACGGTGACCGTGCAGGGCCTGGCCACCGGCGTGCTGGGCGACCGGGTACTGTCGCGCCTGTTTCGCGAGTTCCGGGTCGCGCTGCTGAACGGGCTGGCCATTTCCCTGATGCTGGGCCTGTTCTTCCTGGCCGTGCAGTGGCTCGCGCCCAACCGGCTGGATGCGGGTCTGCGCCTGTTTATGACCCTGGGCGCTTCGCTGCTGGGGGTGCTGGCCATTGCTACCCTGATCGGCGCCACCATGCCACTGCTGCTGCACCGGCTGAAGATCGACCCGGCGGTGTCTACCGGACCTTTTATTACGGTAAGCGCCGATGTCATCGGCATCCTTTTCTACTTTATGGTGGCGGACCTGCTGTACCTGTAAAGCAGCGGGTCACGAGACATGGCTTTTCGACTACACTGTTGGCGAACACTTTGGAGAGACCTCATGCACCTTCCCGCTCGACTATTGCTGAAATTCCTGATCGCCCTGGCCGCGACAGTAGTCGTGGGCTGCGCCAGCTCGCCGCCGGAGCCGAAAACCGACTACCGTGCGGATTACGACTTCCGCAAGATCAAGACCTTCTCTTTCCTGCCCCAGTCGGGTGGTAGTTCCGGCAATAGCCCCAAGGTGTTCATCAGCGACATGGTGTCCAACCGCATCGACCTGGCGCTGGAGCGCGCCATGGAACTCAAGGGATTCAAGTACGTCGAGGACCCCAAGCAGGCAGACGCCCTGCTTAGCTGGCACCTTGTTGCCCAGGAGAAAACTGACGTACGCACCTACAACACCGGGCCCACCTATGGCGGTTACTACGGCGGCTATCGCGGCTATAGCCGCTCGGCCTACTACAACTGCTGGAACTGCGGCAGCAACGTCAGTGTCAGCAACTACACCCAGGGCACCTTCATTGTCGACATCATCGACCACGATTTGAAACAGTCGGTATTCCGCTCGGTCATCCAGTCTCGCCTGAAAGGTGACGACCAGCGCGATCAGGCCGACTACGACGCCGCCGCTGCGAACATTCTCAAGGGCTTCCCACCCTACTAGACAGTCTCCAACGAGCTGCCCCGGCCACGGACTACTTCAGGGTGTCCGTGGTCGTATCCAGCAACACATAGCCGCCCGCCGCAATCATGACGCAGGGCAACAGCCAGCGGCTGTGTAGCGCCAGCGTCGCGGCCAGCAGTCGCCGGGCCGCCACAAAGCGGGCAAACCAGGCCCAGGCCAGCACCAGGCCCAGGTAAAGGGCCAACAGCAGCATCACCGATTCGCGCTCGGTTTCCGCCAGCAGCGGCAGGAACAGGGCAATGCTGTCGCCGCTGTTGGACAGGGTCAGCAGGAAAGCAGCGCCGGCCGCACCCCGGGCGGGCGCGGGCGGCGATGCCTGCTGGGTATGCCGCTGCCGCCAGCCACGCCAGCCCAGCTGCAGGCCCATGATCACCGGGACAATACCCAGGAAACCCACCCAGTCGGGTCGTATCAGGCTCCCCAGCGCCGCGCCGACCAGGCACAACGCCAGCACCGTCGTCGTCGCCGCCCCGTAGCCGGCCAGCACCGGCCAGCGACTGCGGCTGGTGGCCAGCAGCGCCACCAGTAGCAGCAGGTTGTCGATATTGGTCGCCACAAAACCCGCCAGGGTCAGCGTGACGATGGCGGCGACATCAGCCGGGGACACGGCCAGCTCCCGCAGCGCCCGGGACTCTGTGAACGGGTTCACAGAAACCGAGGGCAAAACCGACATAAGTCACAAAAGCCGGGCCGTGAGGCGGCATGGGCCGATTCCTTCTTTTATGGTTCCCGCCATGAGCAAGTCAAAACAGAAAAGACGCTTCGCGAAAGCTACCGCCCTGCTGGCCGTGCCTGCGGCACTGGCCGCGGTGGTGAGCTTTGCGAACGTGAAGTTGCCTCAGGCCAGTGATGATTTCAATCCCGCGGTAGTGGCGACAGCCGACCTGTCCGTTATCAGCGAGCAACCCACGATTGAGCAAGGCGCGCCCGGGCAGAACACTGCCAGCGCGGCCGATCGTCTGTTCGACACAAGTTGGGGCAGCGCCGACCCCGAGGTCTATGCGCTGATCGCCCTCGCCTTTGACTCCGAACCGTTGAGCGCAGCCATTCTGCGCGGCGTCGAGTGTCGCGCCGAGCTGTGTCGCGTCAGCTTCGACGCCAACGCCGAGCTGCCGGTGCGCAAGCTGCTGCCGGTTCAACTCGCCCAGAGCTTCAAGGCCATGGTGACGGTCCATGCCGGCGGCAACAACCAGGTGTACGTGGACATTCCGCAGCGCGGCTAGCCCAGCTACCGCCGCTGTCGATTGCGGCGGAAATTTCAAGCGATGCTTGATCTGGATACCCTTTCATTTTAATGGCGTTGGGCTACACTTTCCCCGGTAGATTACCTCACCGGAAGGCCTGTTAAATGAAATACGTCGCTGAAATTCACTCCCTCCAATGCCCCAAGTGCCATCACGGCATGGAAGAAGTCAGCTATGGGAACCTCAAGGTCGACCGCTGCACCAACTGCCACGGAATCTGGTTTGACACCGGCGAAGCCGAGGCGCTGAAAGAGCGCTGGATGGGGGAAGCCCTGGACACCGGAGACCCCGAAATCGGCAAGCGCTGGAACGAGGTGGAAGACATCGATTGCCCGCACTGCGGCATCCGCATGCACAAGACCTCGGATCCGAACCAGCCGCATATCTGGTACGAGGTCTGCGATGAGCACGGCATGTTCCTCGATGCCGGCGAATTCACCGACTACAAGTACGAAACCCTGATCGACAAGTTCCGCGACCTGGTGACTGGCCAGCGCAGCGCCTGATTCGTCATACTGCACGCAAACAGACCCGGCACGGACTCCGGGTGAGGTAGCGCGTGAATCCCAAAGTCTGGGCCCAGGCCCTCAATACCATGCCCAAGCTGACCCCCGACGAATGGGGCCGGCTCGACGTCATTGCGCGCTGGCTGATCGCCACCCGTGCGTCGGTGTTGTTCATGACCTTCATGTCCGCCGCCCTGGGCGGCTTACTGGCCGCGGCGGAGGGCGTATTCGACTGGACCATCTGGAGCATCTGCTGCCTGGGCCTGGTGTTTGCCCATGCCACCAATAATCTGCTCAACGACTACACCGACTCGCGCCGCGGCATCGACCGCGACAACTACTACCGCAACCAGTACGGCGTACACGTGCTGGAGGACGGCCTGTTGTCACCGCGACGCTTCTGGGGCTATGTCGGTTTTACCGGCGGCGTGGCGATCCTGCTGGGACTGTGGCTGGTGTGGGCACGCAGTGGCCTGACCCTGGACCTGATGCTGGCCGGCGCCTTTTTTGTGCTGTTCTACACCTGGCCACTCAAGTACTACGGCCTCGGGGAGCCCGCAGTGCTGCTGGTGTGGGGGCCGCTCATGGTGGGTGGCACCTACTACGTCATGGCGGGCAGCTGGAGCTGGGATGTCACCTGGCTGAGCCTGCTGTACGCCCTGGGTCCCACCACCGTACTGTTCGGCAAACACATCGACAAGCTGGACCTGGATGAGGCCAAAAAGGTACGCACCCTGCCGGTGATCCTGGGTGAATCCCGAGCCCGCAGCTGGGTGATCGGCATGTTGGCGCTGCAATACCTGGGTTGCATCGGGCTGGTCGTCAGCGGCCGCGCCCACTGGCTGCTGCTGGCGGTGCTGGTGAACCTGCCCGTGCTGCGAAAACTGATGCAGGCCTTCCGCCAGCCCAAGCCCGGTGCGGCACCAGAGGGCTACCCGGAGAACATCTGGCCGCTATGGTTTTCGGCCTTTGCCTTTGACCACACCCGCAAATTCACCTCGGTCTTCATTCTCGCCCTGCTGCTGGCACAGCTCGGCATCCCCGGCTAGCCCCGGTTTTTCGCAACTTGAACTAACTTGGCCTAGATCAGTTTTTTCTTCGCCACCGGTTGTTGCGTCAAGCATTCTCGACTATAAAACTGTCAACTAAAGGTGATCACCTGTGATTTCAGACAGGTGAACAAAGCCTATACACCTGTTCTTGTCGCGGTAGGGGGTTACTGTGCAGGATCTAAAGGCTGCGCTTGGAGCGCTGCTGATAATAATAGTGACAGGGATGGCCGCACCCGCGGCGGTCGCCCAGGAGGCCGAAGAGGCCGCTGCGGAACCACGCTGCCTGATGTGCCACCGTGAGACCGCCGACCAGCCCGTGCACGCCATTTTTCGTACGCCTCACGGCCAACTGGAAGGTGGCGGTGCGGCCAGCTGTGTGAGCTGCCACGGCGCCAGCGATGATCACCAGCGCGGACCCACCCGCAACGCACCGGATGTCAGCTTCGGTCCGAAGTGGGAATCGGCCACCGCTGACAGCAATGGCGCCTGCCTGACCTGCCACCAGAAAGAAGAACAGATGTTCTGGCTCGGCGGTGTTCACGAGCAGGAAGACCTGGCCTGCACCAGCTGCCACGACTCTCACACGCCCCGGGACCCGATGCTGACGGCTGCCGGGCAACTTGAGAACTGCCTGAGCTGCCACACCCGCCAGCAGGCGCAGATGCGCCTGCCCTCGCGTCACCCCATCCTCGAGGGCAAGACGGCCTGTACCGACTGTCACAACCCCCACGGTGCGGCCACCGAAGCCATGCTGACCGCGCCCACGCTGAACGACAACTGCTACGAATGTCACCAGGAGAAGCGCGGCCCATTCCTGTGGGAGCACCAGCCGGTGACTGAAAACTGCGGCTATTGCCACAACCCCCACGGCACCGTACAACCCAACCTGCTGACCGCCCGCGGACCGTTCCAGTGCCAGCAGTGCCACTCCGCGGCCTTCCACCCCAGCGTGGCCTATGACGGTCGCAGCACCACCAGCGGCAGCAGCAACCAGTACGTGCTCGGCAAGAACTGCCTCAACTGCCACAGCCAGGTTCACGGCTCCAACCACCCGAGCGGTGCGAGGTTGACCCGGTGAGTCCATTCCCGCGCACTCCGCTGTTTCTGGCGCTGGCGATTGCCAGCGGCGGCAGCCTTGCGCAGGAAGACACACGCCCCCTCAGCACGCGCTGGGCCACCGACTACACCGGCCTGGCGGAAATTGGCGTTGGTTACGTCAGCGATGAGAATTTCGAGTTTGGCGAGTACAACGGCCTCAACGAAGACGGCGCCATCTTTATCGGCAACCTCGACTGGAGCGGCAGCGGCGACGGCAGTTTCTGGAATTTGAGCGGCAACAACGTCGGCCTGGATACCCGCGAGGGTCAGGCCCGCTGGCGCAACCAGCGCTGGGACGTGTGGTTCGAAATCGACAGCCAGCAGCAGGTGCGCAACAACTCCGGCCGCACCCCTTTCCGCGGCGGTGATGTGCTACTACTGCCCGATGACTGGGTCTCCGGCGTCAACACCAGCGACTTCGCTGCCCTGGACGCCAGCCTGCGCGACTTTGACCAGGAGCTGACCCGGGACCGCTACACGCTCGGCGTGAAAGCCACGCTGAACAGCGCCTGGAGCGTGGAGGGCACACTGTTTTATGAGGAGAAGGGAGGCGACCGCGATATGGGCGCCGCCATTTTCCCCAACACCTCAGCCGGTGATGCGGCCATCCTGCCGCGGGCCGTGGATTTCGAGAACACAGAGCTGGATCTCACCATCAACTACGCCGACGGGCCCCTGGCCCTGACCGGCAACATCTTCTACAGCGAATTCGACAATGGTGACGACCTGCTGCAATGGCAGAACCCCTATGCCAACTTTGGTCCGGATGTGCGCTTCCCGGATGGCTTCGGCGGCCTCGCGCTGGAACCTGACAACGAGTTTTACCGGGCTCGCCTGACCGGCACCTGGATTGTTTCGCCCACCCTGCGCGTACAGGTCGATGGCAGCTTCGGCAGGACCGAGCAGGACCAGGCCTTCGCGGGCTTCACCGTCAATCCCAACCTGGAGGTGCCCGGCGTGTTGCCGCGGGACAATCTGGGCGGCGAGTACGAAACCAAGGTCTTCGATGGCCGGGTGTTCTGGAACCCTATCCGCAAGCTGCGCCTGGAAGGCTACTTCCACGGCGAGGAGCGCGACTACGATGTGCCGCGGGACGGCTATCAGTATGTGCTGGGGGATGCCTGGCCTATCCCGGACAGCGCCGGGCGCCTGTTCAACACGGCGCACAGCTACAGCATCAATACCTATGGCATCGAGGGCAGCTACCCACTGCCGCTGCGCAGCAAGCTGTGGCTGACCTATGAATACGAGGAAATCGAGCGCGACAATGCCGCGGTGATGGAGTCCGACGAGGACCGCTACAAGCTGCGCTACCGGCTACCGATTCTCAGCAACCTGAACCTGCGGCTGGAGGCCTTGTACGGCGATCGCGACGCCGATGAGTACGTCTGGGACCAGTCCTACTTCGCACGGCTGGATACCGAGCGCATCAATGCCACGCCCGACAGCCAGCGCTACTTGAATCACCCTTTGCTGAGCCAGTACCACATCGCCACCCGTGAGCGCGCCGAGGGCCGCCTGGACATGGACTGGCAGCCGACCGCGGACTGGAACATCGCCCTCAACCTGCTGTACCGGGAAGACGATTACGACGAGACCGAACTGGGCCTGACCGACGAGACTCTGGAGAGCGTCTCGGTAACCGCCAACTGGGTGGCCGCGAGCAACCTGGTGCTGAGTGCCTGGATCAGCAGCAACGACTATGAATCCGAACAGGCCGGCCGCGCCTTCCGCGGCGGCCCGGACAAAAACGCCTTCGAGGTGTTCCCGCCGTTGCCGCAGGCCTCGGACCCGTCCCGCAACTGGGGGGTGGACGTCGAGGATGAGGCCATCGCCGTCGGCTTCGCGGTGGAATGGTCGCCTACCGAACGCATGGACCTGAGCGCGACCTACAGCTACCAGGACACCGAGTCCGACTACGACTTTAGCAACGGCGGTGCTGACGATCTCAGCGACGAGCCCTTTGCGCAGGACTACGAATCAGAGATGCACCACCTGGTGCTGGAAGGCGTTTGGCACTTCCGCGACGCGATCTCACTGGGTGTGAACTATCAATACTGGAATTTTGACAGCGAAGACTGGGCCATCTCCGGCGTCAGGCAAAACAGCATGGACAAGGTGCTGAGCCTGGGTGAACAGCCGGCGGATGAGGATCTTCATTACATAGGAACTTCGATTATTTATCGGTGGCAATAAGTACGCCGGGTGGCGGCGTCATGCTGAAGGTGATGACCATGGGCAAACAACAGATCAGATACTGGCTGGCGGCGGTGACAATAGGCTTGCTGGCCGCGTGCGGTGGCGGAGGCGGCGGTGACCGCGCGGCCGGGGTGGAACCCGGGCCGGCGTCCCCCAATGAGCCGGTCGACCCACCGGATCCGGTGATTCCCGGGCCCGTCGGCTACGCTGAAGCCGGCGAGGTGTTTGCCTTCATCAACGGCGCCAGCTTCAGCGGCGGCAATGCGGTGGTCGACTTCCAGGTCACCGACGAAGCCAACACCGCGATTACCGATCTGGAAGTCAGCAATACCCGCTTTGTCCTCGCCAAGCTGCAGGCCAGCGACCTCGGCGGCGCCACCGGCAACTGGCAGTCCTATGTGAATCGCATCGAGGAAGCGGGCTCTGTGGGCCCCGGCACCGAGGACAAGCTGCAGGCCTTCTACGAGCGCGACGGCAACTTCGAGAACTTCGGTGACGGCACCTACCGTTACACGTTTGCCACCGACGTCAACAACCTGCCGGCGGACATCCTCGCCCAGGCCAAGGAGGAGGACCTCAACCTCGACTTCGAACCCGCCCAAACCCACCGGGTGTCGATCCAGTTCGATGGCGGCCCCAATGCGGTCAATCCCTTCTACGACTGGATTCCGGAAACCGGTGAGGTCAGCGGCATCTTCAACTACCAGGTGGCGCTGACCGACAGCTGTAACCGCTGTCACAATCCATTGGCTTTTCACGGCGGTAACCGGATCGAGGTCGAGTACTGCGTTACCTGCCACAACCCGGGCACCACCGATGCCAACAGCGGCAACAGTGCCGACATGAAGGTGATGATTCACAAGATTCACATGGGTGAAAACCTGCCCAGCGTGCAGGACGGCGAGCCCTACATCTTCTGGGGCTTCCGGGACAACGAGTACGACTACTCCAACATTGTGTATCCGCAGGACATTCGCAACTGCCAGAACTGTCACGTGGGCTCGTCGACGACCAACGATTTTTATGCCGACGTGCCGCTAAGCAACCAGGGCGACAACTGGAACATCTACTCATCCCAGGCCGCCTGCGGCAGCTGCCACGACCGCTTTGATTTCAGCACCCACGCCGGTGGCCAGGAAGACGATTCACGCTGTGCCGACTGTCACTCCGAGGGCCAGGTGGCCGGCAGCATTGCCGAGAGCCACGCGCTGCTGGTGCGGGACGAAAGCCAGAAGTACCTGCCGGAGATTCTCAGCGTCACCAACACCGGCCCGGGCGAGTTCCCCAGCGTCGACTTCCGCATTACCAATCCCACGGATGGCAGCAACTGGGACATCCTCAACGACGATCCGTGGACCCAGGGTGGAGGCGACAGCCGCCTCGCAGTCACCATCGGTTGGGACACCGGCGAGTACAACAACATCGGCAGCGAGGGCAACAACGCCAGCACGGTTAGCATCGATGCCCTGGCCACAGCCACGCCCAATGGCGATGGCAGCTTTAACGTGGTCTCCGGCGTGGCCATACCGGACGGCAGCCTGGCACCCGGCGTGGCCGCCAGCGGCAGCGGTGGTGCGACCATTGAGGGGCACCCGGGCGTGGACGTCGACCCCGATGAGGACAACGGCGTGGAGAGCGTCTGGATGCAGAATGTGATCGCCAACTTCTCCATCGACGAAGCCGACGGCATGGCCAGCCCGCGCCGCAGCATTGTGAACCTCGACAACTGCAATAGCTGTCACCAGGACCTGGTGATTCACGGCAACAACCGCTTCGGCAACATCGAGGTCTGCGCCACTTGCCACAACCCGCTCAACACCGACCGGCGCGTGCGCGAAACCGCGTTCAACCCGCCCACCGACGGCAAGGATGAAGAGTCCATTCACTTCACCACTATGATTCATGCCATCCACGCCCCGTCGATTCGCGACAATCCCCTGCAGGTGGTGGGCTTCCGCGGCTTTACGACCTACGTATACGACGAGGATCACGTGCAGTACCCCGGTGATCTGGCGGATTGCACCTCCTGTCATGGCAACAACGGCTATCAACTGCCGCTGGTCAGCAGCGCGCTGGGCAACGTTATCGATACCGGCGCGGACGTTCTCGACCCGGCGGACGACGTGGTCATTTCACCGGAGTCGGCCGCCTGCTACAGCTGCCACGAAAACGACACCTCCAAGGCTCACATGGAGCAGAACGGCGGTAACTTCGCCACCACCCAGGCTGCGCTTGATGCCGGTGAGGTCACCGAGACCTGTGAGGTCTGCCACGGCAGTGGTCGCAGCGCCGACGTGGACCTGGTGCACGGTTTGCTCGACTGACCTGGAGCAGAAGACCAAAAAGGCCGGTGATTACTCACCGGCCTTTTTTTTGCCCGCCCGCAGGAGGGGGTCGACTTATTCAGTGGATTGCCGTCTCCAGGAGAACGGCATGCCCGATTTAAGCAGGGCTTGCCGCTTTAGTTGCCGAGTAGCTGCTTGAGGCGCGCGGCACTCTCCGCAGAGGCATCGCTGTGGCAGGCATCGCAGCCCAATGCCTCGCCGTGTTTTTCGTGCATGGCGCGAAAGTAAGCGTCATCGCCGTCGGCGACGTGGCACATCGCGCAGCTCTCATTGGAAACATCGTCGACTGGCATGTGATCGGCCGGCACCGGCGCACTGTCGTGGCACATCGTGCAGTCAACATCGACTTCGCCGGCATACAGCGCGGCACTGCTCAAAACGGCCGCCGAGAAAAGCAAACAACTCCTTAACATTCCAAATACCCCCGCATCAATGCTGTGGTTGCTATCGTGAACTGTAGCAGGCATTCAGCGGCATGAAAGCCCCCTGGCTGCAGTAGGCGCCAATTCCCGCATGTGCTGAACGCTCAGACACGTTATCATTCCCTACACTAAGAGCGTCCAGACGAGTTCCGGGGGGAAGTGATGGGTTGGCTCAAGACTCTGTTCGGGTTTCTGTTTAATCCCAGCAACAAGTATTCCGTCGCCACACTGGTCGGCGGCGGCCTGGTGCTGGGCGTGCTGGGCGTTGCCGGCTTCAACTACAGCATGCACGCCACCAGTACCGAGGAATTCTGCACGTCCTGCCACGTGATGGCAGACAATGCCGGCATGATGCTGGTGGGCACTACCCACCACATGAACGAAAGCGGCGTGCGGCCCACCTGCTCCGACTGCCATATTCCCAAGGAGTTCGGACCAAAAATGGTCCGGAAGATCCAGGCATCGCGGGAAGTCTGGGGCTGGATCACCGGTGTCATCGACACACCGGAAAAGTACGCCGCCCATGCGCCCACCATGAAGGCCCGGGAAATTGCCAGGCTCAAGGCCAACGACTCCCGGGAGTGCCGTAATTGCCACGAAGTCGGCCATATGCTGGCCTCGGCACAGTCGCCCAAGGCACGCTCTTTCCACAAGGTGCTGGAAACCGGAAAGCGCACCTGCATCGACTGCCACGCCGGCCTCACGCACTCGCCGCGCGAACAACTCAGCATGGCAGCGCCTCACTAGGTGAAAATCTGTCGCCCGGGCGTGAACCATGGCCAGCCTGCCGGCGCCGCCGTGGTCGCGCTTTCCCTGTTGCTGCTATGCCTGGGCTTGAGCAGCCCGGGGCTTGCCTCAGAGGACTGCCTGGGATGCCATCTGGACGATGAAGGCAGCCCTATCCACGCCATGCTACAAAGCGCCCACGGCGGCATCAGCCAGAGCTGCGACGCCTGCCACGGCGGCAGCGCCGAGCATAGGGCGGCGCCCACAGTGGCCGCCCCCGACGTGAGCTTCGGTCCGCGCTGGACAGCCTCGCCGGCCCTGCAGGACAGCCAGTGCCTCGACTGCCACGGCAGCTCGGTGGCGAGCCACTGGAACGAAGCCCTGCACATGGCCAGCAACGTCACCTGCATTAGTTGCCACGACCTGCATGTGACACAGGACCCGATTAAGGCCAGCGGCGGCCAGATGGCGGTCTGTAGTACCTGTCACAAAACCCAGAAAACCGGTATCCACGGGCGCGAGAAGATGCTGCGGATGAATCCGCCCTGCACCCAGTGCCACAATCCCCACGCCGACCAGTCACCGGTAGGAGTGATGCTGGCCAACGATTCCATGGGCTGCCGTCGCTGTCACAACCTGGATGCCATGGCGCGCAGCGACAGGGTCAGTGACCGGGCCAAGGGTTTTCACCGGGTCATGGACAAGGGCGATATGACCTGTGTCGGTTGCCACACCGGCGTGGCACACGGCGACCCGGAGGCGGTCGAGCCGTTCACCCCACTGCCGGTCAGCCAGCGGGAGCTGACGCTGTTTGATCCCGGCGATTCCGATGCCGAGTGGCTGGTCAGCGAGCACCCGGGCTCACAACCCCTGCGCCAGGGTACCAATTGCCGGCAGTGTCACCGGGGCGAAGAAGCAGAGATCAGCGCCGTGCTCGGCGGCCCGGAGCCGCGGGTGCGCCAGGTTAGCGTGAGTTTTTCCCGGCAGGATGAACAGCTGCTTACCCGGCTAAGCTGGGATGGCGACCGCGAAGATTCC
Organism: Halieaceae bacterium; assembly: GCA_028282105.1. GTDB lineage: Bacteria > Pseudomonadota > Gammaproteobacteria > Pseudomonadales > Halieaceae > JANQIO01. The sequence goes on along the minus strand of JANQIO010000061.1, from coordinate 14,997 downwards.
CAGCTATCCCTGATGTGGGGCTTTGGCGACGACCCTGCGATCCGCCGCGGCGGCTGCTGGGCCGCCTGTCACGACGATATGCGCGGTATGCGCTTCGACAAAGGCAGGCCCAAATACCTGTGGGCGTCACTGGCCCAGCGGCGCGTGCTCGGGCAACCCGCCGTCACCCGGCCGGAACTGGAACTCGCGCAGGACCTGGCCGCCGGCCGCTTCGCCGAGCTGTGGACACTCGACCTGGCTTCGGGGGTGCTGCAACTGGACGCCCTGCTCGACAAACCCCACCGGCTGGACGCCGGCGCTCTCAACGCCGAGGTGGACTTTATCGACGGTCGCTGGACCGCCACCGTGAAGCGCCCGCTGACGCCGGGCGCACCCCTGCTGGAGCTGCAAACCGGGCGCAGCTACACCTTCGGGGCCGCCCTGCACGGCGGCGGCCGCAGCGGCGCGGCGCACTGGGTATCGCTGCCCATGACCGTTAGCGCCGACCGCGACGACACCGACTTCATCGCACCCTGATCGCGGCGATCACGACACGTTATGATGTGGCCCTGAGGGGATAATCATGGCGCTTTCCACCCGTATCTTTATCGGCCTGTTCGCCGGCATCGTCACCGGCCTGTTCTTCGGTGAACTGGTGGCCGACCTGAATATCCTTGGCGACATCTTCGTCAAGCTGCTGCAGATGACGGTACTGCCCTACATCGTGGTGTCACTGGTGGCCGGCTTCGGCCGCATGGAACTACAGGAAGCCCGACGTCTCGCCCTGCGCGGTGCCGCGGTGCTGGCCGTGATCTGGCTGTTGGCGCTGCTGCTGATCTTCGCCGCACCGCTGGCCTTCCCGGACCGCGACAGTGCCTCCTTCTTCGCCAGCCCCATGCTCAGCGGCGCCGCCGGCAACGACCTGCTGGAGCTGTACCTGCCCCATAACATCTTCTACTCCCTGTCGAACAACCTGGTGCCCGCGGTGGTGCTGTTCAGCATCTTCATGGGCATCGCGCTGATCTCCGTGGAAGACAAGGATAAGGTGCTGCCCATCTTCGACAGCCTCAGCCACGCCCTGGGCCATATCAACGGCATGATCGTGAAGCTGACCCCCTACGGCATCTTTGCCATCGCTGCTGCCGCGGCCGGCACCATGACCGTGGAGGAACTCGGCCGGGTGCAGGTCTACCTGGTGACCTATATCGCCGTGGCGCTGCTGGTGACTTTCTGGATCTTCCCGGGGCTGGTCAGCGCCGTCAGCGGCATTCCCTTCCGTGAAGTGCTGGATACCTTCCGGGACGCACTGGTGACCGCCTTTGCCACCGGCAACCAGTTCGTGGTGCTGCCGCTCATCGCCGAGAACTGTAAGACGCTGCTGGCGCGGCATTCACTGCCCGAGAAGGAGACCGAGTCGGCCATCGATATTATCGTGCCGGTGTCCTTCAATTTCCCGTCACTGGGCAAGATGCTGGTGCTGCTGTTCGTGCTGTTCTCCGCCTGGTTCACCGACACCAGCCTGGACGCGGGGCAGCGGCTGATGCTGGCCTTCAACGGCCTGTTCAGCCTGTTTGGCAGCATCAACGTGGCAGTGCCCTACATGCTCGACAGCCTGCGCATCCCGGCGGATATGTTCCAGCTATTCCTGGTCACCGGCGTGGTAGTGGGCCGCTTCGGCGCCATGCTGGCGGCCCTGCATATCATTGTGCTGAGCGTCATCGGCACCCTGGCAGTGTGTGGCAAGCTGCAGTTCAGCGCCGCCAGGATAGGCCGTTACCTGGGAATCAGCACCGCGGCCACGGCAGCTATGCTGCTGGCGATGTATGCGTACTTTTCAGCCTTTGTGCCTGTGGCGCCGGCCCGCGATGAGGTACTGGCCACCATCGAGCCGCGGGTCCAGCAGGTGCCGGCCCGGGTACTGCTGACAGCGCCGACACTGCCCGGCGAACAGTTGATCGATGAAGACGCGGAAGACGTGGTTGAGGAGTACTCGATCACCGATATGCGCCTGGGACGTCGCTTTGACGAAATCCTTGAGCGCGGTGTGCTGCGAGTCGGCTACCGACCCAACAACCTGCCCTGCACCTTCCTGAACGAGGACCGGGTCGTGGGATTCGATGCCGACATGGCCCACAGCCTGGCCCATGACCTGGGCGTTGAACTGGAGCTCGTCCCCTTCAAGTTCGATACTCTGTACAGCGCCCTGCGCGAGGCGCAGATCGACATCGCCATGTCCTGTATTGCCAGTCTGCCCGACCGTTACAGCCGCGCCGCCTTTGCACGGCCGGTGCTGGACCTGCGCATGGCGCTGATTGTGCCGGATCATATGCGCCACCGCGTCAGCGAAAACGGCAGCGCCCTGGCCGACTTCGATATCGCACTGGTGAGCAGCCACTATTTTGAGCAGCGCCTGCGCGAGCAGCTACCCGGTGCCAGCTTTGTCGAGCTGGAGAGCGCCGAGTCCTTCTTCCGAGGTGAGCCTCCCGCCGACGCTCTGCTGCTGACCGCAGAAGAGGGGGCCGCCTACGCCTTCCGCTACCCGGCCTACAGCGTAGTGCCCTCTGACCCACCGGTGCGCGTGCCGGCGGCCTATGCGCTACCGAGGGGCGAACCCGAGTGGCAGGAAGTGGTCAGCAACTGGGTGCAGCTCAAGCAGGCCGACGGCAGCGTGGAGCGCTTGTACAGCTACTGGATGGAGGGCGGGGTCACCGCCCGCAAGAGTCGGCGCTGGTCTATCGCACAGGATGTGCTGGGCTGGTGGGACTAGGCGCCGCCCGGCTTAAGCCGTCCCAACAGACCCTACAGGTGGAAGCGGATGCCGAACAGCAGGTAGTGATGGCTGCTGTGTTCGAACTCCAGCGGACCGTCGTCAGGAGTTTCCACATTGGTGGTGAAATCCTGCTGGAAGTACTGGTAGGTCAGGCTGGTCGACCAGCGCCGGCCGAGGTCATAGTTGAGCCCCAGTTGGATGCCATAGAGGAATTCTTCATCTTCCAGGTCGTCAAAGATGGCATCGGCGAACTCCGGCTGGCGGTTCCACTCCAGGCTGCCCTCGCCCAGCACCAGGCCAATCATGCCTTTCATCCTGGGAATGAACAGCGGGCGCTGGTAGTTCAATGACAGGAATACCTGGTCGATATCCACATCGTCACCGTCGGTATGGGTGTAGTCGAGCTGGAAGAACCAGTTGGAATTGACCTCGTAGGCCAGCCCAATACCGTAGGTATCGCCGCTGTCTTCCGGGTCGAAGCCCAGTGTGCCAGCGAAATCGAAATCCACGTCGTACTCTGCGCCACCCCCGTAGAGGGCTGCGTAAACGGGGCGCCGCTCGTCATCTGCAGTAGCTGCGCTGGCCACGCCCAGTGCCAGCAGTAGGGCTACCCACAAGCGTTGGGAAAGCATCTCTCCATCCTTCTATGGCAGCATTTGGCGGAGTATTGCACAAAACTGTTGTCGCCGTGTTAGAACGGATTCACGCTTTACACAAATTAGCAGTCACTCGCTTAGCGCGGGCAGATTCCGGTACAGCGCCAGGGCTTCCGGGTTGGCCAGCGCGTCGGTGTTCTTCACCGGCCGGTCGTGAATAACGTTGCGCACCGCCAGCTCCACAATCTTGCCGCTGATGGTGCGCGGGATGTCCGCCACCGCCAGTATCCTGGCCGGCACATGGCGGGGCGTGGTGTTGCTGCGAATCACCTCCTTGATACGGGCCTGCAGGGCATCATCCAGTACCACACCCTCGCTGAGCACCACGAACAACACCACGCGCACATCGTCCTGCCACTCCTGGCCCACCACGATGCTCTCCTGGATCTCGTCGAGCTTTTCCACCTGGCGGTAGATCTCCGCGGTACCGATGCGCACCCCACCGGGGTTGAGCACCGCGTCAGAGCGCCCGTGTATCACCACACCGCCGTGTTCAGTCAGCTCGCCGTAATCGCCGTGAGCCCAGATATCGGGCCAGGCGGCAAAATAGGCGTCCCGGTACTTCTCATGGCCCGGATCGTTCCAGAAACCGATGGGGGTACAGGGGAAGGGCCGGGTGCATACCAACTCTCCTTTTTCAGCGGTCACGGCGGTGCCCTCGTCGTCCCAGATTTCCACCGCCATGCCGAGGCCGCGACACTGAATCTCACCTTTGTAAACCGGCAGGATCGGACTGCCACCGACAAAGCAGGAGAGAATATCGGTGCCGCCGCTGATGGAAGACAGGCACAGGTCTGACTTGAAATCCCGGTAGATGTACTCGAAGCTCTCGTGGGCCAGCGGCGAGCCGGTGGACAGCACCGTGCGCAGCCGCGCCAGCTCGTAGCGCTCTCCCGGGCGGTGGCGGGCTTTTTCCAGGGCAGCAAAGTACTTGGCGCTGGCGCCAAACACGCTGATGCCCTCGGCGTCGATGGCATCCAACAGCACCCGCCCGCGGCGGGCGAAGGGCGAGCCGTCATAGAGCACCAGGGTGGCACCGCTGGCGAGCCCCGATACCAGCCAGTTCCACATCATCCAGCCGCAGGTGGTGAAGTAGAAGAACACGTCGCTGCGGCTCAAGTCCACCAACAGCTGGTGCTCCTTGAGGTGTTGCAACAAGGTGCCGCCGGCGCCGTGCACGATGCACTTGGGCATGCCGGTAGTGCCCGATGAGTACATGATGTACAGCGGATGATCGAAGGGGAAATCCGCAAACTCCAGCTCCGTGGCATCCTCACTGAGATAGCTGCCAAACAGCACAGCGTTGGGAATGCCTGCCAACAGCGGCGCTTCATCGACCACCGGCACGATCACCACCCGGCGCAGGCTGCTGATACGGCTGGCAATGTCCCGCACCCGTTCGAGGCTGTCGCAGGTCTTGCCGTTGTAGAAGTAGCCGTCGGCGCTGAACAGCACCGTCGGTTCAATCTGGCCGAAACGATCCATCACGCCATTGATGCCAAAGTCCGGCGAACAGGAGGACCAGGTGGCGCCGAGGCTGGCGGTGGCCAGCATCGCAATCACCGTTTCCGGGATGTTGGGCATGAAGCCCGCCACGCGATCACCGGGCACGACGCCTTCGGCGCGCAGGCTGGCGGCCAGTGCGGTCACTTTGCGGTACAGCTCACCGTAAGTGAGTGTTCGGCGTTCACCGGTCTCCAGCAGTGACACCAGGGCGACCTGGTCATCGCGATAGCGCAACAGGTTTTCAGCGAAGTTGAGGCGAGCCTCGGGGAACCAGCGCGCGCCGGGCGGCTGGGCGGAGGAGAACGTTCCCGGTGATTCCAGTACCCGCTCACCCTTCTCCCGGGCAATCACCCGGCAGAAATCCCAGGTGGCCGACCAAAAGTCCTCCAGCGCACTCACCGACCAGTCGTACAGCGCCGGGTAGCCCTGCAGTGACAAACCGTGGCGGCTGTTCACAAACTCGGTGAAGCGCGTGATATTGGCCGCGTCGATGCGTGCCTGGGTCGGCTGCCACAGTGGGGTCGACATGCTGGTCTCGCGGTCCTGACGTTACTCGGGGGTAGCAAGTCTGCAATGGGAACAACGCGACTGGCAAGGGACTTTGCCGGTGGAAATACCACTCTACAAACGTGCTACATTTACTGCCACCGAGCTGCCACAACAGAATTACAAGCGGCGGCCCGGCAGCAATAAAACCAGCGGCCCGGCGACGCTCGCCTCGCTGCGGTCCATCCTGGCGCCACGCCACGCAATCGAGGGGATACAGACCATGCAGGAACCCACCGAAGCCATGCTGCAGCAGAAGCAGGACACCACCCGCGCTATCGAGGTCATGATTCGTGTGGGCCTGGTGGTCGGGCTGGTGCTCTGGTGCTTTGAGATTCTGAAGCCGTTCATTGCCACCATCGTCTGGGCAATGATCATCGCCGCCGCCCTGCTGCCCGCCTACAACGGTTTTCGCAACAAGATAAGACAGAGCCACAGACTCTCCGCCACTTTCTTCACCCTTGCGATACTTGCCGCCATACTCACGCCCACGGTCATGCTGTCCGGCACCCTGGTGGGCACCGCCCAGGAATACGCCGAGGAGTTGCAGGACGGCACCCTGGAGGTGCCGCCGGCACCGGAGCGCGTAAAGACCATCCCCCTGATCGGCGAGCAGACCTATGAACTCTGGAGCGCTGCCAGAGAAAACCTCAGCGCCGTGGTGACCAAGTTTGAAGACCAGATTCGCGATGCTGCCCGCACCCTGGTGCGCACCGCAGCCGGTGCCGGCCTGGGCATCCTGCAGTTTGCCGTGGCGGTGATCATCGCCGGGGTATTCCTGGCCTACAATGAAGGCGCCGGCGCCTTTGCACGCAAGCTGGGCGGGAGGCTGGCCGGCAAAGATGGTGAGAAATATGCGGCGCTGGCCTCCAGCACGGTGCGCAGCGTGGCCCAGGGAGTACTCGGGGTAGCGGTGATCCAGGCTATTCTGGCCGGCATCGGACTGATCGTCGCCGATATCCCCGGCGCTGGCCTGTGGACTCTGCTGGTGCTGATCATGGCCACGGTGCAGTTACCCACCGGCATTATCCTGTTCCCGATCATTGCCTACTATGCCTCGGTCGCGGACGGATTCAGCGTGATCCTTTTTGGCATCTGGATGGTGGTCGTGGCGCTGTCTGACAACGTCCTTAAGCCCATCCTGCTGGGGCGCGGCTCCAGCCAACCCATGGTCGTGATTTTCCTGGGCGCCATCGGTGGCTTTGTCCTCAACGGCATTGTCGGCCTGTTCCTCGGCGCCGTGGTGCTGGCCCTGGCTTACGACCTGTTTATTCTCTGGCTCTATGCTGACGACCCGACGGAGTTGGAGGCCCAGCTCGGCGAGGAGCGGGTCGCCGAGGCGGAATCACAGGTAGAGGCGGAAGCCCATGGCTGAGCAGGAGAACGCGACGACACAGCAGCCGGCAGCCGCGCCAGCGGCCGACGACAACCGCGGCATTCAGCGGCTCACCCTGGGGGTGCTGGGCTTCTGCGGCTTCCTGCTGGTCTGGTACCTGGTGGCGGATCGCTACACCCCCTACACCGACCAGGCCCGGGTCACCGGGCATATCGTGCCCATCGTGCCGCGGGTGTCAGGCAACGTGGTGGCGGTCAATGTCGACGTCAACAGCCGCGTCGCCGCCGGCGACGTGCTGCTGCGCATCGACCAGAGTGACTTCCAGATTGCCGTGCAGCAGGCGGAGGCCAAGCTGGAGCAGGTGACCCAGCAACTGGGCGGTGGCATGGAAGAGCTGACCGTGGCCCAGGCAGCGCTGTCCCAGGCAATCACCCAACGGGACTATGTGCAGGCGCAGGCGGCGCGGGTTTTCGAGCTTGAGAAGCGCGGTGTGCTACCGGTGACTGATGGCGACAAGGCACGGGCCGAGATCGAGAAATCCAGGGCCGATGTCGACAGCGCCCGCGCACGCCTGCAGCAGGTACAGCAGCAGATCGGCGACCAGGATGAAGACAACGCCTACCTGCAGGAAGCCCTGGCCGCCCTCGAAAAAGCCCGCCTGGACCTGGCGCGCACCGAGCTGCGCTCACCCGGCGACGGTGGCGTCACCAGCGTCAATATCGCTGTCGGCAACTACGCCAATGCCGGCCAGGCCATTATGACTTTCATCTCTTCCGATACCGTGTGGATCGAGGCGTATATGCGCGAGAACAGTCTCGGCAATATCAAGCCGGGTGATCCGGTGGATATTGCCCTGGATATGGCCCCGGGCCGTGTGTTCGACGGCGCGGTGGTCAGCACCGGTTTCGCGGTGGACTGGAAGAACGCCGCGGACGCCGGCCAACTGCAATCGGTGAGCAGCGAAAACAGCTGGCTGCGAGATTCCCAGCGCTTTCCTGTCATTATCCGCTTTACTGACGACAGCGCCCGCGGCCTGCTGCGTGGCGGTGGCCAGGCCGATGTGGTGGTCTACACCAGCGGCAACTGGATCACCAATAGCCTGGCCTGGCTGTGGATGCGCTTTGTCAGCCTGATGTCCTATGCCTACTGACGCGAGTCGTCTCCTGCCGACGTGAACGACGACGCCCGCTGCACTCTGCGCTTTGCCGTCGGCGTTGGCCTGGCGGTGGCGCTGGCCTATGGGGTGAACTGGTCCATGTCCTGGCTGGCCACCCTGTTGACCGCCGCTTTTCTGGGTAACCGGGCACCGCGCCCCAACACCCGGGCAGCGCTGGCCATCGTCCTGGCGATTGCGATTATCTTTGGCGCCGGCCTGTTTGTGACCGTGTTCTTCTACCCTTACCCGGCGGTGTTTACCGTTATCTTCTGCCTGGGCATCTACACCACCTTCTACCTGGGGGCGCGCGGTACCTCGAAATTCGTCGTACTGCTGTGCACCATGGCCATCCTGGTGATTCCCGTGGTGGGTGGACCCACGCCGGCGCTGGCACTGTTGGTCGCCCAGAGCTTCCTGGTGTCGGCGATTGCCGCGCTGTTTTGCACCCTGCTGGCTCACACCCTGGTACCCGGCGGCACCCGGGCACCCAGCGGCGCGGACGCCGCCGTAGACGCGCATCCGCTGCGCACCGCCTGGCTGAGCAGCGCCGTGATCCTGCCGGTCGCCGTGGTCAGCCTGGCCATGAACGCCACTTCGGCTGTGCTGCCGCTGATTATGATTGCCACCCTGTCAGCCAAGCCCGATTTTTCCGTCGGCGCCGCCGGCGGCAAGGCCCTGATTGCCGCCAACCTCGGCGGCGGCCTGGTGGCGGTGGTGTTTTACCAGCTACTGCTGGCGACGCCGACCTATGGCTTCCTGGTGTCCGGCTTCGTGGCCCTGGCGCTGCTGTTTGGCCAGCGCATCTTCTCCGACCGGCCCACCGCGCCGCTGTACGCCAGCGCCTTCTCCACCGTATTGATCCTTATCGGCGGCGGCACCGGCCAGTTCGGCGGTGATGCCGAGGCCGGCTTTCAGCAGCGCATGCTGCTGATCATGGCAGCCGGATGTTATGTGGTCGGCGCCCTGTCGCTGCTGCAAATGCCCAGCCTGCAGGCACGCTGGATGCGGGCCGGCCGCTGGCTGGGTGGTAAACTCGCGAGTACCTAACAAGAGGCAGCATCCATGTCCGGCTTTATTCCCCACGTGCACGAGCGCAACAACTTCAAGATTCTGCTGGGAGCGCTGGTATTTTTCATGGCCATGGATGCCGTCGCCGACCAGTTTGATCTCACCTTCACCCAGCGTTTCGTGAACCTGGTATTGATGATCACCCTGGTGATCAATGTCTGGGCGGTGGACAACCCGCGCACCAACTTCATCAGCTGGAAATGGGGGGCGACCATGGTGATCTCGGTGACCATGATTACCGACACCCTGATCGCATCAAACTTTCTTGCCAAGTTCCAGGTGATCATGGTGTTCCTGTTCATCTGCATGACCACCTGGCAGGCCTGGAGCCAGGTGATGTTCACCGGCATCGTCGATACCAACAAGATCGTCGGCGCTATCTGCATCTACCTGCTGCTGGCGTTAGCCTGGGCGTTTGCCTACCAGATTGTTGAGGCCTTCCTGCCCGGCTCTTTCAACGGCCTGACCGGTGGCCTGTGGCAGGAGAAAACCCATACCTTGATCTACTACAGCTTCGTAACCATCTCGACGCTGGGCTATGGTGAAATCACGCCGGCGGGGCCCATCGCCCGTACGCTGGCCACGCTGGAAGCCGTGACCGGCATCTTCTATACCACTGTGCTGGTCGCCAGCCTGATCGGCATTCGCCTGTCTGGGGTCGATGCTGCCCAACGCCTGGAAGACCTTGCGCCCAAGCCCGAGGGCTCCGGAGACAGACGTCAATCCGGCAGGGCACCATGAGCGAAACACAGGCTGGACTGCTGCACGCGAAGCTGCTGGATGGCAAAGGCGGTGCCGAGGATGTCAGCTGGGCAGACGTTACCCGCTGGACTCCAGAGCGAGGCTGCCTGTGGCTGCATTTCGACTTCGAACAGGAGCCGGCCCGGGAATGGCTGGTGCATGGCAGCGGCCTCAACGACATTGCGTCCTCAGCGCTTATCGCCGAAGAGACGCGTCCGCGCGCCATCAACCGCGGCGACAACCTGCTGCTGGCACTGCGCGGCGTAAACCTGAACCCGGGCAAGGAGCCCGACGATATGGTGTCGGTGCGGCTCTGGAGCAACGGCCAGCGCATTATCAGTACCCGCAAGTATCGGCTGCAATCCACCGAGGACCTGCTGGCAGATCTTGAGAACGGCCAGGGGCCTGTGGACAGCGCATCCCTGCTGCTGGCCTGGATCGACAGGATCACCTGGCGCATGAGCGGCACGGTCGACAACCTTGAGGAGCAGGTCGACGAACTGGAGGAACAGGTTCTGGCCGGCGACACCGGCAATATGCGCACGCAGCTTACAGCGCTGCGGCGACAGTGCATCAGCCTCCGGCGCTACCTGGCGCCCCAGCGCGAGGCCATGAATCGGCTGGCCAATGAACCCATAGGCTGGATCGGCGAACTGGACCGGCTACGCCTGCGGGAGATCAATGACCGCCTGATTCGACATATCGAGGATATAGACGCCGTGCGCGAACGCACCGCTGCGGCCCAGGATGAGTTGCTCACGCAGGTCTCCGAAGAGATGAATAGGCGCTCCTACGTGTTCACCGTGGTCGCCACCATTTTCCTGCCGCTGGGTTTTTTCACCGGGCTGATGGGTATCAACGTCGGCGGCATGCCGGGCGTAGAGGATGAGGGCGCCTTCTGGATCGTGGTCGGGCTGTGCGTGGTACTGATGGGGGGCCTGGCCGCGCTTTTTCGATGGAACCGCTGGCTATAGCTTTCAGCCGCGTAGTTTTTTGGCCAGTTCGATAACGGCAACGACAAGCCCACCCGCGGCAATGCCCACCAGCGCCGCCGCCATCGGGTGCACCAGGGCGCCGGTGACCACACCCACCGCCGGCAGGCTGCTGCCCCAGGCGACAGCGTCTTCAATCACATGCTCCACCGGGTGCAGGCCGTGCACGAGGATGCCCCCGCCCACCAGGAACATGGCGGCCGTACCCACCACCCCCAGGGCCTTCATCAACCAGGGTGCAAAGGCCAGTAAGCGCAGTCCCAGCCAGCGCTGGAAGCCCGGCCAGTTGCCCTCGCCCTCGCGCTGCGCCAGGTACAGGCCGGCGTCGTCCAGCTTGACGATCCCCGCTACCAGCCCGTAGACGCCGACGGTCATCAGGATAGCGATCCCCGACACCACGCTGATGCGCACCGCAGTGGAAGCCTCGGCGACCGTGCCCAGTGTGATGACGATAATCTCCGCCGAGAGGATGAAGTCGGTGCGAATCGCGCCGCGGATTTTTTTCTTCTCCAGGTCCACCAACTGTTCAGGCGTGCCTGCCAGGTGTTCCAGATGTTCCGTGTGATGCGCCTCTTCTTCTGCATCGCCGTGGAGGAAGCCGTGGGCAAGCTTCTCGAAGCCTTCGTAGCACAGGTACAGACCGCCGAGCATCAGCAGAATGGTCACCAGGATGGGCAGTAGCGCGGCGATCAGCAACGCCGAGGGCACCAGGATCAGCTTATTGAGGAAGCTGCCCTTGGCCACCGCCCATACGACCGGGATCTCCCGTTCGGCCCGCACGCCGGACACCTTCTCGGCATTGACCGCCAGGTCATCGCCCAGCACGCCGGCGGTCTTGCGGGCCGCCACCTTGGTCATGGCCGACACATCGTCGAGCACCGCGGCGATATCATCGATCAGCAGTAACAGGCTGCCTCCGGCCATGGCCGATTCTCCAACAGGAAGGACAGGGGAATTATTGGGGTGTGCGGACGAGACTGTCCAGTCAGGCGTCAGGAACCGCCGAGGTCGATGCGGGTTTCCAGCATCACGCCGCGGGAACCTTCATGCAGGTGGTCACCGTAGCTGAGAGTGAAGGCCATATTGCGCTGCGGGAACCAGGTGACGGTGCCGCTGCCGAACACTTCCTGGCTCTGGTTGCGGGACTCTTCCAGGGAATTCACCTTGAAGGCCACCGAGTAGTAGTTGGACGGCGACCAGGACAGGCCGGCACCCAGCATGGTTTCGTTGTACAGCTCGTTGACCAGGCCGCCCTCGAAGCGGGTTTCGTCCAGGGTATGGCCGGAGACTTCCAGGCGCAGCTCAGGCACCAGTTGCAGGCCGGAGCTGAACTCTACCCGCTCGGTACTGCGCAGTTGGTCCACAGAGCCGAACACGTCGGTAGTCTTGTAGCTGCCGTGCCAGTCCAGCAGGCCATTGTCGGTCGCGCCGCGTAGCCCCATGGTGTAGGCCGTTTTTTCCTGTTCATCGGCATCAGCACGGGGCTTGTCGAGCAGGTACTCATAGCGCACATTGAGGCGGCCGAGATCGGCCAGTGACTTGGAAAAGCCCGGTGCCAGGCTGTAGACGTAGCCGCCATCACGCAGGGTGCTCCCCGCCTTGATATCGGCATCCATACCCAGCAGCTCGTTGAGCAGGCTGCTCTGCAGCGAGGCGCCCACCTGCTGGGAGACATCGGCCTGGGTAGCGGATTCTGCCAGCTTGCTCTGAACCCGGTAGTCGACATCGAACTGCAGCAGGCTGTTGCTGAGGGCGAAGCCCAGGCCGGAGCCGAAGCTGGCCTCCTTGAGGCCCTCGTCTTCGCTCTTGGGCTTCATCTGCACGTCGAACAGCTCAGGGGTGAGATTGAGGGAGGTGTCCAGGCCTTCCGCCCAGACAGGAGCAGCCAGCGATGCAATCACCGCCAGTGCTGTTACCGCCTGGTGCTTCAATCCCGACACGCGTTCACCCGAACTTTTCTTGCTGCTGTTTGCTGCTGATTGAAGCGGCTTCTTCGAGCTGCCTGCTTCAGCTGCTTATGCGCTATCTATGCGCTATCCATGCGCAATCCATGCGCTAGCTAAGCACTATTTATGCACCTTGCCCCGCATGGCATCCGGAGGGATCCCGGTTCGGACAAATGTACAATTTTTGTGTAGGGGCGATTATAAGCCAGTTTTCACAAAAAATGCCAACTATTACCAATAATGTGACGAAGTTCTCGAATGCTCGCTGCACTCTTCTCGACGAGAGGCCAGCCGCTCGCGCTAAACGCTGCATCCCGGACTATGCTGGATAGATGAACATCACCGACCACAACCGCGCAGAAGATGAATCCGGCGCGCTGGCGGCCCAGCTGGCCGGCACCAGGCGCAATGTACCCAACCTGATTGCCCTGAAGAAACGGGTGGACGGCGGGGATACCCTCAGCGACCTGGAAATCGCCGACATGGAAGAGGTGTTCGAGCGCTCACGGCATATGCTGCACGTCTACGACGAGCACCCGGAAGTGCAGGAACTGGTGGCGCGGGTGGTCGCTTTGTACCTGCATATCACTACCCGGGCAGTGGAAAACGAGACGGCGCGCCAGGCGCCGCCGGCGGTCGGGCTCGACGACTAGGGCGCAGGCGCCCTCGGCCGCTACTCGATCTGCAGCCCGGCCTCTTCCAACTCGCGGGCGGTGTCCTCGGCGGGCGCGGCCACTGCCGGCGGCTCATCCGATAGCAGCATCTCAGCACCCAGCACCAGGCCCGGCACCACGAAAAACACCAGGAACACATAGCCGAAGGCCCAGGCCCGATTCTGCTCGGTGCGATTGCCCAGCCATTCCGCAGAGCGCACCGGGCGATCTTTCAACCAGGGGGTGACCAGGAAGACCGTCACCCCGAACACGTTGTACATCAGGTGCACCAGGGCAATCTGCAGCGCAAACTCCTGGTTGGCCCCGCTCACCGAGGTGGCCGCCAGCAGGGCCGTGATACAGGTGCCGATATTGGCGCCCATGGTGAAGGGAAATACCTGTTTGGTAGAGAGAATGCCCGCCCCCGCCAGCGGCACCACCAGGGAGGTAGTGGTGGATGACGATTGCACCAGCACGGTGATGGCCGTGCCCGACGCTACGCCCGCCATGGGGTGGCGGCCGATGGCCAGCTGCACGATACCCTTGGCCTGGGCTGTCATGGTGCGGCGCAGCATTCGGCCCAGATACAGGACGGACGCAATCACCATGCCGATGCCCACCGCAATAGCCAGGTAGCCCCCCAGCAGCGGCAGGAACTGGAATAGGTCTACCACGAAACCGCTGACCGGCTTGGTGATGGCGCCCAGCACGTTGAGCTCCTTCACGGAGGCGCCGCTGCCACCGACGAACCAGTGGGACATATGCCCGGCCAGCCGTTCCAGCGGGTGGAAGGTGGCTTCGATGGGCAGGAAGATCACGATGCTGTAGAGATTGAAGAAGTCGTGAACGGTGGCGGCCTGGAAAGAGCGGTTGAAGGTATCGCGTTCGCGCAACGCCCCCAGGCTGACGATGGTGTTGGTGATAGTGGTGCCCATATTGGCGCCCATGATCATCGGCACGGCGATGGACACCGGCACACCGCCCGCCACCAGGCCGACGATTACCGAGGTTACGGTGCTGGAGGACTGCACCAGGGCGGTGGCAAGAATGCCGAGGATGACGCCGATCAGCGGGTTGCGGGCGAAGGCGAAGATTTTTGCAGCACCCTCGTCACCGCCGGAGACCCAGCGGAAACCCTCGCCAATGACCCCCACACCAACCAGCAGCAGGTACACCAACCCCACCACCGCCAACCAGGTCAGCAGGCCGGGCTTGGCCTCGGCGGTTGTGGTTCGCTCTGCTGCGGCCGGGGTGCCGCTGGCATCGGAGGCGGTGTCAGGCATAGGGTGTCTCTTGCTCGCTGGCCGACATCATTAGCGAAAAGCCGTGACGATCGCTAGCGCTGCGAGGATTCGGCAACGGCTTCCAGTGGGCCAGGATCCCAGCCGCCACCGAGGGCCTTATAGAGGTCGACGAGGGCGTCGAGCTGCAGGCGGCGGGCCTCTGTGAGCCCGGTCTGGGCATCCAGCAACCGGCGTTGGGCATCCAGCACGTCGAGATAGGACAGCACGCCGTTGCGGTAGCGCTTGCGGGCCAGGCTCAGGTACTCGGCGGAGGCTCTCTCCAGATCCTGCTGGGCGGCCAGCGTCTCACCGGCCTTATAGAACTGGTTGAGGGAATCCGACACCTCGCGCAGGGCCTCCAGCAC